>NZ_JBHSUL010000034.1:0-204506 GCF_042660675.1 Marinilactibacillus sp. GCM10026970
ATTATAAACAAGAATAAACCCTATAAGGATTGTAAAAAAGCACAATTCTTACAGGGTTTATTTGTATTTGAATATTTTAAGGGACTTTTGTCCCAGCCTCTTTTATTTTATTTAGTCACAATTGATATAACATCTTATTTCACCTTGATCAATTGCTTCTAAAGCAGCTTCGTATAAAAACTGTCTATTATCTTTAGTATTATTTGCATAGCCCATGTAGCGATATATCAAGTATTGGTATATATTTTCAGGATTATTAGATTCAGAAACTAATTGCCCTAAGTATTTTGCACACAACTTAATACTAAAGTCAGTATTGGTCATAGTGCTTAAAAATTTTTCTGGACTTTTTTTTAACAATTCTTTTGCCGTCGATACCTTAATTTGGGCAATCCCTATAGATCTATCTGTTCTAATAACCCATCTGGGAAATAATCTGCACAATATACGTTCAGATATTTTTGTGAAAAATGACCCTCGATTTACATTTTCTAACATAAGAATTCCACGTAATAAACTTTCGCTAATATTGTATTTATTACTATATTTTTGTATCTCATAATTATACATATCGATATACTCGCTTTCTAAGTATAATTGGGTATTTAAAATTAATACTTCCTGTTTAAAGCTTTCTATATTCAAATATTTCATTTCTGGTTTATTACCGGAAAAAAACAGCTCAATTGTACCTGCGAAGATAAACGAAGCAAGTGAAAATAAAATTTGTATTCCAGAATTTTCAGTTATATAGTATTGGTCTTGTTCAAATAAAATCGGAAGAAAAACAAATTCTGATATTAACAAAATCACGAAAGTACTCAGTACATATATTAAACTTCTTAGGAGAGCTATCGTTTTATTTTTTGTATAAGGCATAAATATTAGATTATTATTTATAATACTAGGCCAAACTTTAAGCACGCTTCCTAGAATCAAACTACCATATAATATGATAGTAGGTATACCTAAATATATAGAAATCACATTAATCAAAACAATTATTAAGATTCTATAAACAAAAGAATAAACAGATTCTTTCTTATTCTTGAATATTAAAACATCATATATAGATGTATAAGACTCTCTTAAAAAAATTTTACTATAAATTCTATCGAATAGTATTGACATAATAATAAATACAACAAATGCTACAACATTTTTAAAAGAAAGATCAATTACTACAGCGTTCATAACTTGTTAATTCCTTTCATAATAAATTATTAACTAGTAAATCATATAACACTGTACCACACATCTTCATAAAACACCTTACTTGCTTTCAACAATTATAACTTATAATTTCAGTAAAAAAGCCCTCACTTAAGGACGAGGGCTTAAAAATTGATATTTCTCATAATATTTATTAATCGTTATCAGAAGTAGATTTATAAATATCATTTTCAAACATTTCATCTATATCATAATCCTGTACAAACTCAGTCTCTTCATTGCATTCATTCAAATATTCGACTAGATTAACTAAAAGCGGTTCTGTTATAGTTTCTGGGTTCATCAGCATCTTTAAAATCGATTTATTCCATAGTTTATTTTGTAGTTCATCTTTTGCTTTCTCCCATTTTTTACCTCTTAAAAGAGAAAGTGTTACAGAATGTTTATTTATCTCAAAAATAACTCTTTCTTCTGTTAGAATTTGCCAATTTTGTATATCTATAATAATCATAGTACCTATTAAAGGATATAGGTTTTCAGAGAAGTTCCTTATATATTTTAACAGATTCATTGAATATCTTTCTATATAAAAAAGTGTAGCCGCTGATTTTATATTTAAATTTTCAAAATCATTTTGTCTCAAATCAGTAATCATCTCTACAAACTCTGTTAATGTTTGTTTATTATTCAGACTCGCGGGGTAAATTCCATTTCCACTAAAAAAATCGTCAACTGCTTCTACCGAGTCTTTTTCTTCTGTATAGTATTCAATAGTATTAGCCACTTTAAGCAATTTCCTATATTTAAGGAGACTCTTTGACTTTTCTTCTCCAATCACATTTTGAAACCTCACTTTCTGCTCTTTTCGAAGTTTTGACCTATAAAAAAAGTGGGTACATATAAACACAACTAACCCTGACATTGCTGAAATCAATATTTCGATATTTATTAGACTTTTAATAGACTCCATATTTCCTCCAATATTAACTTTATTTATATACAATGATAACAGTTAATTTGGATTTAAAATAGTTCTTTGATGACAAAAAATTAACTCAACAAACTTCTCCACGTTGCTGGTCCGACAATACCGTCAACATGCAATCTATTGTCTTTCTGGAACTTTCTAACTGCAGCATCTAATCCATGACCAAAGCTTCCATCAGATCCTTTTGGATCACATCCTTCAGCAGTCAAGATACCTTGGATAATTCTAGTAATATTTCCTTTTGCTCTATGCTTAATATTTTTGTTTACTCTTCTACTTGCTGATCCATATAGACAATTAATGACTAATTTAGCGTTATACTGTCTATTCACCTTAGTTTGTAACGCTCGAATAGCAGCTCTATTTGTTAAAGGTCCATAAGAATTATCGACTTCAAGCTTAGTGTTGTAATTAGTATTCAACCATCTTTGGAAGTCAGCTACCTTACCATTGACCACTTTAGGCAAAGTTGGTCTATTGACAACTTGAATCGGTCAAGCGATTTTGCTTACTAAGTTTGGACGTTTACCCGCTCTTAATTGAGCAGTCGACAAGCCACCGACCATTTGTAGGTGTGGATAATCAATAAATGATTTCCAATCGCCACCTCATTCAAATCCTAGTGAGTTCGTGATTTTTGCGACTTCTAACCAATCGGCCACTCCTGAAGCATTCATGTCTCTAGTGATATCCCCGTGGCCAACAGTGCCGTCATGAGACACCAAGAAGTAATCAACCGCTATCCATCCCAAAGTTATGGTTAGAGTATCCACCTCTAGCTTTAGTAACGACGTTGCCTGGTGCCGTTCTACCTTGTGCGTACAACCCGTTTTGTTGAGCATAGGTTCTCATACCTGCAGATATCTAAACGTCAATTTCTAAAGCATATGCTCTTCTGATCATTTCAATTGTAAACTCTTTAACGACTGCGTTAACAGCCCCCATATTTCTCACTGATCTGTCTAATAATTTCTCTTAAGTCACTCTACTCACGTTATTCTTCCTCCTTATTTTGTAATTGCTCAAATGAACTGATATTTAAAGAATTTTCAATATCCGTTACACGTTTTTCAGTTTCTTCGTTATTACTTCAATTTTCATAACATTTGCATCGATGTGAATTTTATTCTCAGTCCTTTTCTTCAACTTGATCAATGAATTTCTGACTACATCCCCTAAATGTCCTCAATTCTCTGTAAGACTAGTAAGATAGGTTATAATCATCCACAACGTAAATCCTTAAGCATAGACAGCAAAACCAAATAGTGGTAAATAGACATTTAAAACGAACATCAATAAAGCCATTAAAGCGTGCTTGGCAATACCAAACAAACTTACGGTTGAGTTTGTTCCCCTGTCTTGAATGACTTTAATAATCCTGTGAGGATATTAAAAAACACGCACCAGATCAGCGCGTGCATGAATTCATCTTATAAATTTGTAGAACTTGTCCTGTGATATCTGAATACTCTAGTATCAACACGGGTTTCCTCTTTTCTTTACATTTATTTTAGTAGTGCGATAAGAGATACAAACGTACCAGCTATCGCAACCATAATTAATAACCTGTCTTTTGAGTCAATCACCATTTCGTTAAAAGTTTCTACGAAAAACTTAATGAAATCATATATTTGTTTTAGCAACACTAGCACTACTGACGTAGTCAGCAATATTAAAACCAAGTACATATAACTATTACTTAACACCTCAACTATCATTGATGGAAAAAACATTATAGCTACGAAGATCGTTGTAAAGTACCACTCGTTAAAGTTTGGCCAAGTAAGGACATTTCTGAATGTAACATCCATTTTTTCTTCGTGATAATATTCCACATCTTTCGTTCGATTAGACTTTCTTGCAATTGCACCACCTTCTACTATGAATACAGCACAAAATATTAGCATAATCTTTGTTATAGTATTCAAATTTACCAATATACTTTGTAGATTGTCAGAATTTAGTTTGATCAAAGAAGCAATTACTGTGCCCGAAAACAAACTAAAAGATAAAATGTAAAATTTCCATCCATATTTTCTTATTTCAATTGCTTTACTAATTCTTTCCTTTAGTTCTCTAATTCCAATTATCTCGCGATTGATATTAAAGTTATTACTATTAATCAATTTAGTGTTTTTTTGATTTTCTAACTTTTCCTTGTGAATCGAAAGTATTTTTTCTTTGATATCTAACATCTCAATAGTGTTGTTAATTATCGCTTTAATGTTATTTTTTATCTCAAGATTATTTTCATTTTCAAATTTCTTTCTCAATTCCGCAATTTCAATTTCTAAATCATCAATTGATTTTTCTGTATCTACGATTGCTCCATTAGTTTCTTCAATTTTTTCTACTAATTCTTCATTAAAATTTGTTAATTCTTTGTCTAAGTCGCTAAATTCATTGTGGTATTTATCTAATAACTTTGCTAGTTTTTTCTGCTCAAAAATGCTCATTAATTCACCTACTTGTAAGATTAATTTTTATGATACTAAATTTCAGAAGAATATTATAGCATTTTTGATAAAAAATTGTTCAACTATCGAATATTATATTATTGAATTTATTTATTCGATTCTCCTTTCTTATTGTGTGTAAAGAAAAAGAGCAGCCGATTGGATACTCTTTAATATTTTTAGTATAAGTTCCGGTTCTGACTGCTTCATATAATAATAGTGCGTTTGTAACGCTAGATTCATTTGGGTACCAAATGAATCTAGCGTTTTTCTCATTTAATTACATAACCTTCTTTATTGATCCATTTCGTAAATATAGTTCTACTTACTTTATTACCTGAAGCTTCATAAATTTTAAGCGCTTCTGTTACTTTCATAGTAAATTGAAATTCCTCGTCCACTAATTTCCCACTCCTTCTATTTAGAAACTGAAACCTAACACCTTACTTAAATCATCTAATTAGTAAGCCAACTATAGATGCTGTTACTGCAATTGATGTAAGAAATAAATTGGATTTCTCGGTAAAATCCATTCTTTCTTTATCAATTTTCTCCAAAGAGTACTTAAGTCCCATCCATATAAGCGAGTAAACCTCGAAAACTATGAATACTATATAGAACGAAATAAGCCAGATATTTGTGAGATTATTTAGGTTGAAACTATCGAAATAAAGTACTGATATTAGGTAAATACTATACCCTATGCAAAATGAATCAATAGCTAAAGATGCATTAAATTTTTCATTTTTTATACTCTTTTTTCTAAATTGAATTGTGGCTATGGAAAAGCACAGAATGCAAAGTAGTAGCGCATTGACAGAAGATGTTTCTAGGTTCGTAAAGTATGCTAAAATCATTTTGCCTTTCTCTTCAATCGTTCTTAGAAAGAAGAACAAATTGGACAATACAAAACTCACAGCCAGAAAAAACCATCCTATTTCATTTTTATCGGATACTTTACTGACTTTTTTCAATTGTTTCTTTTTCATCCTTAAAATCGCCTCCAACCATTATTGTCGGTACCGATTTAGATCTTTTAAGAAATATTTATAGAACTAAAGCAATATGTTTGCCTTTCAACAGCCTTCCTCTATACAAAGGATGAACTCCATCTTTCGCAGAGAAATAATGCAATTTATTATACTTATTGATGCCTAACCTATAATAACAATCAACGACTTGTATTTTAAATTCTTTCCCTAGTTCAATCATCGCATCCACAAAATCTGTCAGCTTATGTTTTCCAGCTACCCAAGTATCTGAATCAAGTTCGCCGTTTTCTTGAAAACAGTACATAAGGGTAGTCAGTATAATTTTTAAATTAGGATAAGCTTCCACCATTCTTCTAATTGAATAACGCAACGCACCAACATAGGTAGATACGTCCTCTGGATCTTCTGGATTATCTATTTCAACAGTTCCTCGCCAATCATTTTGACCGTATCCAATTCTGAGAATATCAATCTCACCAAAATTTATTTTCTTAAGAGCTTCTACTTTTGTCTTAAAATAACTTGGCATTCCTATTCCGGTAGCCTGTGCGCTAACTTCTTGCGCTGAGTAATTTCCAGAAAGAATCGCATCTACTATTTCATGCAAACTAAAGTTATTAAAATGTTCGTTGGTATGATTCGCGGCTCTCGTACCACTGAATCCCATATTGATCACATCAAAACCCGTTTCGTTCGCAATGACACTGGACACATCACTCGGACCACCAATTCCAGAAGTGAGCGAATCTCCTAAATCAAGCTCTTTCATTGCGAAAGGTTCGGTAGCAACTAAAGATGTAAGAAAAAAGTACCTAAACAAAAGTGAAACGGTAAAACTTATTCAAGAAATCAAAACCGGAATTAAACCACAATGGCAGTCCAGATATATTATCTTAGTTGGACTCGCAACTGGATTAAGATTTTCAGAGATATTAGCACTTGCCTGGTCTGATGTAGACTTTAAAAACAAAACAATAAAAGTAACTAAAGCTTATGACTATACTCATACTAAAAAGATTCAAAAAACAAAGACTGAATCTTCTAAACGTATCATTTCAATAGATAATGACACTCTTGTTTTACTTAAGCAATATAAACTAGCTACTCAAATCAATCAAAGTAAATATGTATTCTTGGATAAAAATTTAGAATCATTATCTAATAACGCAGTAAATAAATCTTTAAAAAAAGCATGTCAAAGAGCAGGCATTACAGAGATAACTTTTCACTCATTACGGCATACTCATTGTTCCCTATTGATCTATCAAGGAGTCAATATAAAGTATATCTCGAAGAGACTTGGACATTCTACAATTAGTATCACTTACCAGATATATGGACATGTTTTAGACGAGTTAGAACAACGCGAATCTTCTAAAGTAGATGACATGATGCAGCTACTTTATAATGCATGAAGAATGCATGAACTTTTATATTTCTTATATTTTCTCTTGTTTACTATAAAATCAAAAAAAGTTCATAAACGCTTTTATATCAACGTTTATAAACCTTTTTATATACTCTCAATTTATTCTCTTTTATACCCCAAAAGGAGAATAAGGGATTCGAACCCTTGATACGGGAATACCGTATACACGCTTTCCAAGCGTGCTCCTTAAGCCACTCGGACAATTCTCCATTGTGAAACTCCGCAAGCAGGGCTCGAACCTGCGACAACGCGATTAACAGTCGCGCGCTCTACCAACTGAGCTATTGCGGAATAAGCTTTTAGCAACTCCATTATTATAATATTGACCACGTTAAATGTCAATAAGTTATCATTATTTTTCACATACTAATTCAAGAAAAAGAAAAAGCTCATCAGTTTTTTGTCTGACGAGCTTTACCTATCTATTCTGATACAAAAACAAACGCACTATAAGCTGGCAAAACGATTTTTCCATTAGTCAAATCAGCTTCATGCGTTGATAACACAAGGCTATCTGTATTAAACGGCATGTCAATCGTAACTTCAGCTTCTTCTGCAGAAAAATTACAATACACTCGACCAGTTATGTCTTCAAACGTTCTTTCATATGCGTAAATTTTATCTTGCGTATTTAAAAGCTTCCAGTCTCCTTTAGTAAACAAATCGGTCTTTTTCAACTTAATCAGTTTACGGTAGTAGTTCAAGATACTAGATTCTGACTCTTCCTGGTCTTTCACGTTATAAACGGCTTCCTGATTAGATATAATCCACGGTGCTGCATTTTCTGTGAATCCTGAACCCTTTTCATCTGTCCACTGCATAATGCCTCTACTAGCGTCTCTGACTGTTAAATTAAGGTTCTCCATGATCTTGTCATGCGACCATCCAAATGCTTTAGCTTCTTGATAAAAGTTAAAAGCACTATTATCCGAAATATTTGAAGGATCATCAAACCAGGCATTGTTCATCCCAACTTCTTCACCATAATAAATAATCGGGATTCCTTTTTGCAGATACAGTAATGTGGCCATCATTTTAGCTGTTTCGTCTCTATAATTGTCCATATCCCCATATTTTTGAGGTGCTCTTGGATGATCATGGTTATTCCAAAACAATATCGGACCACATTTATCTTTCAGACTTTCTTGAATCTCTTTTTGAATTCTCTTGAATTTTTCGAAATCCAACGGAACGTGTTGGTTCATTTGAGGTAGTTCTTCAATTTTCAGTGTTTCATCATCTGTAAAGTGCTGGAGTGTAATAACACCATCTAAAATACTATTATTGGTGTACTCTCTGATTTTTTCGGCATCTGCGCTTGTTGCTTCTCCAATCAAGAAAATTTCATTTTCATGATCCGTTAGCGCTTGATTGAGTTCATTGAGGTATTGTTTTAGATTCCCACCATACTCTATTACGTCTTGAGTCTCTTGGTCAGCTTCTTTATCTGGAAATTCTTTATCAACATCAATATAAATGAATGCATCTAATCTGAAGCCGTCTACTCCTTTATCCATTAGATAATTGAGTATACCAATCATCTCTTTTCTTAAAGGTTCATGATCCCAGTTTAAATCCGGCATTTCTTTTTTAAAGGTGTGAAGGAAATACTGATCTCCATTCATTTCTTTTGACCAAGCCGAACCACCGAAAGCCGCTGTCCAGTTATTTGGATAAGTTCCATCATCAGACGCATCTGCCCAGATATAGTAATTGCGATAAGGGTTATCTGGACCTTTCAGCGCCTCTTTAAACCATGGATGCGCAATTGAGGTGTGATTAAGAGGAAGATCATAGATGACTTTTAACCCTCGTCTTTTCATCTCCGAGAAAAATGTATCTACATCTTCTTCGGTTCCAAATAATGAATCGATGTGTTTATAATCAATTACATCATATCCATTATCTACCTGATTAGAGGATACAATCGGATTGATCCAAAGCGTATTCACACCCAAACTTTCAATATAATCCAGTTTCTGAATAATCCCTTTTAAATCTCCAATACCATCATTATTTGAGTCTTTAAAGCTTCTTGGGTAAATCTGGTAAATTACGGCTTCGTTCCACCATTGTTTTTCACTCATAGAATCGCTCACTTCCAACATAGATTAGAATGATTATACCAATACTGCTGAAAGAGAACGAATCATATGCTTACTTTTAGTTCATATTTTCCGGAACCAAGAAAGTGAAAATACTAGGAAGAACCTTTATATCTAACGGGAAAGCTGGTCCTTTTTCCCCGTCTAAAGCTACATGTCCATCATGACTACTTTTAATAGTGGCTTCTTTAAAGTTCCAGACGAACCCTTTATTTTCATCATCTGTATTATCCTCATCATCTCTAAATAAGGATGTCATAGCAGTAATCTTTTCTCCTAAGGTCGATTCTTCTAATCCAAAAAGGTATAATTGCCCATCATTATAGGTCGCATCTTTGAAAAAGTTAGGGATACCCGCTATGGAGTTTGATAAGCCAATCAATAGTAAACTTAGATTATGCTGACTCGTTTTTCCATCTACTGTTAGTTCTACTTCAAATGTTTCATCTTCTTTTAGAGATCTAATCCCTTCAAAAAAATAGGCTAGTGATCCAAAGCGTTCTTTTGATTCTTTGCTAACTTCCCAGACAGTTTCCGGAATAGAACCAGCAGATATAGAGCTTAAAAATAATCGATCGTTCACTAACCCAGCATCTGCCTTTTTATCCACGCAATGCGCAAGATCTTCTACTGCTTGAGCCATATCTGTTGAAATTCCAAGTCCTCTAGCAATATTGTTTACTGTGCCGGTTGGGATGATACCGATTTTAGGTCTGTAAGGTTCATCTTTAAGTGCATCTCCTAATCCAGAAACGGTTCCGTCTCCTCCGAGTGCGACAATGATTTCGTATTTTTCTTCGCAAGCCTCTCTGGCAAATTTTCCGATATCTGCCTCTTTTTCCGTGATTTTAATATCTGCCGTACGCCCATTCTCTTTGAATACAGACTGAGCTCTAACTGCAAACTCTTCAGCTTGTTTTTTACCCGAAGATGGATTGGCAATAATCATAACTTCTTTCACTGGCTTGTCCTTCTTTCATTCATAATTAGTTTTATTATACTACATTCTCAACTACGTCGTATAAAAAAAGACCACGTAAAATCTACGTGGTCTTTTTAGACTTTCACTGACATTCAGGACATAATCCGTAAATTTCCAGTCGATGAGATGTTACTTTAAAACCGGTTAGATTACTCGTAACTTCTTCCGCGTCATCAAGTCCCGGATAGTATACATCTTCTATTTTACCGCAGTTTGTACAAATAGCATGATAGTGCTCAGTTGAAGCAAAATCAAAGCGGCTAGAGGCATCGCCATATTTCATTTCCTTTACTAAACCAAGTTGGATAAACAATTTCAAATTATTATAAACTGTCGCAACACTCATACTAGGAAATTTACTGGATAATGCTTTATAAATATCATCTGCTGTTGGATGAGTATCCATATCAATTAAATATTCTAAAATTGCATGCCTTTGAGGCGTGATCCTCACATTGTTATATTTCAGTCTCTCAATAGACTGATTCACTAAATAACTCATTTTTTATCTATCCTTTTTTATCTACTTATAACCAATTCGATATTCGGTCCATTTATTCTTCATGATACTCTCTTACTACTTTTAATGCAAGAAAATGCGGAATAACGAAAATAACCTTTGAGAAATCGGTCTGATTGCTATACTATTATATCATTCATACTTTTATCTATATTATTCGAAGGCAGTGAACTTATAAAATGAAAATTGGAGCCCGTACATTCAAAACTGGATTAGCTGTATTTTTAGCTTTAGCTATTCCTTCTTTATTGAATATTTCAGAAGGTGTTCCACTTGCTGGGATATCAGCTGTAGTTTCTATGCAGCCTTCTGTGAAAAAATCATTTGTAACTCTGAAAGACAGATTATTAGCAAATATTATCGGAGGCGTTGTTGCCGTCCTAACCGTCCTTGCTTTAGGTAATTCTTATTTCATGATTGGTTTAGCTTCTGCAATTTTGATCGCAATCCTCCATCAATTCAAGCTGAACAATGTGATTGTCTCTTCTATCATCACACTGATCATCATTATGATGTCAACTGACTATCCAATCGTTATGAGCGCTTCAATACGCGTATTGAGTACCATTATCGGGGTATTTTCAGCTTTTGTGGTAAATGGCGTTGTTTTGCCACCTAAATACGACGAAAAACTATTTTACTTGAATAATCAAGTCACCGATGATTTAATGAGATTCATACGTGCAAGTTTAAGAAAAAATATTCAATATCCTATGATGCGCAAAGATTTGAAAAGTTTAAAAGCAAGTATCTCTAAAATGAATTTATATCTTGATCATTTGGTTGATGGTGATCTTAGAAAATATTTTAGATCTTCTGAGTATTCTCTTGCTAGAACGATCGTTGTCTATCGACAATTTATCCGAACAACTGAAAAAGCTTATGATTTAGTGCAGACTCTACATCAAGCAGAAAATGTTTATAATCACTTCCCTCAAGAATTGAGACATCTACTTATTGAACGTTTAGAAACACTGATGTCGGCGCATGAACAGATTATCTTGAAATGGAATGGCCGTGTATTACCTGAAGAAGTTAACTTCATTACGCATAAAGCAACCTTAAGAAAATCCTTTATGGACTCCTTTTTCAACGAAGCGAACTTAGAATCTTACCTGGAAAACGAATATGGACAAAGTAATGCGGTTATTCATATCATGTCTTCCGTTTTAGATTACGAAGAAAGCCTGCAGCATTTGAACAAATTGGTCAGTAGCTACAAGAAAAACCATAATGAAGAAGATGATAAAATTATAGATCTTCATTAAATTGACTATCAAAAAACTTCCATTAGCTGAACATGTCGGTTCAGTAATGGAAGTTTTTTATCTGCCTTTTTATTCGTTTGTTGTATTTGAAACTTCGCTTTCAATAGCTTGTTGAATTAACGTATTTCCTTGCTCATTAAGGTTCGTTTGTTCTTCATCGAATAAAGCGTCCAGTTCAAGTCCCTCTTCTTCAGCCAGCGTAGTGAATTGGTCGTGAATAGCGATAACAGGTATTCCAAACTCAGCTGCCACTGAATTCATCTCATTCATATAACTTCTATAACTCAATGATCTAGAGTTAGGGTTATCAAATTCCGAAAGAATCGGTGCTGGTTCCATAAAGAAAATGTCAGTATCTGGTAGTCCTTCTGTTAAAGCATTCATAATACTTGTTAGGTACTGATTAGTTTCTGAAAGACCAATATCTCTATTTTTGTCTTCCAATGCTGGCATACGGTAGATAATAACATTCGCTCCAGATTCTACCACAGTGTCAACTGTTCGTTGAATATACAAGTCATATGTATCTGTTTCTGGGTATGTATATTCTTCAATTTCCAAAGGACCACTTACATTATCTTGAATGATTGTATTCATTTGTCCATACCATTCTAATGATGTATCTATCGGACCATAGTAAGCTAATTTAGCTTGTTCATTAGTCAACGTTGTGTAATCTATCGTCTGTAGAATAGATAGTGAATCCAAATTCGATTCATATTCAGCAAGTTTTTCTTCAGTACTTAGTGTATCAGGTGCGGTTTGCTCAGCATTTGAATTGCTACTACCTTCTGTTTCGTTAGTATTATTCGCACTCAGACTATTTTGAAGCATTTCTTCTTCCTGATTATTTGCATATTGCCTTCCGAAAAAGATAATCAGAATCGAAGCAATACCTAATATTACAGTTAAAAAAATATTCTTTTTCACAAATTAACATCCTCTCAAGCAGATTCTTAAAAATCATATCATACTTTCCTCTATCTTTACAATAAAAACAGCAAAAGTCTTTAAGAAAGACTCTTGCTGTTTGACTTTGTTTCATCACAATTATTTTTTACCCGTAAGTTGTTTATATCGGTTGTACCACAAATCAACGTAACCTTCTGAGAACGGACCTTTTTCTTCTTTGATCCATTCAACAAGTACTTTGATATGCTCTTTCAATATAAGATCAACTTCTTCTGGATAATCCCATTTTTTACCGTGTTCTTCATATTCATCAACATCCAGCAAACGTTTTTCTCCATCTGGAAAAACTTTTACATCTAGATCATAATCAATATATTTCGCACCTTCTTCATCAATAAGAAATGGAGAAGCCATATTACAGTAATAAGAAGTTCCTTTTTGGCGAATCATTGTAACGATATTGAACCAGTAGTGCTTATGGAAGTAAACGAGCGCAGGTTCTCTAGTTCTCCATCTTCTACCATCAGATTCAATTACAAGTGTATGATCATTGCAACCAATCAATGAATGCTCAGTTGTTTTTAAAACCATAGTATCTCGCCAAGTTCTGTGCAAACTTCCGTCGTGTTTATAGCTTTTGATCGTGATGAAATCTCCTTCTTTTGGAAACTGCATCCATGTACCAACTTTCTTTATCCAAATAATATTACTGAAATAATATTATTAGATTCATCTCACCACGTATTATATCACAATCCGTTAATTATCCGTAGGGAAAAGTGATACTGATCCAGTCACTTGAAATATAGCGCAATGAACAGAACTTAGCTTCGTCTGCAGATTGGTAGATATTTCTTTAAAATAAAGTGATTTCTTTGGATGCTTTTAGGAGTTTCTGTTGTAATACTGGGAATACAAATTGATTAAACTCACTTTCATTGACCCATTCACAATTTGTTGGTATATCTTGTTCCGTTTGATTTAAGTTAGCTTCATATAAATAGATATTCCAGTGTAAATGCGTAAAAATATGCTTGACCGATCCATTTGAAGACTGGCTTACAGTTGCATCTACATTATACTTTTGCTTTAGAAATTCTGTTACTGCCTTCGCTTCTAACTCATCAATCTCATGTAGATCTTTTTGAGTAAAAGATTTCCATTCTACTTGATCAAGTATGGTCTGTTCTTCTATTAAAGGGTAAGTCCACATATTAGCTAGTAGTCTGTCTTCGGACCTTTTTTCTAGAAGGTAAGCTCCCTCATGATTTCTAATCATCATTGCAAAATAATTGACGATTTTTTTCTTTTTCTTTTTACTTTTAAAAGGATATTCGAGATACGTTTCGTTTAAGTAAGAAGCATTGAATTCTTTTACAGGACTTTTTGAAGGATCATAGTTTTTAGGCGTACAGATTGTTGCTCCAAGATCCATTAGTGCTTGGTTGAAATCACCTGGTCTATTTGGATCAATAATATGGTACATTACCTCTTCAAAAACTTTTCTACTAGCAGGCTTCGCTATATCAACGTTGATTTCAAAAAGTCTACTGAGCACTCTCATCAGATTTCCATCAACGGCAGGTTCTGCATGGTTGAAGGCAATACTTGAAACCGCTCCTGCAGTATATGGTCCTATACCTTTAAGCTTTTTGATTTGTTCCGGTTCGGTAGGAAACACTCCATCAAATTCAGTAACGACTTGGATCGCTGCTGCTTTCATGTTTCTGACTCTAGAGTAGTACCCAAGCCCTTCCCAAGCTTTTAGAAGCGTATCTTCATCTGAGTTGGCAAGATCTGCAATCGTTGGAAATAATTCCAAGAAACGATTGTAGTATGGAATGACCGTATCTACTCTAGTCTGTTGAAGCATAATTTCAGAAATCCATATCTTATATGGATCTGACGTTCTTCTCCAAGGCAAATCTCTTTTCTCTTTATCATACCAGTCCAGTAGAACCCTTCTAAATGAATCGATTTTATCTTGTGACCACATTTCAATATCATATTTTGTTTTTAATTCTTCAGTTGTTAAATGCTTATTCTTCATTTTCTTCTTCCTTCATCTCGATGAATCTTTGAATCAATTCGGATGGATATCCTTTTTGAAACAGACTCGTTTTAATTTTTTTAATCAGATCATATCCTTTTGCCTTGCTGGAGTAACGTCTCCAAGCTTGTTCACCTTGCACGACTAATGCAGCGTACTCTTCGTCTTCCGATTTTTCCGTATCCATCTCATTGACTACTTCTTGGATAATATCCATATCGTAGCCTTTTTGAAGCAAGAACTGTTTTGTTTTCTGAATCGCTTCTCTTTGAGACTTCTGATTAGACTTCCTCCATGATTTTTCAGCTAAGTTGAACGCATTGTCAAACTGATCTTCAAATGAGTATTCTAGCATGGCTTCTTCTATCAGTAATTTATCGATTCCTTTTCGGTTCAATTCATTCATGATCGTCTTCGGACCTTTTCTATTCAAATTAGCCGCTGTTCTCACGTAACTCTTGGCGTAGTCCAGATCATCAATCAATCTCTGATCTTTTAGTTGATTTATAATTTCTTCGACATATTCTTCAAATTCTTTATCTATCAAGTCATCTCTTACTTCTTTTTCAGAACGCATACCGTAACTTAAGTAAACTAATGCCCTTTGATAAGCTTTTCTAGAAACGTCTTCTTCTTGAAGGGTTTTTTGAAATTCTTTTGAGACAACCATCCCTTTATGAAGCATATGTCGAATAATCAATTCCTCATCTACCGGAAAAGCATATACTTCATTGATAAAAATGTTGTAACGACCAGGACGTTTCTGTGCTTGGATACTAGTAATTTTTTCTTCATTAACTGATTTAGTCTCTTTTTGGATAGAAGGTTTTTTACCACTTTCTTTGACTACTTTTTTTGTTTCTTGTGGCTGATTCGGTTGTAGTCTGATCAATTGTTCATTGAATTTCTTTTCTTTATCCGAACGATTCATTTTATCACCTTCCAAATATAGTATCTCTATTATAACACAGGTAATAAGATTCCTATAGGTTCTGAAGTCATAAAAAGAACTTTTGTTCTCAAAAAAAGAGCCTACCTAAATTCAGGTAGACTCTATACCATTGTGATTCAAATTAAAGATCTTTTTCTACATCATTACCGACTTGATCACCTTTTGCTTTTTCATAAACTTTACGATCATCTTCATTCAGTCCAGATCTAGAAGGACGATCTTTCACAAAGCCTAACGGAGATGATGTATCTGGACTCGTTACTTCATCTCTAGCCGGATCACGTCTATCAGGCGTTGCATCCGGCTGACCGGTTCTTTTTAAATCATTATTAGATGTTTTATCCACTTTACTCATAGTTTAAACCTCCAAGTATTTGTCCTAAGATTATCCGTTAACAATGACTCCACCATTAACGTGGATGGTTTGCCCAGTCACATAACTAGAATCATCACTTGCTAGGAATACATAAGCAGGTGCTAATTCATAAGCTTCCCCTGGTCTTCCAAGTGCACCATCTTTACCCCAACTAGCAATTTTTTCATCTGGGAATGTTGCTGGAATAAGTGGCGTCCAGATTGGTCCTGGTGCTACAGTATTCACTCTGATTTTTTTATTAGTGAACTCTTGGTTTTGAGATAATGAACGTGTAAAGGATACAATCGCTCCATTAGTCCCGGAATAATCTAGTAGATTTGGATTACCTTTATAAGCTGTTACAGAGGAAGTATTGATAATCTTTCCGCCTTCGTTCATGTGAGGGAAAACAGCTTTAACAAAATAAATCATACTAAAGATATTTGTACGGTAAGTTCTGTCCACTTGTTCAGCAGTTATATCCAAGATAGACTCTTGATACATTTGCTCCCCAGCATGATTCACTAAAATATCAATAGAGCCCCATTTAGAGACGACCTCTTGAGTAACTTCAGCAGCATGTTTCTCATCACCAACGTCACCTTTAAATACTAATACATCAGCCCCAATTTCTTGAAGACGATTTTTAGTCTTTTCAGCATCATCATCGGAAGAATGATAAGTGAAAGCTACTTTTGCACCTTCTTTGGCAAAAAGAATAGCCGTAGCTGCTCCAATTCCAGAATCGCCACCTGTTATGATAGCCACTTTATCTTTAAGTTTATCGGCTGATTTGTATTCTTCATTTTCAACTACTGGCTCACGACGCATATTTTCTGATTCATCATCCATCATGTAATCTTTTTTCGGTTCTTGAGTTTTTACGATATTTTCTTCAGTCATTTGTCATTGCTCCTTTAAGTTGTATATAGTTTAGTATTGTGGATTCACTTATGCTTATTTTTCTGAAGGTTCCTCTTTCATACCGGCATCATTAGCATCGTCGTCGGTATACTTAGCATCACTTTCTGGCATTTCAGTGTTTTCTGAAGGACTTTTTTCAGATTTTGGCTCAGCATTCAACGGACTATTTGATTCAGGTTTTACAACACCCTTTGCTACATTTTCAGGATATCCATGATTAGATTCTTCTGATACAACCGTTGTCTCTTCCCCAGTTAAGTCAGGATTTTTATCTAACGATTCTCCACTATCTTCAGTTGTAGTGTAATCTTGATCATCCGACTCGTCAGCACCTTGATTAGACTCATTTGTTTCTACTTTATCTTCTTCTCTAGTGTCTTGAGCTTGAGAAGGATCAATAGAGCCACTCATATTTTTAGAATCCGTTTCGCTAGTATCAACATCCGTAGGTTTTACATCATTTTGCTCGTTTGTTACTGCATCTACTTCTTTGCTTTCTTCTTCTATTGGATTAGTATGATTATCTTTCATATCTTGATCATTCTCCTCATTAGTTACGTTTTTATTTACTTCTGACAACTTTTTATGACTTGGTGCATCACTGTTCGCCAGTAATACAATTTCGCCAGCTTGTAGTGCTTCAATATGGTGTTCAGCAATCTCATGCGGAACGCCATGTTGTTCAAGTGAGTTATGAGCTTCATCGGAGTCATAGGTTCCAAAAGATAAGGTTTCTTTGATTTTTTCCCAAAATGAACCATTTTCTTCTGAATCTACAAAATCCACTTCAACAGATTCCAAAGTATCGTTTTTCGACAGTTCATTATTTTCCTTCACTGTTACGACTAAAAGTTCGTCGGCAGAATAGTTCTCTTCATTAATCAATTTCGTTATTTCAGCTTTTATCTCTTGTTTCGTCTGAAACGTACCTTCAAATCTTCTTTCCATCTGATGAATCATCTCCTTAATTACCTTATCCACTACGAAATGATAAGGTTGTCTTAACTAGAATGTTACCACCGCATTATAATGTTGTAAAAAGATAAGGCTTAAAGTGCTTTTTGATTGCAACGATAAGTTTTACTTATCATGATTGATAAAAATGTCTTATATATGACAAGATAAGCGTTTTTCAAAAAAGAGTAGAATATTTTTTAAACTATAAAATTACAATAAATTGTATGTACAAGTTTAATGAAAGTGTTATTTTAATTCTAAATTGACTGTGAAGTCTTAAAAAAATTAATTTAGTTACAACTAACAGCGAATGGAAACTTGCATATTAGAATAAAAGTACAAAACGAAATTTGATTAATTTAGTCCGCTTTTTTGAAAAAAGAACTTTATTTATTCCGAATTTGTGGTATATTTAATCAAGATAGATGGGAGAAACAAACTATTTTTTACAAAGAAGGGTCGTGTATTATGGATAAGGTAGAAGTAAAAGAACTATTCAAAAAAGAACGCGTTGATAAACTTAAAAAGTTGAATAGCGATGCTTTCAGCTACCGTTACTTGATTGAGGACCAAGTAACAGATGCTATTACTGAAGGAAATCGTGAAATGCTTGAAGATACGTTGAACATTATTAATCTTGATGAGGTACTTGAGTATCTTGCAGAAGAAGGTATTGAACATCAACTAAGAAATTTCAAGAATCAATTAATCATCGTTAACACTTATTGTAGAATTGCTGCAAAAAACGGGGGCGTATTACCTCTTTATCTTCACTTGATCTCTGAACGCTTCTCTATTCTTATTGAAGATGCTGAGTCTATTCAATATCTTAGAGAAAACGTCTACTATGAAATTTATAGAGAGTACTGCCAGGCAGTGATTGATTTCTCTACTTTGACTTACTCTAGTGCTATGACAGAAGTTGTAAGTTATATCACTGAAAATCTTACTAGCGAATTAACTTTAACAAATATTGCTTCAATTTTTGGTATGCATCCTGTACATCTTGCTCGTAAATTCAAACAAGAAACAGGTACAACTTTTATCGGTTATGTAAACCAGCAAAGAGTTTACTTGGCTAAATACTATTTCCACCTTGGAAACTATCAGTTAAGTCAGGTCGCTAATTTGTCTGGATTTAACAGTCATTCTTATTTCACGAAAGTGTTCAAGAAAATTACCGGCCAAACACCAACCAAATATATCAAGCAACTACCTGTTAACGAAAAAATCTAGATTTACTCACTTGAATATAGCGATAAAGGTCAGTCTAACAACATAGACTGACCTTTTTCTATAAAAAAACTCGAAAAACTGAATGGATTAGATTCAAGTTCTTCGAGTTTAATATATAGGGTTACTTCCAGTCTTTTTCTTCAAAAATTTCTTGAAGTAAATTAGGATTAAATACATTATTTCTCAGCATTTGTATTTCATGACCATAAGGCGCTTTTTTATTTTTCTTGTCTTCACCCACATAGGGTGTCTCAAGAATTTTTGGAATAGATACTAGTTTAGGATGATGCACGACTTTACTTAGTGCTTCGAATCCAATCTCTCCAAATCCAATGTTAGCGTGTCGATCCTTCGCGGCACCTCTCACATTTTTAGAATCGTTGATGTGAAGGACTTTCAATCGATCTAGTCCAATAATGCGATCGAATTCCTCTAATACACCTTCAAAATTATCTTTAATATCGTATCCTGCATCATGTGTATGGCACGTATCTAAAGTAACGGAGACTTTATCTTTCAGCTCCACTTTTTCAATAATTCTAGCTAGCTCTTCAAAGTTTCTACCGATTTCCGTTCCTTTACCTGCCATGGTTTCCAATGCAATCTGGATTGTTTGATTCTCATGAAGAATTTCATTTAATCCTTTTGCTATCTGATCAATCGCAGCATCCACACCCGCACCTACGTGAGCACCAGGATGCATTGTCATTTGAGTCGCCCCGAGAGCTTCAGCTCTTTTGATCTCTTCTTTCATAAACTCTATTGCAAAACCAAAATTTTCAGGTTTAACCGTATTCCCCAAGTTAATGATATAAGGTGCATGAACGACGATATCATTAACATCAATTCCATTCTCTTTCATAAAAGCTTGACCTGATTCGATATTCATTTCTGAGATATCTTTACGTCTTGTATTTTGAGGAGCCCCAGTGTAAATCATGAACGTTTTAGCTTCATAAGATACGGCTTCTTCTGCCGATCCTAGTAACATAGGTTTACCTTTCATCCCTACATGTGAACCGATAAGAACCATTTTTTATGACTCTCCTTCTTTTTTCGTTACTTCTAGCGATAATTCTTGAAGTTGGCTATCAGATACGAACGAAGGCGCATTTGTCAGTGGATCAATTGATTTTCCATTTTTAGGAAAGGCAATAACTTCTCTGATATTCTTTTCTTTAGCAAGAATCATAACTAATCTATCTAATCCAAAAGCGATACCTCCGTGAGGTGGGAAGCCATATTCCAAAGCATCTAATAAGAAGCCAAATTGGTTAGCCGCTTCTTCTTTTGAGAATCCTAATGCACTCAGCATTTTTTCCTGTAATTCTCTTTGGTGTATACGTATAGAGCCTCCACCAATCTCGTATCCGTTCAATACGATATCATAGGCATTCGCATAAACGCTTTGAGGATCAGATTCTAGTTTTTCAATATCTTTTTCAAGTGGCATTGTGAATGGATGATGCGCTGCACTATATCTACCCGCTTCTTCATCGTATTCAAGAAGTGGCCATTGATCTACCCATAAAAAGGCTAATGCTTCTTCATCGATCAAGTTTAGTTCTTTACCAAGATGCGTTCTGATCGCTCCAAGCGCATCAAAGACGACTTTAGGCTTATCTGCTACAAATAACAGCAAGTCTCCTTCTTCCGACTGCATTCTTTCTTGTAGTTCAGAGGTGATGGGTTTATCATTAAAGAATTTAGCAATCGGACCACTAAAGCCTTCAGCAGTAACTTTCATCCAAGCTAGTCCTTTAGCGCCATATATAGAAGCAATTTCTCCTAATGCATCAATATTTTTACGCGAAAATTGGTCTGCAGCGTCTTTAACGGTCAATCCTTTAACAATTCCGCCGTTTTCTAAAGTGCTAGAGAACACTTTGAAATCTGAATCTGCAACTATATCTCCCAATTCAACAAGTTCCATAGCAAACCTTGTGTCTGGCTTATCGCTACCGAAACGGTTCATTGCTTCATCATATGAGATACGCGCAAATGGTCTAGAAATTTCTGTACCTTTAGTTTTTCTAACCACTTCAACGAGCAACTGTTCCATCAATTCTTGAATTTCTTTTTCATCGACAAAACTTGTTTCAATATCGACTTGAGTGAATTCTGGCTGACGATCCCCTCTTAAATCTTCATCTCTAAAACAACGTACAATTTGGTAATAACGATCTAGTCCAGCACCCATTAAAAGTTGCTTAAATAATTGAGGCGACTGAGGAAGTGCGAAGAATTTCCCTTCATGTACTCTTGAAGGAACAAGATAATCTCTAGCACCTTCCGGCGTTGATTTTGTCAGGTAAGGTGTCTCGATATCTAAGAATCCTTGTTCATCTAAGAAGTCACTGAATACTTTTTTAACTTTGTGACGTATAATCATATTTTCTTTCATTTTGTTTCTTCTAAGATCCAAATATCTGTATTTCAGTCTAAGGTCATCTGAGACACCGTTTGTATCTTGCAAGTCAAATGGCGGAGTTTTAGCTTTATTCAAAATAGATAAACCTGTTGCTTCAAGTTCGATTTCTCCAGTAGGTAACGAAGAATTGATTGTTCCTTCTTGTCTGTTAACCACTGTACCCGTTACTTCAACAACGAATTCAGAGCGCAAAGATTCCGCAATTGTAAAAGCTTCTTTTGATTTGTCAGAATTGAATACGACTTGTACGAGGCCTTCTCTATCTCTTAAATCAACAAAGATCATTCCGCCTAAGTCTCTTCTTTTTTGAACCCAACCAGAAAGCATAATTTTTTCTCCAACTTGCTCTTTTCTTACTTCTCCACAATACATTGTTCTTTTCATATGCTTCACCATTCCTATTTTTTTAATCTAGATTCTATTTCAGCAGTAAGATCTTTATAATCTTCATTATACAAATCGTTCAAGGCTAATTTGATTTGCTCTCCTGTAGAAAGTTTTTTGATGTTAACCGTTCCTTCAGCGAGTTCGTTTTCACCTAAAGTAAATACATACTGAGCATTTAATTTGTCAGCTGTTTTGAATTGTTTTGCTGGCTTACGATTCAAGAATTCACGTTCAACGTTCATTCCGTTTTTTCTTAAAGCATGTGCTAGTTTCGTCGCTTCTTTATTTGTGGATTCTCCGATTGTAACGATAAATGCATCTAACGCATCAATCACAGGAAACTCAAATTGCGCGTTCTCAAGCAGCATAACCAGACGTTCCAAGCCAATTCCAAAGCCAAATCCTGCTGTTTCAGGTCCTCCGACTTCTTCTACAAGGTTATCATAGCGACCACCTGCACAGACTGTTGTGTTAGACCCGAAGTTAGGATCTTCTGTCATGATTTCAAAAATTGTATCATTATAATAATCTAGTCCTCTTACCATGTTAGAATCTATGACATATTCGATATCCAGTGCTTCAAGTGAAGCTTTAACCGTTTCGAAGTGTTTTGACGACTGATCATTTAAATAATCTAATATTGATGGTGCTGACTGAACGATTTTTTTATCATTTTTATCTTTACTATCCAATACTCTTAAAGGGTTTTTGTATAATCGTTCTTTTGAATCTTTACTGAGTTCTTCTTTAAACGGTTCTAGATAGTCAATCAATGCTTGACGGTAAACTTTTCTTGTTTCAACGTCTCCTAATGAATTGATAACTAGTTTGAGATTTTTGATCTTGAAAGATTTAAATAGATCCATTGCCAGCACCATTGTTTCAACGTCTGTTTCAGGATTTTGACTACCGAATACTTCAACACCTAACTGGTGAAATTGTCTCATACGTCCTTTTTGAGGGCGCTCATAGCGAAACATTGGGGCAATATAATAAAATTTAGTCGGTTTCTGATGCTCTGGTCCGTATAATTTATTTTCAACATAAGAACGAACGACACCTGCAGTACCTTCTGGACGCAATGCTACGTGTCTTTCTCCTTTATCGTAAAAATCATACATTTCTTTAGATACAATATCACTTGTTTCTCCAACACCGCGTGCAAACAATTCAAACTGCTCAAAAATTGGTGTACGGATTTCTTTGAATTGATAGCGTGATAATAGTTCTCTGGACTTTGACTCTACAAATTGCCATTTATTCGTGTCTTCAGGTAAAAAATCTGGTGTGCCTTTAAGTTTTTGATAGCCCATTTTAATCCTCCATTGTTAAAAAAATCTATAAAAAAAGTCCTACTTTTACACAATTGTATAAAAGTAGGACGTGTATATTTGTATACTCACGTGGTACCACCTAGTTTCAGAAAGTAAACATACTTTCTCTCAACAGTTAACGCCTTTTAAACGTGACAGCTTTTCACTGTCATACCTCCAGAGTGTCTTTCAAATAAAAGTTAGGGGTCTCTTTCAGCCATGGAGAGCCTTTCTTTATCGGTAACTTTTAGTTTACTGTCTCTTTCAACGGTCTATTTATAATTTATTATGTTTGTATATTGACTATAAGCTTACAAGAAAGCCAATCCAATGTCAATATAGGTTTTTATTTTCACTATAACTGATTCATATTGCATATTAAAGAATTTAATTGCTATAATAGAAAGGAATAAATGCGTTTATTTTGTATTTCCTGAAAGGATGACTGGAATGGATCAGAACGAATCTTCCCTACATAAATTCTTACCTAAAAAAAATCTTTTTATAGCCATCATTTTACTCTTACTCAGCATTACAGTAGCTTCTACGATCGTCTTAGCGAATGAAAACAGTGTAACGGTCAAAGCAAGTACATTAAACGTTCGAATTGGGCCTGGTCTTTCTTACGATGTAGTAACTCAAGTTAATGAGAATCAGAGACTGAATGTACTTGGCGAAGAAAACCAGTGGTACAAAGTTAGGCTCTCAAACGATGAAATTGGTTGGGTCGCTGGATGGCTCGTAGAAAATGACGAAATCACTTCTGAAACTCAGCGGTATGGCAGAGTTACCGGGAAAGAAATTAATATAAGACAATATGCTACAACCGATTCTCAAATCCTTGGTACTGTCTTTGAAAATACTGAGCTATCTATCCTTTTCGAAGAAGGTGATTGGTATCAAGTACTGTATCTTGGGAAAGTCGCTTGGATTCACAAAGATTACGTGGAAATCATTGATACATTATCAGCTGAACCTACGGAAGAAACTTCTTCAACACAAGAAGTCATCGTTGGTGATGTCCAAATAAATATCCGAGCAGCTGCTTCCACGGATGCGGAAGTTTTGACAACAGCTGAGCCTAATGCTCGTTTAATTTATTTAGACCAGGAACAAGACTGGTACAAAGTTCAGTTAAATGATGGTAGAACGGGTTTTGTCGCTAACTGGGTTACCAGTTTATCCAATGTTGAGACTGTAAATGTTCAAGAAGTGGAAAGACAAACTAATCGAGCGGTCACAAATTTATCAGAAGCTACCATTATGATCGATCCCGGTCACGGTGGAAAAGATCCAGGTGCCATCTCTGCAAATGGCTTGTATGAAAAAGATATCGCCTTGAGTACCGCCAAAATACTTCAACGTCGTCTTCAAGACGCCGGAGCAAATGTTTTACTGACAAGAGATGATGATACATTTATATCACTGAATGATCGAGTTTACCTTACTCACAAAGCTTCAGCAGATGCTTACATTAGTATTCATTTCGATGCAATGGAAATTGCTAATTCGATGACTGGTACAACGACTTATTATTACTCCGACAATGAAAAAGATCTGGCAGATACAGTCAACGCTTATCTAGCACAAAATGGCCCTTTATCTAATAACGGTGTTCGATTAGGAGATTATTATGTTTTAAGAAACAATACACAACCATCAATCTTATTAGAACTGGGATACTTGAATCATGATGTTGATATCATGCAAGTAAATACTCAGTCTTATCAATCCACTGTTGTAGAATCAATCTACCAAGGATTAAGAGATTACTTCTCAAATTAGCTTGAAATGAACAATAAATACGTTTTATGAAAGACAGTCAGAAGAGTGCTTCACGCTTTCTTTTGACTGTCTTTTATTTATTTTTTATACGAAATTAATGACTTAGATATAAGTGACATTTTTTACGTTCAAAAGAAAATTATGTTAAAGTAATAGAAAATACATAACTCAGTAATTAGAAGGAAGGCATTTTTATGCAATTAGTGATTCATCAATTAATCATTTTATTATTTGTCAGTATGATCGTTTTTACAATAGACGTGAAACAGTATTACTTTCCAGTACCAGTTGTGCTGGTTTTTATCGGTATCGGACTTTCTTTTTTGCCCTTATTTTCAGGATTTGAGACTTCTAAAGATATTCTCTACGAACTATTCATCCCAGGCCTACTTTTTGTGTCAGCCTATCAGTACTCGGCTGAGGCCTTTAAGAAAAACGCCTTACTTATCGTTGCCTTAAGTACTTTAGGGATGATTGCGACAGTTCTTCTATTAGGTGCTAGCATCTATTATGCAACTTCATTCTTCTACCCATTCAGTTGGAGTATCTCTTTTTTACTCGCGGCTATACTTGCTCCTACTGATCCGATTTCAGTTGTATCTATTCTCAAGCACAGCTCGGGTTCAGATGAAATCGCTGATGTGGTTGAGGGAGAATCTATGTTAAATGACGGAACAAGCGTTGTTCTATTCACTGTTTTTTTAACCCTTGTAGAATCAGGCGGTAGATTTTCAACCCTTCATTTCGTAGAAGATTTCGCCTTCGTAGCCATCGGCGGGGTCGTCGTTGGACTGGTATTTGGCTGGATTTTAAGTCAGGCTGTGCATATTACTTCCCATCAACCTTATCAAGTCATGTTGAGTGTATTAATTGCGTACGGTAGTTTCTTGCTCGCTGAAGAACTTGGCTTTTCTGGTGTGCTGGCAACGGTTGTTTCAGGGATCATGCTGTCTAATACTTTTTCCAAAAAAGAAAAAGAAAGACCCTTCAGAATCGCCCTTGGAGGCTTTTGGAATGTAATCGATCCATTGTTGTCCTCTATCCTATTTCTCTTTATCGGAATTCAATCAGCCGCTTACTTGAATTTTGATTATTGGTATTTAGCCTTTATAATTTTCGTCCTTTCTGTTTTGGCCCGCTTTGCAGTTCTGGCTTTAACTTTATATTCTGTACCTAAATGGAGAAAAAAATTCAGTAATATCCTCTCCGTTCTGATTCTACTTTCATGGTCAGGAATCAAAGGATCTATGTCTGTGATTCTACTCCTATGGACATTGGATAGTTCAGCTGGTGAAATACCGATTTTGATTTCCTTAGCATTCGCTTCTATCCTGATCTCATTTGTATTACAAAGTGCAGGTATTTATCCATTGACTAAGTTCCTCAATAAAAAAAGGTGAAGTAGTCACGCTTATGATACATGAATCCAAAAAGCCCCGGTTAAAAGAGTAAGTACAACTCTTTTAGCCGGGGCTTTCTATATTGAAGTTTTTATCAGATCATTTTACCTATTCTGAGAATCAATTGTAATGGTTACCGGTCCGTCATTAATCAAGAAAACTTGCATATCTGCTCCAAAACGGCCCGTTTCAACTCTAATTCCCTGATTTCTAAGAGACTGGTTGAATTGCTCATATAAAGGGATTGCTATATCGGGCTTAGCCGAGCGAGTAAAGCTTGGACGATTTCCTTTTTTCGTATCGGCAAATAATGTGAACTGAGAAACCGATAAGATTGAACCTTCTACTTGACGTAGAGAAAGATTCATCTTTCCTTTTTCATCTTCAAATATGCGCATATTACTCACTTTTTGAACAAGATAGTCTACGTCTTCATCTGAGTCGTTTTCACCAATACCTACAAGAATCATTAACCCTTTATCAATCGAACCTACAATATCATTATCAATCTTAACTTGAGCTTCTAAAACTCTTTGTATAACTAAACGCAACGCTTTCCCTCCAGATTAACCATTGGATAAACTCTAAATCAAGATGTGATTCTCTTAACAGAGTAGACATCAGGAATGGACTTCACTTTATCAACAATTTTTTCAAGTTCTGCCAAGTTTTGAATGCCTATCGTCACCCGAATAATCGCCATTTTATTGTTATCAATTCTTCCGTTTACATTATTCAGATTTCCAGTTTGAGAATTGATGACTTGTAGCACTTCATTCAGTAAGCCAGAACGGTCATAGCCTTGTACTTGTAATTCTGCATTATAGGATTTTTCAGTTCCTGCAGATTCCCATTCTACATCAATTAAACGTTGATCAGCATCTTCTGAAGCATGAACATTTGGACAATCTACTCGGTGAATAGAAACACCGCGTCCTCTTGTAATATAGCCGACTATATCATCACCAGGTACAGGATTACAACATTTACTTAAACGAACAAGCAAATTGTCTGCACCTTGGATCATTACGCCGCCTTCATGCCTGATTTTCATTTTTTCCGGTTCTTTTTTCTGTTTCATTTCTATTGGATTGTTTTCATCCAATTGGAGTGCTTTTTCTTCACGTTCTTTTCTTAACTTATCTGTTAAACGATTCGCGACGGTAACCACTTTTAATTCTCCAAAACCGATAGACGCGAAGAAATCGTCGTTGTGCTGATAGTTAAATCTCTCTGCAATTTTTTTGATTGCGTCTTTTTTCATCACTTCTTTTGGATTGAATCCCATGTCAAGAATCTGTTTTTCAAGAATATCTTTGCCACGTTCAACATTCTGTTCTTTTTCCTGCGTTTTGAAAAAACGTTTGATTTTATTTTTTGCTTTTGACGTATTGACGTAATTTAGCCAATCTCTACTTGGACCAAATGAATTCGGAGACGTCAACATTTCTACAATATCCCCGTTTTTTAATTTATAATTTAAGGGAACGATTTTGCCGTTTACTTTAGCTCCCATGGACTTGCTTCCAACTTCTGTATGCACATGGAAAGCAAAATCTAGTGTACTGGAGCCTGATGGCAGTTCCATAACGTCGCCTTTAGGACTGAATACATACACTTTATCTTTAAAAATATCTTGTTTAATTGAGTCCATGAAGTCACTAGCGTCATTCGATTCACTCTGAAGTTCTAAAATATCTCTGAACCAAGAAATATGCTGAGACATGTCATCGTTATCGATTTTCTCTGTAATGCCTTCTTTATAAGCCCAGTGAGCTGCCACACCATACTCGGCAATCTCGTGCATTTTAACTGTTCTGATCTGAACTTCTAAAGGTGTTGCATTCGGACCTAGCACAGTCGTGTGTAAAGACTGGTACATATTTGCTTTTGGCATCGCAATATAATCTTTGAAACGACCTGGCATAGGTTTCCATCTAGTATGAATCGCACCCAAAACACCATAACAGTCCTTAATAGAATCCACGATGACTCTGATTGCTAAAAGATCATAGATTTCATTGAACTGTTTTTTCTGATGTTTCATTTTTTTATAGATAGAGTAGATATGCTTCGGCCGTCCAGTAATATTCGCTTTTATTCCTAATTCTTCAACGGATTCAACGATTGCACTTTTTGAGTCTTCAATGTAACGTTCTCTATCTTCTCTTCTTGAATTCATTAAATGAACGATGCGGTAATATTGTTGAGGATTCATGTATCTTAAGGAAGTATCTTCTAGTTCCCATTTAATACGGCTGATACCCAAGCGATCCGCTAATGGTGCATAAATTTCAAGTGTTTCTTTAGCAATATCTCTTTGTTTTTCGGGACGGTGATGTTTGAGTGTGCGCATGTTATGAACGCGGTCTGCCAGTTTTACTAATATAACTCTGACGTCTTGAGCCATAGCTAGTAACATTTTCCGGTGATTTTCAGCTTGGTGTTCTTGTTTGGATTTGAATTTTATTTTCCCTAATTTTGTTACACCATCTACTAAATCTGCTACTTCAGGTGTAAAGATATTAGAAATATCTGCATAGGTATATTCTGTGTCTTCGATTACATCATGAAGAAAACCAGTAGCAACGGTTACGGGATCCATTTTCAGATCTGCAAGAATTCCAGCTACTTGGACAGGATGCATGATGTAAGCTTCTCCAGACTTGCGAATCTGACCTCTATGCGCCTCTTCGGCCAAGTCATATGCCTGTTTAACAAACGTTACGTGCTTGCTGTTCATATACGTTAAACAAAGCGCTATAACTTCTTGAGGAGTATAGTCTTTTTTTTGTGACATAAATCCTACCTTCTTTTCTCATGATTTCATTGTTACCTGGTTTATGAATAAATTAGTGTTGACCTTTACTGAATTGATAATAAAACCAGCACTTTTTACAGTGCTGGTTCTAAGGTATATTATATCGTTTTTAAGCCGTACTTTCAACCGGTCAAGAGCACGCTGCTTTAGATTAGTAAGTTTCAGAACCTTCTACACCTTCGACTAAAGCAATACCATTTGACGTTCCGATTCTAGTCGCTCCAGCTTCAATCATTGCTTTAGCATCTTCTAAAGTACGAACGCCCCCAGAAGCTTTCACGCCCATTTCTGGACCTACAGCTAAACGCATCAATTTAATATCTTCAACTGTCGCGCCTCCTGTTGAAAAGCCAGTTGACGTTTTAACAAAATCAGCACCTGCTCGCTTAGCAATTTCACATGCTCTGATTTTTTCATTGTGTTCAAGCAAAGATGTTTCAATGATCACTTTAACGATGGCTTTATGATCAGCAGCTTTTACAACTGCTTTAATATCGTCATGTACGAATCCGAAATCTTCACTCTTCATTGCACCAATATTGATAACCATGTCGACTTCATTTGCTCCGTCAGCAATGGCTTGTTTCGTTTCAGCTACTTTAATTTCTGTAGTGTTTGCCCCTAAAGGAAATCCAATAACGGTACAAGTTTGTACATCTGTACCCTTAAGTAAATCAGAAACATAAGATACCCATGTAGGGTTGACACATACTGCTTTAAAATCATATTTCTTTGCATCTAAACAAGCTTGTTGAATAATAAGGTCTGTTGCTTCTGGTTTAAGTACGGTGTGATCGATATAGCTTTTTAAGTTTTCCATTGATAAATTCCTGCTTTCTAAGTGAGTGATTTAAAATAATGTTGTTAATCTTCTTCAGGTTTGATGGCTAAAATGGCGATCCAATCACCCATCTGGTTAATCTGCTGGATTTCAAATCCATTTGCAACTAAACTTTCTAGCACTTGTTCTTTTTTATCTAAAATAATTCCTGAAGACAAGAATTGCCCACCAGGTCTCAGGTTCTTGAAAGCATCCGGAATCAATTTCAAAATAATTTCTGCAAGGATGTTGGCAACGATAATATCTGCCTGTACATCGATTCCTTTTAACAAGTCATTAGGTTTGATCGTGATGTCTGCGTCTAATTGGTTTAGTTTGACATTATCTAAAGCAGATTTAACAGCTACGTCATCCAAATCATAGGCTTGTATAGAAGCTACTCCAAGCAGTGCGCTAGCGATTGTCAAGACCCCCGACCCAGTTCCAACATCAAGGATCTGTTCTCCACCGCGCACGATGGATTCTAGAGACTGTAGACATAACTGTGTTGTTGGGTGCGTTCCGGTCCCAAAAGCCAGTCCTGGATCTAGTGTGATAATTTTTTCGTCTTCATGTTTTTTCGTATACGCTTCCCACTGAGGGACAATTGTCATATACCTAGTAATTGAAACAGGATGATAATGCTTTTTCCAAGCATTAGCCCATTCTTCTTCAATCACATCCACAGTTTCTACTTGAAATTCCTCAATATTTAAATCGTAGTTTTTTAATTCTTCGATTCTTCTGATCAACAAATCTTTAGTTTCTTCAGAAGCGTCTTTTCCGTAGAAATATCCTTTAATTAAAACCCCATCTTTAGGAAAGTCGTCTTCATTCAGTTCCCAAAGAGAGTCAGTACCATATTCAGGATGAACTAAAAAGTCTTGCCGATCAGCAACTGATACACCAGCTGATCCTAGCTCAACTAAGATATTAGAGACTGCTTCAGAAGCCTCACTATTGATAAAAACTTTATATTCTTTCCACTCCACCATTCGCTTCATCCTTTTTGATTTGGTTTATAAATGATTCTTCTTCATCCAGTTTCATCTGAATTTTTTCTTTATCATATCGATCAAGCGATTTGAGTGTTTGAACAGCGCCTTCAAGATCGCGGTCATTCCAAACCAGTCTAAACTCTCCAGTTACGTTATCTAAAGCAAAGTTTTCGAGTTCCGTTATCCCTGCTTCAGCCACGATATTCAACTGGTTAATAATAGCATCCACGTACCCTTTTTCGATTCCTACGTGGCTATTTATTATCACTGCTTCTAGATAGTTCTGTGGCTTAACGTGTGCATAAGCTGGATCATAAAAACAAATGACATCTTCAAATTGAATCGATCCTGGCATATTGGAACGACCAGTTACATCTTGAACCTGTAAAGTTTCATCAACCTTAACGTTGAAGGTAATATAAACTTCGACCAATCTTTTCTTTGTATTTTTAACAACTTTCCATTGGAAAACCGGATAGATTGATTTTAGTTCATCGTCTATATATGTTGCGAGATCTGATTTCAATTTGTACCCTCCTATAATGTGCGTCAATTTATTTTAACACAGTCTTCCATCCATTATCTACGGAAACCTTTCCGCGCTTTCTTGAAACGTAAGGATTACCAACGACTGTGTACCTTAAGGGCTCTTCTGTCCATATTCCTTTATTTGGAATACCGATTCTAGGAGAAGCTTCAATGACTTGAGGAATTTTTTTCAATGAGTCGTCTATATAAAGCGGCTTTTCATTTATATTCGTTCCATTGTCCGACATATTGATCCCCATAGCTTTTGTCATCTTCCCAGGACCATTTGTCAATTCAACCCCTTGCTTCTTGCGATTCATCAACATCAGTTCTTCACCTTCAAATGGTTCAATTGCACGTATTAATACTGCATGAGGAGTGCCTTCAGGTTGCGTCACAATATTGAGCATATGATGGGTATGCATACTATAAATATAAACGGTACCCGCAGTTTCATACATTGCAGCGACTCTAGGAGTTTTTCTCCCATTAAACGTATGTGCAGCTTCATCTTCTACCCCTAGATAAGCTTCTGTCTCTACAATCCATCCTGATACTTTTCCTGCTTCGGTTTCTTTAACGACTAAGCAACCAAGTAATTGTTTTGCGATTTCTTCTGTACTTTTATTGGAATCAATTTCATTTAACTTCAAACTTTTAACACTCACCTTATTCATTTTATAGATAAAGAAAAAGCACGCTGATAATCAACATGCTTTCACTATTTTACTTAGAATCAGGATCCATACTCTTGTAGTCCACCTGAATTTCAAGCACTCTTCTATTTTTCACTTCAAGAACGGTTACTTCCATATTTTTATAAGTGAACTGATCACCTTCAAATGGAACTCGGTTCAATTCTTCGATGACAAATCCACTCACGGTATTGGAAATAAATTCATCAGAATCATCTAACCTGAATAAATCAAACAATTTGTCTAATTTGGCCGTTCCTTTAATTTTATAAGATTCACCTTCAACAACTTCAAAGATTTCTTGTTCAATAACATCTGATTCATCCCAGATTTCACCTACAAGTTCTTCCAGAACATCTTCCATTGTGGCAATTCCTACTGTTCCGCCGTGTTCATCCGTTACAATCGCCATATGCGTTTTCTTTAACTGCATCGTTCTAAGCAGTCTAGATAAATTCATAACTGGCGGCACGAAAATCACTTCTTTGATGATGGTTAAAATCGAAGTTGCCTTTCCAGTTCGCTCCTTAGCTTTAAGGTAGCGATTAAAATCTTTTTCGTGAAGGATACCGACAACGTGGTCAATTGTGTCATCGTACATAATCAATCTAGAAAAATTATGTGTACTAAATAACTCTTCTATTTTGCGATCATCTTCATTAACATCACACCCAACGACGTCGACTCTTGGCATTAAAATTGTCGATACTTCAAGGTCATCAAATTCTATAGCTGATCTTACAAGTTGATGCTCGTGATCTTCTATACTTCCGCCTAGTTCAGCCTGATCAACCATTGAAAGTAACTCATCTTCACTAATCGTTTCCTGACCATCAAAGTCGAATAGTTTGTCTAACAGCATTCTCCATTTTTCAAAAAACCAAATTGCTGGTCTGAATATAGTCATCAACACTTGAATAACCGGAGAAGCAAATTTTGCAATTGTTTCAGATTTTTCCTTTGCAATCGTTTTTGGTGTGATTTCTCCAAAGATCAATACAATAACTGTGATTACGATTGTCGCAATTGTCGCACCATATGTTGGAAACCACTTTACAAATAGCAATGTAGCGATGGCTGATGTGGCAATGTTTACGATGTTGTTTCCGATTAGTATTGTAGATAACACGGAATCAAATCTTTCAGCTAAGTGTAAGGTTCTTTTAGCTTGTTTATTTCCACTTTCCGCTTCATTTCGCAACCGAATTCTGTTTGCTGAAGTAAAGGCTGTTTCTGATGAAGAAAAGAAAGCCGATAAAACGATTAATACGATTAAGAGCAATATACTCGATAAATCCCCACTGTCCATTAAGCTGGACTTCCCCCTTTATAATTCTATATAGTATATTATATCATATACATTTTAAATTTTTCACAATACTCTGTTGATTTTAGGAATTACTTAACTTTTAACTTTCTACAAATCATTAATACAATCGAATCATTAATTGATTAGACTCATCATGCAGGCAAGTACTTCATATAGTATATCACTATAGGGACTAGATTTAAAATCTCTTGATAAATCAAAAGTTAAAGGACTGATAGAATGATTAGGGAAGCGCGTTTAACTGATATTGAAAGTATCTGTACCTTGATGGGACATTTAGGCTACACAACTACTCACGAACAAATGATTGAACGGTTTCATAAAATTGATGGACATCCAGATTATAGGACTTACCTTGCTGAACAAAACGGTCTAGTGACCGGTATGGTCGGATGCGTTATAGGTCATCCATACGAAAGTGACTATGACTATATCAGAATTACCGCTTTGGTAGTCGACCCAGATTTTCGGAAACAAGGTATTGCCAAAAGATTACTCTTAAAAGTAGAAGAATTGGCACACCAATTGAGTATAGACAAAATCGCTTTAAATAGTGGAAAAAGAAGCGAAAGACAGCAAGCCCACAAATTTTATATGCACAATGGATTTGAAATGAAGTCTTTAGGATTCGTTAAACATATTCGTTGAATTTTATTGTAAGTGTATTATTTTAGAATCAATTAAAATTCCGAAAAATGCACATACATGACATCATAATCATGTACGTATTTTAATTTTCAAAATTAAATACATAGTCTAATTTTTTAATAAAGAGATCATTTGTATCGATTGGTAATTTATATCTTTTTAGTACTTCTGTCAATTCAGTAAGATCTTCAAATTGATTTACACCATCATTTGATTGGACCTCAATTTCGATAAAGAGATATTTGCTATTTACATTTTGTACTATTAAGCTTAGCGTATTATTTGAATAAACAGTGCATTCATTGCGTAGATGGACCCATTGCTTGAAATCAAGTGCTGTAAGTAAATTATTTGCATCTTGATATGAAGCCACATCACAACTTACTTCAGATTGAGATAAGATCGTCTCATCATCCATTATTTTATTTTTTACAATTAATTTTGACTCTACTCGATCGACGCGTCTTAAGATGAGTGTTTTAGATAACAACTCCATGCGGCTCATTTTCGAAAAATCCAAATTTCCCTTTTGATAATAATAATCTTCTAATTCAAAAGATTCCATTTTTTTAAATCCTTTTTGAATTAGAACGTTATGTAGGTCTTTATAACTTACTGTGAACTTCGACTGTCACTTCGTCAGTATTTTTCATTTTAACTCCTTTAAATTATGAGGTTTGAATTTTCGTATATTACTTTGGCTTGCAAGCTGATAAACCTTTATTTTAAGAATTGCTAATATCAAATATCCAGATAAAATAGAATATCTGATTTACCTTCTTGCACTGTTCCATTATATACCTTCGTATCAAGTCCACCTATATGGAAACCTGTATTCACGTAAAAAAGACAAGCTGAAAGATTGTTGTCCTGTGCTTGCGTATATATCCCGCGGTACCCTTTTAGATACGCCACTTCTTTTGCTCTCTCTATTAGCATATTGGCAACACCTTGCTTGCGGTGTGTTTTATTTATTTTCAAGTCGTAAAGATACATATACTTAAAAAACGCTTCTTGCATGATCGCAAGTCCTATACACTCACCTTCATCATAGGCTCCTATGAAAATGCTATTCTTACTCATTTCTTCGTATTGGTAATTCTCGTCAGGAAAACACATCTGACTTACATCCTTTGCTGCTAATTTAAGTACTGTATACGCCCATTTTTCATTCTTATAGGAAGGAATCATACGTCCCCATAATTGAAACTCTTCATTCTTTAGTTTAATATCCTCTTTATTTGTAGCATCAATAATTTTTATTTCTATCATTCAATCACCTCATGTAATCTTAATTATGCATAAATTCGATTAACTATTTCTTAGCTTTTCAAGAATTTTGGTCGCTATTGGCAGTAATTCTTGCTTTTCGTAATTGACAAGTAGTCTCTTAGTGATAATATCACTGAATTCCATGTCTAATACTTTTGAAATCTCTCCCGTCACTTGTTCGATAGAAGGAACTTCATTCTTTATATTATACTCAATGAAGAGCCTATCCACTTTAGAAATTTGCTTATCCGTAAGTCCTATTTCCAAAAAACATAATTCTCTAGAATCAAATTCGAGTTTCTCACAGATTTGTGATAAGACGGTTTTCATTAAGGATAACTCGTGTTCCATATCTTGATATTTTCTATTCACTAAAGAAAACTCCCAATTTGTTTTATAATCTATACAAAATTTAACTCTTGAAAATAGTCTAGCATATAACTCGAAATAAAAGAGGTTAAAGTATAGTTAAAAGAAAAGTTTCGTATATGCTTCATGTAAAGGGACTTTTTGATGTAGAATACCTTATTTACTTAGTGAACGTAAAATTGAACATTTATAACTGAGGTGAAAAATATGATGTATAAAAAAACAATTATTGCTTTACTCTCATTGGTTGTTATATTAACTGGTGGATTATTGTTTCGGTATTTTTATGGGCCTTTTCAAATAGAAAATTCCATTCGTGTTGAAAATGATACTAGTCAAGTAGTACCATCCATTCATTTTTACTTGTCTCCGAGTATTTCATCTGATCCAGGGGCAGAAAAAGATTCGGTTTTTGGTTCAACTTCCGCTCTTCAACCTGGAGAACGTGATGAATTTGTTAGCTCTCAAGTAATAGAAAGAGATTATAATATTCTTATGGAATATGAGCTTAGTGATGGAACATTGAAAACAGACATGGCGAATGCATATATCCGTGCAGATTCAAAAGGATATTCTGATACATTGATTGTTACTGAAGTAACAGAAGATGGAGAATTAATATTTAAAAATAATTTTTAGAACTATCTCCAAATATCTGACGAAGTAGACAGTAATAATTTAAATATTTTCATATCTATTTCGACTATGTATTAAAGCGCAACTTTATTAATAAATAGAAAATAAAAAAATCCTACCACACTCTACTGACGTAGAATACTGGTAGGATTTTATGCTCTTCATGTTAATTTTAGATTTTAAAGTTGGTGTGTAAGTTCTTACTCATCATCCAAGTTCAATACCGCCATAAACGCTTCCTGAGGAATCTCTACGTTGCCGACATTCTTCATACGTTTTTTACCAGCTTTTTGTTTCTTGAGTAATTTCTGACGTCTAGTAACATCTCCACCATAGAGCTTAGCTGTAACGTCTTTACGGTAAGCTTTAACCGTTGAACGCGCCACAATATTCTGTCCAATAGCTGCTTGGATCGGAATCTCAAACTGCTGACGGGGAATCGTTTCTTTTAGTTGCTCTACTACAGAGCGTCCTCTAGCATAAGAGAAGTCTTTATGCACGATAAAACTCAAGGCATCGACTGTTTCTCCGTGGATCATAATATCCATTTTCACTAATGTACTTTCTCTATAACCAGCTTCAGAATAATCCAGTGACGCATATCCTTTAGTGCTTGATTTCAGTCTGTCAAAGAAATCATAGACAATTTCGGATAAAGGAATATAGTAAGATACATTTACTCGAATATCATCCAAGTATTCCATCGTCAAGAATTCACCACGTTTACGTTGAGCAATTTCCATTACAGCACCTACGTAATCGTTTGGTACTGTGATAACTGCTTTAACATAGGGCTCTTCTACAGATTCAATTTCTTGAGGTGTAGGCATATCTGCTGGGTTTGATACGGTAATTTTCTCACCGTCAGTTTTGTTGATGTGATAAATAACGGATGGTGCTGTTGTAATCAAGTCAAGGTTGAACTCGCGCTCTAATCTTTCTTGAATTACGTCCATGTGAAGCATTCCTAAGAAACCACAGCGGAAACCAAAACCTAAAGCCTGAGACGTTTCTGCTTCGTATTGAAGTGCAGCGTCATTTAACTGTAGTCTTTCCAGTGCTTCTCTTAAGTCTTCGTATCTTGCTGAATCTGTTGGATACATACCACAAAATACCATTGGATTCATGTGACGATAGCCAGGTAAAGCTTCAGTTGTTGGGTTATTTGCTAGAGTAACAGTATCCCCTACACGCGTATCACGAACCGTCTTGATGTTTGCCGTAACATAACCAACATCACCGACCATCAAATAATCTCTAGATAATGGTTTAGGCGAAAAGATTCCAAGATCAGTTACTTCAAATTTCTTACCATTACTTAAAATTTGAATCGTGTCCCCTTTTTTCAAGACACCATCCATCACACGAATATTCAGTACAACCCCACGGTACGGGTCATACGCTGAGTCAAAGATCAGTGCTTGTAATGGATTGTCGATGTCTCCTTCAGGAGCAGGGATTTTCTCAACGATTTGTTCCAGGATATCTTCAATTCCGATACCAGATTTTGCACTCGCTAAAACAGCGTCGCTAGCATCTAATCCAATAATGTCTTCAACTTCAGTTCTTACACGTTCTGGATCTGCTGCGGGTAAATCGATTTTATTGATTACAGGCAAGATTTCCAGTTCATTTTCAAGGGCAAGATACACATTGGCAAGCGTCTGAGCTTCTACCCCTTGAGCCGCATCCACTACTAGAATTGCGCCTTCACAGGCAGCCAGACTTCTAGATACTTCATAGGTAAAATCGACGTGTCCCGGTGTATCAATCAGGTGCAAGATATACGTTTCTCCATTTTTGGCAGTATATTGCAATTCAACTGTATTCAATTTGATCGTGATGCCACGTTCTCTTTCAAGATCCATTGAATCCAGTAACTGGTCTTGCATTTCACGATCAGCTACCGTATGTGTTTGTTGTAAAATACGGTCAGCGAGCGTAGATTTACCGTGGTCGATATGGGCAATAATTGAAAAGTTTCTAATTTGTTTCTGTCTCTTTCGAGCAAGATTTTTATCCATTATATAAAGTCCTCATTCCTTCGTCTTCACGAGCGTTCTCTTAATTATACCAACGATGAGAATAGAGTACAATCAAATTCAAAAACATATAATAAAGAGACGACTACTTAGCCGTCTCTTCATTGATTATTTGTGTTTATCTTTGAATACATCTTTCACTTTTGAAAAAAATGTACCTTCATCTTGCTCTACAACTTCATCATAGTCACTAACTTGGGCAAATTTTCTCAATTGTTCTGCTTGCTGGTCGTTGATATCTTTTGGTATCACTACATTGATTGTAATATGTTGGTCACCATTCCCTGTACCACGTAAGCGCGGTGCACCTTTTCCTCTTAAACGGAAAGTTGTGCCAGGCTGTGTTCCAGCAGGAATCTTGAATTTCACTTTACCGTGAACAGTCGGTACTTGAAGTTCATCTCCCAGAGCTGCCTGTACCATATTGATTGGCAATTCATAATAGATTTCTGGTCCTCGTCGATCAAATTCTTTTGATCCCGCTACTCTGAATACAACATACAAGTCACCATAAGGTCCGCCGTTTTTACCAGCGTCCCCTTGGCCTTGAAGACGCATTTGATTGCCATCTTCTACTCCAGCTGGAACGGTTACTTTAACAGAATGTTGCTCTTTCGTGTGACCAGAACCATGACAAACATCACATTTCTCTTTGATTTCTTGTCCAGTACCATTACATGTCGGACAAGCTTGTTGAGTCATCACACGGCCAAATGGTGTGTTACGTTCAACGTTGATTGCACCTGCACCACCACATTGAGAACATGTCTGAGGACTCGTTCCTGGTTTTGCACCGTCACCGCCACAAGTATTACATTCTTCTTCTCTCTTATAGCGTACAGTGGTTTCTTTACCAAAAATGGCCTCTTCAAATTTCAAGTCCACTACATACTGCAAGTCGTCTCCTTGCATAGGAGCATTCGGGTTCCTAGAGCGTCTTCCGCCTCCACCGAAGAATTGATCGAAGATATCTTCAAATCCGCCTCCGCCAAAGCCGCCGGCACCTCCACCGAATCCACCGCCAAAACCGCCACCAGCTCCAAAGTTCGGATCTGTTGATGCGTGGCCGTATTGATCGTATGCAGCACGTTTTTGATCATCGCTCAATACTTCGTAAGCTTCAGTGATTTGCTTGAATTTTTCGTCAGCATTTGCTTCTTTACTGATATCTGGATGATGTTTTTTCGATAATTTTCTGTAGGCTTTCTTTATTTCATCTTTTGAGGCATCTTTAGATACCCCTAAAAGATCATAAAAATCTTCTTTTCCTGCCATTTTGATCCTCCATACTCTTAAGAGTTACTAGATGTTCTGCTTCTATATGACTATACTACAATCCGAATAAAAAGCCAAAAGCACTAAGCTTTGGCTTTTTATCGTACAGACTATTCGGTTGATTCATGAATAAACTAAATTGCAGTTCAGATCGTTCTTTTAAAGAAGTCTTTATTATTCTTCGTCGTCGACTTCTTCAAATTCAGCATCTACAACACCATCGTCAGAAGATTCTGCTTGAGCTCCAGCATCTTGTCCTTCAGCTTCTGCTTGTTGAGCAGCCGCTTGTTCGTAAAGTTTTACTGACATTTCTTGAACGATTTCGTTTAAAGCATCTCTCTTCGCTTTGATTTCTTCAAGATCATCGTTTTCTAGAGCTGTTTTCAATTCATCACGAGCTTCTTCAGCTTTTTTAACGTCTGCTTCGTCGACTTTACCGTCTAGATCTTTAAGGGTTTTGTCGATTTGGAATACAAGTTGGTCAGCTTCATTGCGGATTTCAACTTCTTCTTTACGTTGTTTATCTGATTCAGCATTTTCTTCAGCTTCTTTAACCATACGTTCGATTTCTTCATCTGAAAGGCCTGAAGAAGATTTAATCGTAATGTTTTGTTCTTTACCAGTACCTAGGTCTTTCGCAGATACATTTACAATACCATTTTTATCAATATCGAATTTAACTTCGATTTGAGGTACACCACGTGGTGCTGCAGGAATATCTGTTAATTGGAAACGACCTAAAGTTTTGTTGTCTTTAGCCATTGGGCGCTCACCTTGTAATACGTGAACATCAACTGCTGGTTGGTTATCCGCTGCTGTTGAGAATGTTTGAGCTTTACTTGTTGGGATCGTTGTGTTGCGGTCGATCAGTTTAGTAAATACGCCACCCATTGTTTCAATACCTAAAGATAGTGGTGTAACATCTAGTAAGACGATATCTTTAACGTCACCAGAGATAACCCCACCTTGGATCGCTGCTCCCATTGCTACAACTTCATCAGGGTTAACAGAACGATTAGGTTCTTTATCTGTTTCTTTTTTAACTGCATCTACAACAGCTGGGATACGAGTTGATCCACCAACCAAGATAACTTGATCGATATCTGATTTTGAAAGACCAGCATCTTTAAGTGCTTGACGAACAGGGTGTTTTGTTCTTTCAACTAGGTCATCAGTAATTTCATCGAATTTAGCACGCGTTAATGTGATTTCCAAGTGTAATGGACCAGCATCTCCTGCACTAATGAATGGTAAACTGATTTGAGTTGAAGAAACGCCTGATAAGTCTTTTTTAGCTTTCTCAGCCGCATCTTTCAAACGTTGTAAGGCCATTTTATCTTTAGCCAAATCTACGCCGTTTTCTTTTTTGAATTCAGCAACAAGGTAATCGATGATTTTTTCGTCGAAGTCGTCCCCACCTAGCAAGTTGTCTCCAGAAGTAGATAATACTTCAAAGACCCCGTCTCCTAATTCAAGGATAGAAACATCAAATGTTCCGCCACCTAAGTCGAATACAAGAATTTTTTCATCTGTATCTACTTTATCTAAACCATAAGCTAGTGAAGCAGCAGTCGGCTCGTTAACGATACGATCTACTTCTAATCCAGCAATTTTACCTGCATCTTTAGTTGCTTGACGTTGTGAGTCATTGAAGTAAGCTGGTACAGTAATAACTGCATTTGTTACTTCTTCGCCAAGATAATCTTCAGCATAAGCTTTTAAATGTTGAAGAATAAAAGCAGAAACTTGTTGAGGAGAATATTCTTTTCCTTCAGCTTCAACTTTAAAGTTTTCACCCATGTGACGTTTAATTGAAATCACAGTGTTCGGGTTAGTGATTGCTTGTCTTTTAGCAACTTCCCCTACTTGAATTTCGCCATCTTTAAAAGAAACAACGGAAGGAGTCGTACGGTTTCCTTCTTTGTTAGGAATGATCTTAGATTCTCCACCTTCAAGAACTGCTACAGCAGAGTTTGTTGTTCCTAAATCAATACCAATAATTTTACCCATTATAATCTCACCTTTGCTTTTTAAAATTTTTATTTTTAAATAACTTTAACAATTAAAGTGTTACGGTTACTTTCGCCGCACGTAAAACACGGTCATTTAATTTATATCCTTTTTCAAATACTTGTGCAACAACATTGCTGTCTTGACCTTCTTGAGCAGGCACTTGAGTGTATGCTTCGTGGAAGTTTGGATCAAACGGCTGGCCCTCAGCTTCAATGACTTCTATGCCTTCTGACTTAAGCGCATGATTGATGCTTTCCACAACCATTTCAATCCCTTTTTTCAAGTTTTTGCCAGCTTCATCTTCAACTTCAATGGTTAATGCACGTTCCATATTATCTAATGCTGGTAACAATTGCTTTGCCAAGTCCTGAGAACGGTAACGAGTAGCTTGTTCTCTTTCTCTTTGGTTTCTCTTTTGAATATTTGCTAGTTCTGCTTGAAGTCGGATATAACGGTCTTGTACTTCTTCTAATTCTTGTTTTGTTTTTTCAAGTTCTTCTTGAACTGGATCAAGTTCAACTTGCTCTGTTTCATCTTCTGTCGCTTCAACTTCTTGATCTAAAATTTCTTCGTTATTATCTTCCATATATAGCCCTCACTTTAAACATTATTCTAAATAAAATCTGAGTAAATTAGCTGATAATTGCTTTCTGAATGCTTCTAATACACCAAAAGTTTGGTCGTAAGGCATACTTGTCGGCCCAAGAACAGCTATTATTCCATCCCCATGACCGTCTACTTTGTAAGTAGCCGTAACTAAGCTGAATTCATCAAACAATTCGTGATTGAGTTCACTACCGATCTTCACTTCAAAATCTTCTGTTACACGACTTAAAATCGTATTCAGATCCAGATCGTTATCGAGCAATTCATACAAAGACTTCAATTTTTTTCTATCCATGTTTTCAGTGAAATCAAGTAGATTCATTTTCCCTGAAACATGCAGCCGTTCTTCTTGCGACTCACCAAAGACTGTTTGAATGGTCATCAACATATCTGAAGCAGTGGCAGCGTACTTGTTGACCAGCAGCGGTATATCGTTTTGAAGTTTCTGATAAACCTCATATAGCGATTTTCCCACTAAATGCTGGTTAAAAATGTTCGTCACTTTTTCGATATCTGACTCATTGACGTGTTCAGGAATCTGGAAAACTGTGTTTTCTATCGCACCCGTATCCGTTTGAATGATAGCCATAACTTGTTGATGGTTCAGTAACACAAGTCTGAAACCAATCAATTTGCTTGTCTTTCCTTGAGGTCCAAGAACGAAAGCTGTGTAACTTGTTAGCTGCGACAATAATTGAGCGGACTGATGAAACAAATCATCCATCTGACGTACATGACTATCAAATGTATTATTGATCATAACAATCTGATCTTGTTCGACCTTTTTTGGACGAATGAGATGATCGACATAAAATCGATAACCTTTCAAAGAAGGTACCCTACCCGAAGACGAATGTGTCTTTTCGATAAAGCCCATTTTCTCAAGATAACTCATTTCATTCCGAATCGTTGCAGAACTCGCATCGATATTTGTTTCGTCGACTAATCTTTTTGAACCAACAGGCATACTTGTTGTTGTGTATATCCTGATGATTGTCTCCAAAATAGCCAACTGTCTCTTTGTCAACATGTGCATCATCTCCCTAAGCACGCTAGAGACATCTATAATTTCAATCATTTAATAGCAAAGACCCAAAAGTCTTCTATCTTAACACTTTCATTAAATTAGCACTCGACATAACCGAGTGCTAACACAACTATAATTTAACAAATGATCCTTAACTTGTCAACTATTAAATTTGATTTATTTTGACCTTTGATAAAATCGCTCTAGATTCTTTTTCATCAAGAATGAGTTGATCAATCAACCCTTCTTTGGATTCATATTTCACTTCATCTCTCAAGTACTTAACCCATTTAATTCGAACATCTTCACCATATATTTCTTTTTTATAATCGAAGATATTTACTTCAACAGAAATATCTTTTCTATAGCCAAATGTCGGGTTATAACCAATCGACGCCATTCCATCATGCCAAACGTCATCCACAAACATCTTAACAGCATACACACCAATTTTAGGCATAAAGACATCTGGATCTGATAAAACATTTGCTGTCGGATAACCAATTGTGCGTCCTCTAGCATCTCCATGGATTACAAAACCTGAAGTTTCATAAACATAGCCTAAAAGATCATTTGCTTCGTCCATGTTGCCTTCTACAATACATTTTCTGATACGAGTAGAACTAATTTTTTGTTCAGAAGCTAGTTGTTTTTGTACTTGATGAATTTCAAATCGACCTTTAGCGAACTGACTTAGATTGTCCATATTAGCAATGTCTGCTTTACCATAAGTATAGTCAAACCCCGCTACGACTGCCTTAGCATTCCATCCTACAATATACTGATCCACAAATTCTTGTGGTGCTAAAGTACCAAAGCTGGAAGTGAAATCTACTTCATATAAAATATCAATTCCTGTCTGCTCAAGCAGTTCTTCTTTTCTCTTGATGGGGGTTAGGTAATAGTGATACTCTGGGTCAAATTTTCTATATACAAATGCAGGATGACGGTTAAACGTCATCATAGCTGCTTTTACCCCTTTTTCTTTTGCTAATTTTACACCTGTTTCAATAACAGCTTTATGTCCTTTATGAATACCATCAAAAAATCCTAATATTAATACAATATCATCTGGAAAAATCGCTGATGGATCATAAGGATGATGGATCTTAATAATTTTCATACGTTCACCTACACTTCTGTTCTCAATACTTTGATTGGTTTAATCCTATCTAATTTTGTTGGATGTTCAGAATAGATCGCAACAGCTTTGCTGTCTTTATAAAAAATAATTGGAAATTCTGAAAAAACAGGTAACTCTGATTTCATGAATACTGTCCCATTTTTCACTCTACTCCATTCCTCTTCAGAAAGTCGGTGTGAAGGGAAAAATGTTAATGCAGATTCTAGAGGATTCAATATAGCTGAAAGCCTATTTTCATCTACTGCTTCTTGCACTTGTCTTAAAGTGACCGCCTGAGCTGACTGATAGCCTCCACTCTCTGTTCGTGTTAGATCAGACATGTGCGCTGGATAGCCCAGCAAGGCACCTGTATCAACAGCTAACGTACGAATATACGTCCCTTTACTACAAGAAACTTTAAATTTGAAAGAGAGGGTCTTTTGATCTTCATCTATAACGACATCTGACGTTCTTTCATAGCTATGAATGGTCACTTGTCTCGAAGGTCTCTCAATCACTTCTCCAGCTCGAGCGTATTCGTATAACCTTTTACCGTTCACTTTCACTGCTGAATACATTGGTGGAGTTTGTGTAATCTCTCCTGTTAGAGATGTAATAGCTTTATCAATAGCTTCCAGTGACAATTGAGGATTTACCGCTTGCCTATCAACGATTTCTCCTGAACGGTCTTCAGTAGTTGTAGAGTAACCCAATGTTACTTCACCTTCGTATGTTTTACCCGTATTCACCATATATTCAAGTACTTTTGTCGCTTTGCCAATAGCAATTGGCAATACACCTTCTACATCTGGATCCAGTGTGCCCGAATGGCCGACCTTTTTAGTCTTCAATATTTTTCTCAGTTTATATACGCAATCATGACTTGTCATGCCCTTTTCTTTCCATAAAGGTATGATCCCCTCCATGTTCATTCCTCCAATACTCAATGTTTCTATTATAGCATATCTCTATGTAAATTGATTGGACGTGGAAAAAGAGAATCACTGCCAGTTAAGACAATTGATTCTCTTTCCACTTCAATCAATTTTAAGTCGTTTCAATCGATCGTTTAAATGAACTTTAGACTAGTCTTTGCTTTTTAATTGATTCAATAATTCATCAATATGACTACCGTAAGCTACGGATTCATCACGAGCAAAAAATAATTCTGGTGTTTTATGAATAGACAGACGACTTCCAAGTTCTTTTCTGATCAAACCTTTAGCTTTTTCTAAGCCTTCTTGAGTATCAGTAACTGTCTTTTCATCATCTTTCAACGTACTATAATATACTTTAGCTTGTTGTAGGTCTCCGGTAACTTCAACATCTGTTATCGTGATTCCTTGAACACGAGGGTCTCTTACGCGCTTTTGCATAATATCGTTGATTTCTTTTTGAATTTCTTGGGAGACTCGCCCAACTCGATAATTTGGCATATTTGCTCACCTATCCTTATATATGTCTTCTAGTTCAATCCATCATCTTTGATGGCTGATACCATCATATTAGGATTTTCTTTCAATTTCAACCATTTCGAATGCTTCAACAACATCGTCTACTTTAATATCGTTGTATCCTTCAATTGTAATACCACATTCAAAACCAGTTCTAACTTCTTTCGCGTCGTCTTTGAAGCGTTTCAGACTAGACAGTTCGCCTTCGAACTGAACGATTCCATTACGAACTAGACGTACAGAACTACTACGTTTGATAACGCCATCGCTGACGAAACATCCTGCAATCGTTCCAACTTTTGAAACAGTATACGTTTCACGAACTGTTGCTTGACCCGTAACTTGTTCTTCAAATTCTGGATCTAGCATACCTGTCATCGCAGCTTCGATCTCATCGATAGCATTGTAGATTACACGGTGTGTTCTGATATCTACTTCTTCACGAGAAGCACTTTCTTTTGCTTGAACCGTAGGACGAACGTTAAATCCGATTACGATCGCAGAACTAGCAGATGCTAAGGTGACATCACTTTCGTTGATTGCACCAACTCCAGTGTGAATAATATTCACTTTCGCACCTTCTACTTCGATTTTCTTCAGACTTGAAGCTAGTGCTTCTACTGAACCTTGAACATCCGCTTTAACGATAACGTTCACTTCTTTGATTTCGCCTTCTTCAAGACTTTCAAATAAGTTTTCAAGGGTCACTTTATTCATTTTAGAACGGTTAGCTTCAGTCGCAATAATCGCTCTTGATTCTCCAACTTGTCTAGCTGTTTTTTCGTCTTCAAAGACTACAAAACGATCTCCAGCTTGTGGTGTAGCGTTCAAACCAGTAATCTCAACCGGCGTTGAAGGTGTAGCAGATTTAACTCTACGTCCTTTGTCATTTGTCATCGTACGCACGCGACCAAATGTGTTACCAACTACAATTGGATCACCTTGAGCAAGCGTACCTTCTTGAACAAGTAACGTTGCAATAGGACCTTTAGCCTTATCAAGTCTTGCTTCAATTACGGAACCGATTGGCTGACGTTTAGGGTCTGCTTTTAGTTCTTCTACTTCAGCAACAAGTAAAACCATATCTAATAATTCATCTAGGTTTTTGTTGAATAGAGCTGAGATTTGAACGAAAATCGTATCGCCGCCCCAGTCTTCTGGAACAAGTTCGTACTCAGTTAACTCTTGCATAACGCGATCTGGATTTGCTCCAGGTTTATCGACTTTGTTTACGGCAACAATGATTGGTACTTCAGCAGCTTTAGCATGATTGATCGCTTCAACTGTCTGAGGCATAACCCCATCATCTGCAGCAACAACGATTATTGCGATATCTGTGATGTCTGCACCTCTAGCACGCATTGTTGTGAACGCAGCGTGTCCAGGAGTATCCAAGAAAGTAATTAATTTACCATTTTCTTCTACTTGGTAAGCACCAATATGTTGAGTGATTCCCCCAGCTTCTCCACCAGTTACATTTGTATTACGTAATGTATCTAATAAAGTCGTTTTACCGTGGTCAACGTGACCCATAATCGTTACTGTTGCCGGACGAGTAACAAGATTTTCTTCTACAACTTCTTTATTGAAGAATGTATCGAAATCTGTCAAATCAACCTGAACTTTTTCTTCTGTTTCAATTCCATAATCAGAAGCAAGTAATTCAATTGTATCACTGTCTAACGATTGGTTTTGTGTCGCAACGACACCCATCATAAATAATTTTTTAACGATTTCCGCAGGTTCACGGTGAATTTTCTTAGCAATTTCTGCTACCGTGTTTCCATCTGTATACTCAAGTACTTTAGGCAACTCTTTGTTTTTACGTGGAGTCGCTGGAACTTGTGAAGGTTGATGGTTTTTCTTACCTTTACGTCTTCTTCCGCCTGCTGGTCCACCGTTAATGCCGCGGTGCTGACGAGAGTTTCTTTTATTGGATTGCTGGAATTGTTGCTTTTGTTGCTCATCAGTTGTTCTCTTTTGAACTGCTGGAGCCGCCTTAGCTTGTGGTGCTGATTTTTTGTTATCAGTAGTTGATTTCTTCGTATTAGTATTCGATTTTTTTGGTGCTCTATTTTGAGATTGTATTTTGTTTTGTCCTTTACTGTTCTGAGATTTATCAGTACCATTCTGATTTCCGTTCTGATTAGCAGCTGGTTTTCTGACAGAGTTGTTAGTATTGTTTGAATTAGAACGGTTTGTTTGTTGTGGTGCTTTATTTGCTGGCTTGTTTGAAGCAGATGGTTGACTTGTTTGAGTGAAAGCTTTACTCAATTTATCAACATCTCCGTCATCCATAGAAGACATATGACTTTTATAATCGATACCAAGCTCTTTTGCTTTTTCGATAATCTGCTTACTTTCGATATTCTTTTCTTTTGCGAATTCATAGACGCGTTTTTTGCCCATGCAATCACCTTCCTATTCCTATTATTGCAATTTTTGAAGGGACCGTGCAAATCCTCCGTCTGTAATGGCAGCGACTGTTCGTATTTTCCCAATAGCGCTTGATATCGCATTTCTATCGAAATCTTCTCGTACTGGGATACTATAGTGCTCACATTTATTCAAAAATTGCTTTTTGGTATTTTCACTAGCGTCAGATGCTAAGATGACAATCTTTGCTTGACGACTTCTAACTGCATTGAGAACGATCGCTTCTCCTGAAATCAGGTTCCCCGAACGCTGTGCCAAGCCTAATAAGTTTAGACTTTTTTGTACATTATCCATTTTTCAGTTCCATTCTAGCCTTTTGATACTCTACATACTCAAGCAGTTCTTCGTAAAAGGCATCTTCAACCTTAGCATTTAGTGCCTGGTTCAGCACTTGTTTGCTTTGAGCCTTTTTAACTAACTCAGGATCAAGTGAGATATAGGCACCTCTTCCATTCTGCTTGCCAGTAGGGTCAAGAGACACTGTTCCTTCTTTGTCTCTGACAATACGTACCATCTCTTTTTTTGGTTTCATTTCATTGGATGCAACACATTTTCTCATTGGTACTTTTCGTTGCCGCATAGTCATCCCACCTTTAATGATAACACTTTAAATCATTAATATTATCTATATCATAACTCAAACAAGCTTTTCAGTCGAATAAATTAAAACGATTCTTCATCTTCATCAGTATCTTGAGTGATTTCCTGAATTTCTTCCATTGACGCAGTAGAATCTGATTCTTCATCCATTCCGTCACGTTGTTCAGCGGATTCGATCATATCTTCCATATCTTCAGGATTTAACTCGCCTTCTTCAAAATCAGTATCTTCGACAGGTTCACCCGGTTGATCCATATCGGGTGCTTCGTTAGCGTAAAGATCAGAATTGACCGTTTCAGATGCGGACGCTTGAATATCATCGATATCTTCAACTTCAACGCCTTCAGTCGCTTCAAAAAACGAATCTTCAGCATTTTCAAGTGCATCCACTTCTTGCTCTGCAACTTCTTCACCTTCGTTTAACGCTTCGAAAAATGAATCATTTGCAAGTTCGTCTGATACTTCTTCCATTTCTTCCATATCGCTTTCTGATTTGATATCGATCTTGAAACCAGTTAGCTTAGCAGCTAAACGAACGTTTTGTCCTCTTTTACCGATGGCTAAAGACAGTTGGTAATCTGGAACAACGATCACGCAGCTTTTATTTTCTTTATCAAACATGACTTCAACTACTTGCGCTGGGTTCAATGCATTTTTGATAAAGACAGATGGATCTTCATCCCACTCGACGATATCCATGTTTTCACCATTTAACTCGTTTACGATTGCTTGTACACGAGCACCTTTAGGTCCGACACAAGTTCCAACCGGATCAACGTTTTCGTCACGCGACATCACAGCAATTTTTGAACGATCTCCTGCTTCACGTGCAATTGAAATAATTTCTACTGTTCCATCAAATATTTCAGGAACTTCTTGTTCAAAAAGACGTTTGATCAAATTTGGGTGCGTTCTACTTACAAAGACTTGAGGTCCTTTAGTAGAATTTTCTACATTGCTCACATAAACTTTGATTCTGTCGTGTGTGTTGTAACGCTCGTTTTCGATTTGATCACGCTTAGATAAAACAGCTTCCACTTTACCTAAATTGATATAAATGAAGCGATTATCTTGTCTTTCAACGGTTCCTGTCATAAGATCATCGGCATATTCAATGTACTCGTTATAGACTATTGAACGTTCAGCTTCGCGCATTCTCTGCATAATCACTTGTTTTGCAGTTTGAGCTGCAATTCTACCAAAATTCTTTGGTGTGACTTCAAAGCGAATCTCGTCTCCGATTTCATAGGCTTTGTTCATTTCCAAAGCGTCCGTCAAACTAATTTCTAATTGAGAATCATAGACTTCCTCAGACACTTCTCTTACTTGATATACTTTAATATCACCATTCTCATCATCAAAAACAACTTCTACATTTTGAGAAGTCCCGTAGTTTCTCTTGTAAGCAGAAACCAATGCGGCTTCTAATGCATCTACTACGATTTCCTTGGAAATGCCTTTTTCTTTTTCAAGCGTTTCTAGGGCTGCCGCTAATTCTTTACTCATTTTACTACTCCCTTACTTATGAATGATTTATCTGAATTCCGTTATAGATCATCTGGTGTTAAAATTTGATTGCTAATCTTGCTTTCGCAATATTGGCTCTTTCGATAGTCAGTTCTTTTTCTCTTGTCTTGATTCTGATCACAAGTTTAATACTATCGTCTGTAACTTCTTTCAAAGTCCCTTCAAAGATGTTTTCTCCATCAATCTGTTGATACAATGATACATGAATATATTTTTCAACAGCATTTCTTAAATCTTGGTCTTTTTTCAAAGGGCGCTCAGCACCAGGTGAAGACACTTCTAGATAATATGGATGCGGAATAGGATCCGTTTTCTGTGAATCCAGAGTTTCGCCGATTTTCTCGCTGAAACGAGTACAATCGTCGAGATCTATGCCACCATCTTTGTCGATATATATACGTAAGAACCAGTTCTTACCTTCTTTGACATACTCCACATCTACTAATTCATAACCCAATTCTGCAGCAACTGGATCGGCAATAGCTGTTACTTTATCTACTGTACTCAAAAAGCATCTCCTCTCAATAGTTGATTGTTAAATTTTTCATTAAAAAGAGTGAGCGGGATACGCTCACTCTCGAAGAATATTCCTTTACACACTAGTTATTTTAGCATAAATGGATTGCTCACGCAACTTGTGTGCACTCCTGTGTAGAGAACAAGGCGTGTTTCAATAGCTGACTAATTCTCTTATCTGATTAGATATCAAACAAAGACAATTGATTTTCATCAGGAAGATGTGTTAAGACGCCATTAACATCCATATATTCAATAACCGTTTTAGAGACTTTTCCTCTCTTAGACAAGTCTTCTTTAGATAGGAATGGACTAGTCTGTCTAGCATCCACAATTGCATTTGCTACGTTACCACCTAAAGATGGAATACATCTAAAGGGTGCAAGCAAAGCATTATCTTCAATCAAAAAGTTTGAAGCATGTGATCTTTCAACATCAACCATTTTGAATTCATAACCACGCTCTACCATTTCGTTTGCGAGTTCAAGCACGGTCAACAAGTTCTTCTCTTTTGTTGATGCGTCCAAGCCTTTATCCGTAATTTCTTTCATTCTTGCTTTTATAGAAGCTTTTCCTTGTGTCATTGCCTGAAGATCAAAATCGCTGGCTCTAACAGAAAAATAAGCTGCATAATAATAAAGCGGGTGATGAACTTTGAAGTAAGCGACTCGAAGTGCCATTAATACATAGGCTGCCGCATGGGCTTTCGGGAACATATACTTGATCTTCAAACAAGAATCAATGTACCACTTTGGAACGTTGTTCTCTCTCATGATCACTTGCCACTCATCTGGTATCCCTTTACCTTTACGCACATGCTCCATGATCTGGAACGCGATACTGTCATCAATCCCTTTATGTTGCAGGTAGACCATAATGTCATCTCGACATCCGATAACTTCTGCCAAAGGAATATCTTGTTGTCTAATCAATTCTTCAGCGTTACCGAGCCATACATCCGTACCATGAGAAAGTCCGGATATCTGCAGTAATTCTGCAAATGTTGTCGGTTTCGTCTGTTCAAGCATTTGACGAACGAATCTCGTACCAAACTCTGGAACACCTAAGGTTCCAGTTTTAGAAAAGATTTGACTTTCATCTACACCAAGAATTTCTGTACCACTGAATAATTTCATGACTCCAGGGTCATTTGGTGGAATCGTAACAGGGTCAATTCCGGACAAATCTTGTAGCATTCTGATCATTGTCGGATCATCATGACCCAGTATATCGAGTTTCAATACATTGTCATGGATAGAATGGAAATCAAAATGCGTTGTTTTCCAATTAGCATCTTGATCATCTGCTGGATACTGAATTGGAGAAAAGTCATACACATCCATATATTCTGGAATAACGATGATACCTCCCGGGTGTTGACCCGTTGTTCTTTTAACACCTGTCACACCTTTAGCTAGTCTGTCGATTTCAGCTGAACGAATCGTCATCTGATTATCTCGTTCATACCCTTTTACAAATCCAAAAGCTGTTCGGTCTGCAATCGTTCCAATGGTTCCCGCTTTGTAGACATATTCATCTCCAAAAAGTTCTTTTGTATAATGATGCGCTTTAGACTGATATTCTCCTGAAAAGTTCAAATCAATATCTGGTACCTTATCTCCATTGAAACCTAAAAACGTCTCAAATGGGATATCTTGACCATCGGTAACGAGTTGAGCTTCACAGTGCGGACATTTTTTAGGAGGTAAATCGAAGCCAGAACCTATTTCTCCTTCTGTGAAGAATTCAGAATACTGACATTCTGGGCAACGATAATGAGGTGGCATAGGGTTTACTTCTGTTATCCCTGTCATCGTCGCTACAAAGCTTGACCCTACTGACCCCCTAGAACCTACCAAGTATCCATCGCTCACGCTTTTATGAACCAGTTTTTGTGAAATCAAATAAATTACGGAAAATCCATTTCCGATAATACTATCCAGCTCTTTTTCAAGACGTTTTTCTATAATCTCTGGAAGTGGGTTTCCATATAACCGATGCGCCTCGTTATAACTCATATCACGAATTTCTTGCTCTGATCCTTCCATTTTTGGAGTGAACAAGTCTTGTTTTACTGGTGAAATACCGTCTTCAACTTTATCCGCAATCATTTGACTATTGGTTACAACAACTTGTTTCGCAATATCTTTTCCTAAAAACGATAAGTCTTCCAACATTTCACCGGTGGTTCTGAAATGAACAGTTGGATTTTTTGACTTCTTGAATCCGCCTTTATTCACAGTCTCCAATAAAATATCTCTATAGATAGAATCTTCAGGATTCAAATAGTGAACATTTCCTGTAGCAACTACTGGAATATCTAGTTCTTTACCAATTTGAACGATATTTGATAAAATATCTTCCAAATCTTTCTCGCTATTAACCATTTCTCTATCTAATAAATGATCATAAGCACCTTTAGGCATAATTTCAAGATAGTCATAATGATGTGCTAGCTTTTTAGCATCGTCATAACCTTTTTGCATCATAGCCTCAAACACTTCACCTTGCGCACAACCAGATCCAACGATCAGTCCTTCTCTATATTTTTCTAGTAGAGAACGTGGAACTCGTGGTACACGATAAAAATACTCTGTAAGTGAAGCTGAAATCAGTTTGAAGAGATTTTTCAATCCATTTTGAGATTGCGCCAGTATGGTTATATGGCTAGGTCTCGTTCTTTTATACGCGTCCCCTTGTCCCATATAATCATTTAATTGATGATGAGATTCGATTGAATATTCTTCGGCTGCTTCTTTTAAAAACGCCCAGAGTAAATGAGCCGTTGTTTCGGCATCATAGATTGCACGGTGATGTTGCTCTAGTGCGACACCATATCGCTTAGCTAAAGTATTCAGTCGGTGTGTTTTAAATGTTGGATGAAGAAATCTAGAAAGTTCAAGCGTATCAATTACAGGTAGTTTAGTTACAGGCATATCATTTTTCTGATACGCAGTGTTCAAGAACCCCATATCGAAACTTGCATTATGTGCAACAAGTATTGTGTTTTCACTAAATGCCTTAAAGCCTTCTAAAACTTCAGCTTCTGTTTTGGATCCTCTAACCATATCATCCGTGATTCCGGTCAGATTGATTGTCGTATCTGATAAGGGGTGTCCTGGATCTATGAATTCCTGAAACTCTCCGATGATATTTCCTTTATGCAACTTCACAGCAGCTAACTCCATAATATTGTCGTAGATAGCTGACAAGCCTGTTGTCTCCACATCGAATACAACATAAGTAGCTTCTTGAAGGTTTTCCTCAACAGCATTGTAAGCAATTGGAACGCCATCATCTACTAAGTTAGCTTCTAACCCATAGATGACTTTGACATTATTTTTCTTACCTGCAGAATGTGCATCTGGATAAGACTGGGCAACGCCGTGGTCTGTTATAGCAATGGCTTTGTGTCCCCATTTAGCTGCTTGTTCAACTAAATCTGTTGCACTAACAGTAGCATCCATCTGACTCATCGTTGTATGCGCATGTAATTCGATTCTTTTTTCATCATCTGGTTCCATGTCTTTTCGTGATTCATGATTTGTCTCCTGTATATCTTGAGCATTCACCACAAGATCTCTCATGAAGGTATCTTCTTGGACACTCCCTCTGACTTTTAACCACATACCCTTTTTGAAATTCTCAAATATTTCTTCATCAGTGGCATTATTTGAAAATTTCTTACAAGTGAAAGAAGAAGTATAATCCGTTACTTTAAATATTAGTAGTTTACGTTTAGATCTGAGTTCTCTTACTTCAACATCAAACACGTATCCTTCTATTGTCACACTTCGTTCTTCTTCAAAAATTTCACTCATTTGTTTGACAGGCTCATTATTTTGAATGTTTCTACCCAATTTGATGGGACCTGAAGGAGCAGAATCTTTTTTCTTTTCTTTGTTGATTGTAGCTTGTTCGATATTTTTAGTTAATCGTTCAGCAAGTTGCAGGTCCTCTTCTTCTTTTTGAAGTTTGAATGCCGTTAACTTTTCATCACTTAATTTTTCATCAACCATAGGTACAATTTTGAAATGTTTAGGAAAACCCATTTTGATATATTGTGCTTCGATTTTAGGGAAAAACTCTTCTGAGAACTTTTCTTTAGTCAGCTCATGTTCAATATAAAATATAACTTTTTTACCGTTTAAAACGGGATAGCCGTTTTCGAACATGTCATTACATAAAGGAGAGTCTATCTCACTAGCCTGACAAGCCGCTTTCCAGTACTGAACCAACTTTTCTTCTGTAATATTTGGATTTTCTGTTGTAATAGACAATTGAATTTCTGCAATTTCTTTGAATCCTCTTTGAAGATTATCTTTTAATTGAATAAACGTCTCAAAAGGTAAAATATCTGGAAACTTTAAGGTTATATGCCATACTTTCGACTGTTTGCGGACAACAACTGATTCGACTTCTCCATTACCAAGAACAAGATTCTGATCTGGTGTAGGATGAAAATTGATCTGTTCAAGAAGTGTCTTGAATAATTCTGATTGGTTTAAACTCAAAATACTTGCCTTCTTTCCTGAAACGTAGTGACAAATAAAAGGAGAATCCTTTCATAAGTTTAAAATCCTTTCCACCGAAAAGTAGGTGTCTTATAGACAAAATTCTATAAGACACTCTCTTCGCAGTAGAAAGTCTTTAACAACTACTCTGGTTTCTCCTGATATGTTTTTATTTATTATGATTTAAAATACTTAATGTGTCCATAAGATCATCTTTCATGATCTCAACCATTTCTCCACTTTTTCTGAAAGTCACTTCTACGATTCCTTCAGAAGCTTTTTTACCAACAGTTATCCTAACAGGAATACCAATCAGTTCAGCATCTGTAAATTTAACGCCTGGACGTTCTATTCTGTCATCAATCAGTACAGATAACTGTTCTTTTTCAAGAACTTCATACAATTCCTGCGCTAATTCTCTTTGTGCGTCATCTTTCATTTGTATCGGAATGATGTGTACATCAAATGGTGCGATGGCTTTTGGCCATACAAGTCCTTTTTCATCTGCATACTGTTCTGCAACAGCCGATAAGAGACGACTGACCCCAATACCGTAACTACCCATAATCACAGGTGTTTGTCTTCCGTTATTATCAAGTACAGTTGCATTCATTGATTCTGAGTAACGTGTACCTAACTTAAAGATGTGACCAATTTCAATTCCTCTTGTGAATTGTAGTCTTCCTTCACCGTCAGGGGCTAATTCATTCTCACCTACGATTCGAATGTCTGCATAGTGATCTGGTTTGAAATCTTCTCCAGGATTGACGTTTTTATAGTGTTTGCCTTCTTGATTCGCTCCAGAAACAGCATTCGAAATATCTTGAACATATAAATCAGCTACGACAGTGACTTCGTCCGTCAAATCGACCGGCCCAACGTAACCCGCTACTGTCTTGAAAAGTGTCGTGATTTGTTCTTCTGTAGCTGGCTCAACTTCTTGAGCTTCTACAACCGTACGTAATTTCACTTCATTCACTTCATGATCTCCACGAACAATCGCCAAAACAGGTCTTTCATCGTTTGTTACGTAAAGAACAGATTTCAATACTTGATCCAAGTTTACATCTAAGAACGCTGCAACATCACTGACTGTTTTTGTATCTGGCGTGTCAACTAATTCTTTTACATGTTGAACGGTTGTTTTAGGAGAAGACTTGTACAAGCTTGTAGCCATCTCTAGATTTGCAGCATAATCGCTGGAATCTGAATATACGACAACATCTTCACCAGAATCAGCTAAAGCCATAAACTCGATGGAATCTTTTCCGCCCATTGCTCCAGCATCACCGATGATTGAACGGAAATTTAGTCCAATTCTTGTGAACGCATTAGAGTAAGCTTGAGAAATCGCATTATAAGACTCATCTAAGCTTTCATAACTATCGTGAAATGTGTAAGCATCTTTCATGATAAATTCACGACCACGCATTAAGCCAAATCTTGGTCTTTTTTCATCGCGGAATTTTGTTTGGAATTGATAGAGCATTAAAGGTAGTTTTTTATAGGACTTGATTTCATCTCTGATCAAGCTCGTAAAGGTTTCTTCATGCGTAGGCCCCAGGATAAAGTCTCTTTCGTGACGATCCTGTAATTTAATCAGGTCTTCTCCATAAGTTTCGTATCTTCCCGACTCTTTCCATAAATCTGCAGGAATTAACGTTGGGAGTAGCATCTCTGATCCATCAATATGATCCATTTCTTCTCTGATAATGGACTTGATGTTCTCAAGAACTCGGTTTGCTAGTGGGAGGTAAGTATATATACCAGACGAGATTTGTCTGATATATCCTGCTCTGAGTAATAACTGATGACTAATAATATCCGCATCATTTGGTGTATCTCTAAGTGTTGGCGCAAAAAGCCTTGATTGTTTCATTGTTTTTGTCTCCTTTAAGTACTAATTTAAGAAAAATGTTTGAATATCGTTCCATGTGACGGCTAACATTAAAATAAGCAAGAAGCCTACGCCGACAAGCGTAATAATGCCTTCTTTTTCTTCGCTGATCGGCTTTTTTCGAATGCCCTCCACAATATTGAGTAACAACTTACCGCCATCTAAAGCAGGAATGGGCAGAAGGTTCATAATTCCCAAGTTAACACTTAAGAATCCTATCCAACTTACAATACCCAATAAGCCATTTTGAACAACTGTCTGAGTTGTCGCATAAATCGCAACTGGTCCTCCTAATTGGTCAAGACTGAATCCACCGGTTAAAAATGAACCTAGAATCGTAAGAATCTGAATCACAATAGATAAGGGTTGTGTGAATCCATAACGAATTTTACTCCAAAAAGTTGAATCATAAGAAGCTTCAATTCCAATCAGTGCACCTTCCGAACCTTCTCTGGCTTCAGGCGTAACGATTGTTTCTGAAATTGTTCCGTCAGCTTTTTCTACTTCAAAATCAAGATCAGTATCAGGCGAAGCTGAAATCACCGTTACCATTTCTCTCCATGATTCTACTTCTGTTCCATCGATTGAAAGCACTCTATCACCATTCTCAAGTCCCGCTTCTGCAGCTGGCGTATCAGGTGAAACGTTTCCGATAAGAGCTTCTTGTGACGGTACGCCTCCTTGTATAAAAGCTAAGAGAATAAAAGCTACGATTGACAAGATAAAGTTATTTAATGGTCCAGCAAAGTTGGTCAACATTCTATTAGGAAGTGATGCTGACTGAAATTGACGTTTTCTAGGTGCAATTTGAAGAATTGTTCCATCTTTTTCTACTAACAGCGCTGTTTCAGAAACAGCAAAAGTTTGAATATCTTCTTGTCCTTCGGCTCTCCCAGCAATAAACAACTGATCTTCAAGATCAAAACTAGTCACTTCGATTGGCAAACTGTCTACATTTTGAACTTTATTTTGTATATCTATTTTTTCAACTTGATTCTGTTTATTCATAAACAGAGAAACCGGCATACCTGCTCTCAGGTCGGCTTCTTCTTCATACCCAGCCATTCTTACATATCCACCAACTGGTAATAGTCTGATTGTATAAGTTGTTTCTCCTTTTCTGTGGAAAAAAACTTTCGGTCCAAATCCAATCGAAAATTCTCTGACCAGAATACCGGCCCTTTTGGCAAAGTAAAAATGTCCGAATTCATGAACAACAACGATTATTCCGAATACTAGTAAAAAGACCAATATGTTTTGAATCATCTCTATTCTCCTTTAAGATCTACGATTAAACCAATCCCATAATAAAAATCACGGATAAAACAAATATCAAACTATCAAATCGATCAAAAATTCCACCGTGTCCGGGAAGAATATTCCCAGAGTCTTTTGTTCCAAAGTGTCGTTTGATTGCAGATTCGATTAAATCACCAATCTGACCGGCTATAGAAAGAATAACGATTAATGGAATGACGACGATTAGTGAATACGTCGAAGGGAACAAGAACAAGTAAATAATGGATATTAGTAGTGAAATTACTATTCCCCCAATAGATCCTTCTACAGTTTTATTGGGCGAAATAGACGGTGCTAATTTGTGTTTCCCTATCTTTCTACCAATCAGATATGCTCCCGTATCTGTAGAATAGATGATAATTAAAGACAAAATGAGTAAGTGAAGATTATTTTCTCTCGTCAATATAAAAGAATGGAATCCTGTACCTAAATAGAGTATGCCCATGAAAGAAACACCGACATCTTCAATCGTATACTCTTTAATGATTAATGTAAGTCCTAATAAAAGAACAATGAAAAATGCGAAAACTGAACCGTTTTGAGATAATTCCGGCAAAAGCTCATGGACCCGTGAGTATAAGATAATATAAATCAGAGCTAGTGAAGAGACACCCGTCGGAATCGATATTAGATCAATCCCTTTCATCTGATGTATTTCTATTAGAGCTGTAATGGCTAATAAAACAATAAATGCTTCTAATACCCATGAACCGATCCAGATGATCGGTATAAAAAATATTAATGCGATAATGGCTGTTAAAGAACGTTGTACCATCCGTCTCCTCCTGAATTTCCTTTTTTAAAGTGCTCCGTAGCGACGGCTTCTGTTTTGATAGTCTAGTAAAGCTTCATCTAAAATATCTCCTGTAAAATCTGGCCAGTATAATTTTGAAAAATAGAATTCACTATAGGCATTTTGCCAGAGTAGAAAATTGCTTAGTCTTTGTTCTCCACTACTTCTGATCAACAGATCAACCTCATCATACGGTTGTATCGAATGTGTAAGCAACTCACCTTGCAATACGTCTTCTGTGATATCTTTTCTATTCAATTCTCCGCTCAAGACTTTATCCACAACAGATTTAGTGGCTTCAACAATCTCCGATCTTCCACCATAGTTAAAAGCGAAGTTTAGAACCATTCCTGTGTTGTCCTTAGTCTCACTGATTGCTTTTTCAATTGAACGTTTTGTTGGACCCGGCACTTTATCCTTGAATCCTATCATATTTACTTTAATATTGTTCTCCTGAAGTTCAGGAACAAAACGATCAAAGAAATTGACAGGAAGTTGCATAAGAAATTTTACTTCTTGCGGTGGTCTCTTCCAGTTTTCAGTAGAGAAAGCATACAAGGTCAAGACTTTGACGCCTCTTTCACTTGCACGTATTGAAACACGTCTAATCGCTTCCATGCCTTCTTGATGACCTTCTTTACGGTCTCTCCCTGTATTTTGCGCCCAGCGACCGTTACCATCCATAATAACAGCAACGTGATCTGGAATAAATTTATTATCTTTCATGAATTGTGGTTGATCTCCCACATCAAAACCTCCAAGTATTCAATATACATCTATTCTATTGTAGTAAATAATCCTTTAAATTACCACATCAAATATATAAAATTACTATAAGGATTCTTTATGTCGTAAAGATTTAAGCCTGAATAAAAGGTCAAACACCTTTATAAATCTTTAGATTATTAAAACAGCTTTTTATTTGATATACTGTTTGTAGTATATCTTTGAACAATTTTAAGGAGGCATTCTAGCATGAAACAGAACTTTAAAAAATATATTATTGGGTTAATTATTACGACCATCGTGACTAAATTAGTCAATAAGTATATTATTGACAAACTATAACCCTTTACTCCCTTTATGTAAATAAAATAAAGAATGCAAGAAGATTTATAAAAAATCTCCTTGCATTTTTTTATACGTCTAAGATTTCTTTTTCTTTCTCTGCAGATAATTTGTCGATTGCAGCTACACTGCTGTTCGTAACTTTTTGAACTTCTTCTTCATAGTCATGAAGATCGTCCTTAGTTAACTCTCCATTTTTCTCTGCTTTTTTCAACGCATCTATTGCATCGCGACGGATATTACGAATAGAGACTTTAGCGTTTTCTGCTTCTTTACCTACTTGTTTAGCAATTTCTTTTCTTCGCTCTTCAGTAAGCGCTGGAACAACCAAACGAATTACTGTTCCGTCACTTGAAGGTGGAATGCCTATGTCAGACTGATTCAATGCCTTCTCGATGTCCCCAACTGAGTTTTGATCATAAGGTGTGATCAATAGTACTCTAGCTTCTGGAACTGAAATCTGAGCTAATTGATTCAAAGGCGTTTCTGCACCATAGTATTCAACATTCACTCTATTCAGTAGGCTTGGATTCGCTCTTCCGGCTCTAATTGAACCCAATTCACGTACATAAGATTGTTCTGCTTTTTTCATTCTTGATTGTGTGTCTTTTAATATTGCATCACTCATCATGTGTCCTCCTAACGGTTGTTCCGATATTTTCTCCTAATACTGCTCTTTTGATATTACCTGTTTCATTTAAATTGAATACAACTAGTGGCATATCATTGTCCATACTTAACGATGAAGCTGTTGTGTCCATTACTTGTAATGACTGATTGATGATTTCTAGATAAGTCAGTTTTTCGTATTTAACAGCAGTCGCATCAATATTGGGATCAGCTGAGTAAATACCATCAACATTGTTCTTAGCCATCATAATTACATCAGCATTAATTTCGGCTGCTCTTAAAGCTGCAGTGGTATCTGTTGAAAAATACGGACTACCAATTCCACCTGCAAAAATAACCACACGACCTTTTTCAAGGTGACGAATCGCTTTTCTACGGATATAAGGTTCAGCAACTTGTCTCATTTCAATAGAAGTCTGAACACGTGTAGGTACGCCATTATTTTCAAGACAATCTTGTAAGGCCAAAGCGTTCATTACTGTAGCAATCATACCCATGTAATCAGCTTGAGAACGTTCCATACCCATTTCAGAGCCTACGTGGCCTCTCCATATGTTTCCGCCGCCAACGACGATAGCCATTTCAATACCTAGATCATGTACTTCTTTGATCTCTTGGCAGATTTCATCAATAGTTGGAGGTTGAATACCAAAACCGGAGTCTCCAGCTAATGCTTCTCCACTTAATTTCAAAATAATTCTTTTATATTTAGGTTCTAACATCTTATTCCCTCCATCAGTCATACAGGATTATTTTACCATATTCCATCTTGCTGGTCATTACAAAAAAGGCTTTTGTATGTATCAGACTCTAAAAAAGGCAGGAACGCTAATTACTCCGTTCCCACCCATTTTAAAGACTATGCCTTATTTTTTAGCTAGTTGGCTTTGTACTTCAGCAGCAAAATCTTCAGAACGTTTTTCAATTCCTTCTCCAACTTCATAGCGGATGAATGATTTGATTGTTGCGCCATTCTCTTTCAAGTATTGACCAACAGTTTTGTCTGAATCTTTAACGTAAGGCTGATCTACAAGACTGATTTCAGCTAACCATTTGCTTAAACGGCCTTGGACCATTTTTTCAACGATATTAGCTGGTTTACCTTCGTTTTTAGCTTGTTCTGAAAGCACACTTAATTCGTGATCGCGTGTTTCTTGAGGCACTTCATCACGAGTGATGTATTTAGGGTTGATTGCTGCAATGTGCATAGCAACATTACGAGCGATCTCTTCGTTGTCAGTTCCTTCAACAAGTGCAAGAACTGTAATACGTCCACCCATGTGCTCATAGTCACCGAAAACTTGATTATCCGTTTTTTCTAAGCGAGCGAAACGACGTAGAGTAATTTTCTCTCCGATTGTTTGAGTTGCTTCAGTAATGACAGCTCCAACAGTTTCACCATTCATTTCAACTTCCAATGCTTCTTCAACAGTAGCAGGGTTGTTTTCAACGATTGATTTAGAAATCCCTTTAACAAGGTTTTGGAATTTTTCATTTTTAGAAACAAAATCTGTTTCTGAGTTAATCTCAGCAATTGCTGCAGAGTTTCCTGCTGCATAAACGTTTGCTAGTCCTTCAGCCGCGATACGGTCTGCTTTTTTAGCTGCTTTAGATACACCTTTTTCGCGTAGATAATCTACCGCTGCGTCTAAATCTCCGTCTGTTTCTACAAGTGCTTTTTTAGCGTCCATCATTCCAACGCCTGTTTTGTCGCGCAATTCTTTTACTTGAGCTGCTTTAATGTTTGCCAATGTTTTTCCTCCTAATCGAATTGTACCTAATTTTTAATAGTTAAAATAAAAATTATGCGTTGTCGCCTTCTACAACTTCTACAATTTCATCAAGTGAGTCAGATTTAACTTCTTCTTCAAATCCTTCTTCACCTTGGTTACCTTCGATAATAGCGTCAGCAACAGTTTTAGTTAATAATTTAACTGCACGGATTGCATCGTCGTTTGAAGGGATGATTACATCGATTTCGTCTGGATCACAGTTTGTATCTACCATAGCGATGATAGGGATGTTTAATTTTTGAGCTTCTTTTACTGCGATGTGCTCTTTACGAGGGTCAACAATAAATAGAGCGTCAGGACGTTTAGGCATATCTTTGATTCCGCCCAAGAATTTTTCTAGACGATCGCGTTCTTTGATTAAAAGACCAACTTCTTTTTTAGGAAGTGCTTCGAAAGTTCCGTCTTCTTCCATTTTTTCAAGTTGTTTTAAGCGAGTAATACGTTTTTGGATTGTATCCCAGTTAGTAAGTGTTCCACCTAACCAACGGTGGTTGATGTAGTAAGCGCCTGCTCTGATTGCTTCTTCTTTGATAGCATCTTGAGCTTGTTTTTTAGTTCCTACGAAAAGAACTGTTCCACCTTCTTCAGCGATTTCACGAACATAGTTGTATGCTTGGTCGATCATACGAACTGTTTTTTGTAAATCGATGATGTAGATTCCGTTTCTTTCTGTAAAGATATAACGTTTCATTTTCGGGTTCCAGCGACGTGTCTGGTGTCCAAAGTGAACTCCTGATTCTAATAGTTGTTTCATTGATACTACTGCCATTTGTACATTCCTCCATTATGGTTTTTTTCTTCCTCTGTTTTCACTTGTATGAAGACTCCATGGCTACAGAGCACCTTTCATTACATCCAACAAAGTGTGAAATTTGATGTATTTTTACACCGTCTTTAAGTATACACAATAGAAATACAAATTGCAAATCAAAAAAATAAAACTTGATTCTTCTATATGATTATCGCATACTAATGAAGTTCAGTGAAATTGTTAAAGGAAGTGTTTATCTGTGTTCTTTTCTTTTGTTCGTGGCTTTGTACGCATTCTAATATTGATTTTCAATGGTAAGCCCACATATATCAATCGAGATAAATTACCAAAAGATGAAACCTATGTTATTATCGCGCCTCACCGTTCGTTAATCGATCCTGTGTTTATTGCACTCGCAGCTAGTCCGCGCAAGTTTTGCTTTATGGCTAAAAAAGAATTGTTCAATCATAAATTCTTCGGTTGGTTTATATCTAAATTAAATGCATTCCCAGTAGATAGGGATAATCCAAAACCAAGTGCAATAAAACAACCGGTTAAAATTTTAAAAGAAAACAAATTAAGTTTAGTCATTTTCCCGACTGGTACAAGACACTCCCAAGAACTTAAAGGCGGTGCTGTAACAATCGCGAGAATGAGTAAGCGTCAGATCGTTCCTGTTGTTTACGAAGGTCCTTATTCAATCAAAGAAATTTTCACTCGAAAAAAAGCTGTCGTTAAAATTGGTGACCCTTTTTATGTAGAAAGAAAGATTGAAGGCGTTGAAGATATCAATCAGTATTACTCAGACAAAATTCAACAATCTTTTGAAGCACTTGATCAATTAAAGAAATAGAAAAAAAGAATGGCCTCAATAGAGGGCCATTCTTTTTTTAACTTGTCTGTAATCCAATATTTTGTAGTTCATACATATCTTTGTATTTCCCACCGCTAGCAATCAGTTCATCGTGAGAACCGCGTTCAATAATTCTGCCATTATCTAGTACAAGTATCTGATCGGCATCTCTAATTGTTGAGAGTCTATGAGCAATAGCTACTGTAGTACGCCCTTTTCTCATACGGTTCAACCCTTCTTGAATAAGTGCTTCCGTTTCAGTATCAATATTAGCAGTCGCTTCATCCAGTATAAGGATTTTTGGGTCCCTAACAATGGTGCTTGCGAACGAAATCAATTGCTTCTGTCCACTCGAGAAGCTTGCCCCACGTTCAACCACTTTCGCATCGTATTGTCCAGGTAAATCTTCGATAAATTGATCCGCTTGAACAAACCTTGCCGCATTTATAATCTCACGATCTTTAATTTGATCGTTTTTAATTCGAATATTATCTTTGATTGTTCCGTAGAAAAGGAAGGAGTCTTGTAGGACTAATCCTGTCTTATGTCTCAATTCTCTCATCGGGTATTCTCTAATGGATCGACCGTCAATCAGAACTTCCCCACTCTGAAAATCGTAGAATCTCATCAAGACATTTATGATTGAGGACTTTCCACTTCCCGTATGACCAACTAAAGCCACCGTTTCTCCTGGATTAACTGTGAAATTGATATTTTTAAGAACATCCGTCTTTCCGTCATACGAAAATGAAACATCTTTGAATTCGATTTTCCCTATTTCGATGGTTGCATCAGGATTGTCTTCTTGCTCCGGGACATACTCTTCATTGTCCATAACAGTCAGAATACGGCTACTTGAAATAATCCCGTCCTGGAACAAACTCAAACTATCCATCAGTCTTGTTAATGGTCTAAAGAAGTCATTTGCATAAGACGTAAAGGCATAAATAATCCCAACTTCTACAGGACTTTGCAGTGCATCGATTCCAAAAATAGCGAGAATTAGAACAACTGCCAAAGTGTATAAGAAGTTAATCACTGGGCTCAATAGTATTGCATTGATTCTAACCATGGAATATCTTGAATCATAGTAAGATTGATTCGTCTCCTCAAATTCTTTCTGCAGTCGTCTTTCCTGTCTAAATTGTTGAATGATCGACATACCATTAATGGTCTCAGCAAGTTTTGTATTCAAAGAACTCAACTTAGATTTCATTTCAATATAGGTTTTTGAACTGTAAACTTGATAAAACCTGATAACCAGTAGTAAAACGGGTGCAAACAGTAAAATCCATATGGCAACAGATGCGTCTAGGAAAAACATCGCGCCTAATGAAATGACTACACCGAACACACCTTGCATAATGGTCAAGAAAACATTCCAGAAATCTTTCATTGCTTCTGTATCATTGGTTGCTCTTGTTATAATCCATCCTGTAGAAGTCTGATCGAAAAAGCGCATGCCAAGACTGTGTAACTTGGTGTAAAGACTTTCTCTAATGTTCTTAACTGTTTTTTCAGAAGCCATATTGAAAATGTACAGTTCAAAATACCAAACAATCATTCTAATTAATGTAACTCCAAAGTGGAGGGCTGCAAAGAAAATAATCGTTCTCAGCGTGGCTGTACCTGGTGTAATATGATCATCTATAAACACTTGTATGATTCTAGGGAGAATAGCGTTGATGATTGCTAATACAATACTTAACCCAATGGCAAATGCAAACTGGAATCTATAAGGATGAGCGTATTTGAGAATTCTTTTAAGCACATCCATCTGTTGCTTAAAAGGCATCGTTCTGTTTTTTACTGTTTCATGCTGCTCCATTAAATCTCCTCTCCTTCCAGTTTTTGTTCAAGTTGTTGCTGTTGATACATATCTTTATACCAACCATCTAACTCTAGTAATTCTTTGTGAGTTCCGCGCTCTACAATGGTTCCTTGTTCTACTACAATAATTTCTTCCGCGTGCATAACAGAGCTAATTCTATGGGCAGCGATAATCGTTGTCTGATTATGTCGTTTACGTTTCAATCCAGAAAGAATACTTTCCTCTGTTTTTGCATCTACTGCTGAAAGCGAGTCATCCAAAATCATGAGTTCTGGATTTGTAATGATGGCTCTCGCAATGGAAATCCTTTGTTTTTGACCACCTGAAAGTGAAACACCACGCTCACCTACTTGCGTGTCATATCCATTTGGTAAGTTAAGAATATCTTCATGTATATCCGCAAGCTTGGCTGCTTCTTCTACAACGCTTTGTGGCATGGTAGGATCAGCGAATCGAATATTATCTCTGATTGTTGTTGAAAAAAGATAATTATCTTGAGGCACATATCCAATTTGTTGGAGCAAAGCATTTAACGTGTAGTCTCTAATATCATGACCCCCATACTGAATATGCCCCTTATAAGCATCATACTCTCTCAGTAGCAGTTTCAATATGGTTGTTTTACCAGCTCCAGTCTTACCTACAAGCCCCATTGTATGACCTTTATTTAACTTGAAGTGAATATTTTGTAAAGTGACTGTCTCATCATCTGGATAAGAGAATTTTTTGATGTCGAAATGAAGATGACCGTTTATAGGTGTTTCTATCGATCCATCTCTTTCTACAATAGAAGATTCTTCTCTTAAAAGGTTTTCTATCCGATCGTAACTAGCTGACCCTCTTTCAATGATATTGAACAATCTACCAATGGCGAACATTGGCCAAACGAGCATCCCTATATAATTAATGAATGTGACAAAATCACCAATCGTAATCTCATTTCCAGTAATCAAAATTCCACCGACTAGTATTGTAAGGAAATACGATACCCCCATAATAAACGTAATGGCCGGGTCAAATAGAGAGTCTATTTTGTAAACCAATCTATTTTTAGCGACAACATTATCCGTTTGAATCTTGAATTCTTCGATATCTTCTTTTTCTTGTCCAAATGTTTTCAAGACTTTGACACCTTGAATGCTTTCTTGCACCTTGTCATTTAATTGCGAAAAAGAAGCTTGTGCATCCTTAAATCGAAGGTGTAGTTTGCGACCTAATATTCTTGAAGTGATCGCCAGCAAAGGTAATGGGAATACAGCTAAAAGCGTCAGTCTCCAATCAACGAGGAAAATCATTGCCAGCAATGTGGTCAACCCTACACTAATCGCATCTGCCATTGTCAAAATACCGCCACCTGCGACCATTCGTAAACCTCTTAGGTCATTTGTAGCATGGGCCATTAAATCTCCCGCACGATACTTCTGGAAAAACTGGCTGTCCATACTGGTAAAATGATTATATAATTGCTCTCTTACCAACTGTTCCAGTTTTGCAGCGTTTCCCCAAATTTTCATGCGCCAAATATACCTGAATACATATTGTCCGACTGCAGATGCCGCCAGAATACCTAGCCAAAATGCTAATGACTGGCTCGTAATACTATTCGTTTCAATCTCATCCACTACGATTCCTATAATTCTAGGGGGGATCAGTTGGAGTAATGCCACTGTAACGAGGGAAAAAATCCCTATAATGTATGATTTTTTTTCTCTACGGAAAAACCATCCTAACCGCTTGAATATATCCATGTACGTTTTTCTCCTATTCTTTAATTTTAAAACCCCTATACCCGATATAACTGATTATGACACCGTGTCATACTTGTTGAAAAAAAGAACGGGCAAAGACGCTGCCCGCTACACAAATTTGATTCGTAATGTGATTATTGACTAAATAAGCTCATTAGTCAAAACTTATTACTTCTTATTTTTATTTTTTGGATTTTTTTTGTTTTGTGCTTTCATCTGGCTCATCATCTGATTGATTTTTCTTTCAGAAGGTTTTTGACCCATTTGTAGCATCATCATACGTAGCATGTTTTCATCAATTGGTGGATTTTTCTCAAAATAATCCATCATGTATTTTCTAGAGATGAAGAATCCTCCAACCAGTCCACCAATTAAAGCTAGGATAATTAAAGTTATTGCAAGTCCTGTATGCATTTCATTAACTCCTTTCTATACGTTCTAGTATATTCAAAATCATCTTTTGAGCTTCTAGTAAAGCAAGTATGATTCGAAACACTCACTCAACTATTCTACACAACTTAGACAGAAAAATAAACCAAAAGTGAATTTTAAATTTCAAAACACTCATATAGGCTGTTTGAACTAATAGTACAAAAGAAGAGAAGGGCGGCAGCCCTTCTCTTCTTTTGAAGTAGAAATCCAGTTTGATCTCTATTATTTTAATTTGTTATCTTGATTAGCCTAACGATAGATATGTTTGAACAACATTTTCTGGTGTGAAGCCGTAAGATTCTACTACTGCTGATCCATTACCACTTGCACCAAATTTGTCGATTGCGACACTCTTACCATAAGTTCCAGTGTAACGATCCCATCCAAATGATGAACCCATCTCAATGGAAACACGTTTTGTTACTGAAGCTGGCAATACGGATTCTTTGTACTCAGCAGGTTGCATATCGAACAAGTCTGTACTTGGCATAGAAACAACAGAAACGTCTTTACCTTGTGCTTTCAGCTCTTTTTGAGCTTCAACTGCTAGTGCAACTTCAGAACCTGTAGCAATTAAAATACCTTCTGGTGTTTCATTTTCAGCAGGTGAAATAACGTATGCACCTTTTTTAACATTTTCTCTAGCCATTTCTTTAGAGTTCGTTAGAACAGGCAGGTTTTGACGAGTCAACACAAGCATTGTAGGTCTATCAGTAGATTTCAAAGCAATCTCCCAAGCAGCCGCTACTTCATTTCCATCAGCTGGTCTAATAAGAGATAGGTTGTGCATGCCTCTGAAACTTGACAATTGTTCAACCGGCTCGTGTGTAGGACCATCTTCTCCTACAGCAACTGAATCATGTGTCAATACATAAATTGCAGGGATTCTAGAAAGAGCAGCAAGACGAACAGCTGGACGAAGGTAATCACTGAATACGAAGAATGTTCCTACGTATGATTTTGTTCCTCCGTGTAATAAGATACCGTTTAAGGCAGCTGTCATCGCAAATTCTCTAACACCATACCAGATATTTCTTCCTTCATACTGACCTGGTTGGAAATCAGTTTGATTTTTCATCATCGTGTTGTTTGAACCAGATAAGTCAGCAGATCCACCCCAAAGGTTTGGAATTGAATCAGACAATGCGTTCAATACTTCTCCACTTGTCGCTCTTGTAGCAGAATCTTTGTCTTCTACAGAATAAACTGGCAATGATTCATCCCAGTTTTCTGGCAGTTCTCCACTTAATGCTAACTTGAATTTCTCAGCAAGTTCTGAATGCGTATTTGTATAATCTTCAAGCGCTTTGTTCCAGTCTGCTTCTGCTTTTTGGCCTTTATCAACCATAAGCTCTTTGAACCTTTGTGCAACTTCTTCTGGTACAAAGAAGTCTTCGCCTTCCCATCCATAAGCTTTTTTAGCAGCTGTTACACCTTCTGCCCCAAGAGGAGCGCCGTGAACAGTATGTGTTCCTGCATTAGGAGCACCAAAGCCGATAACCGTTTTAACTTCAATTAAAGTTGGTTTATCCGTTGATTGTTTTGCAGCTGTAATGGCTTTATCGATAGCGTCCAAATCGTTACCATCTTCAACAAGAATATGTTCCCATCCATAAGCTTCAAAACGTTTCCCAACGTTCTCAGTGAAAGCTTTTGAAGTAGGTCCATCCAAAGAAATGTCGTTGGAATCATAAAGCATGATCATTTTACCCAATTTAAGGTGTCCCGCAAGAGAAGCCGCTTCTTGAGATACGCCTTCCATTAAGTCCCCATCTCCACATAGTGCATATGTGTAGTGATCAACGATGTTGTGGTCTCCTTGGTTATAGGTTGAAGCCAAGTGCGCTTCTGCCATAGCCATACCTACTGCATTCGCTACGCCTTGTCCTAAAGGACCAGTCGTTGCTTCAACGCCATCAGTATAATGTACTTCAGGGTGTCCTGGTGTACGGCTATCTAACTGACGAAAATTTTTCAAATCGTCAACTGTTACATCATATCCTGCTAAGTGCAGTAAGCTATAAAGTAACATCGATCCGTGTCCAGCAGACAAAATAAAGCGATCGCGATCGAACCATTTCGAATTTTTTGGATTAACATTCAAGTGACGTGTCCATAGTGTGTAAGCCATTGGTGCAGCCCCCATTGGTAATCCGGGGTGTCCAGAATTTGCTTTTTGAACGCCGTCAATACTAAGAGTTCGAATTGTATCTACAGCCATTTGATCAGTTTTATCAAACAAGTAACTCATTCCTTCCTATTGCTAAAAGTGGTAACGCTCCTAATCATTGTACTATTTATATAAGTTTTATTCAACGCTTTCATAGAACATCTGTAAATTTGTCCGTACATCTTTAATTAAAAAGAAATTAGTCTCTATTATGAATTCCTTTGTCTTTTTGAATCTCTTTAAGTTTCTCCGGGGTAACGTCTTGACCCTCTGGATCTACAATCTTCATTCCCTCTATATGATTTCTCATACCAGATCTGAAAGCTTTGATGTATTTTTCTCTTAGATCTTTCTGTTCAGATGCTTCTTCCGGCGTTAATCCTTCACTTCTTTGTTTTCTAACTAATTCATTAATTCTATCCAATTGCTCTTTTGCTAACATTTTATATCCTCCTATTAGGCTTTCTAACCTAAAGATTTTCTTTCAGTGCAACCTATTGCGAACAACCATTGTAATACAAATGTGCTTAAGAATCTAATTTCCTAGGGAAATTCTAGCTTATTTCGAACATTCGTTTGATTAGATGTTCGGTATATGATATAATTTTACTAAAGTTTACGAACAATGTGAACTCTTATTCACTTAATCATACACTAGACTACTATTATACTTAATTTAAACGATAATTTGAAGGGATGAGGTGTTACAATATGACTACTAGAGGCCGTAAAGGCGAAAAACAAATTGAAATCTTACGTTATATTCATGAACAAGTAAACAAAAGAGGATATCCACCTACTGTTCGAGAAATTGGATCTGCTACTGAATTGTCTTCCACTTCTACTGTTCATGGTCATTTAGCTAGACTAGAAAAAAATGGTTTTATTTTGAGAGATCCTTCAAAACCTAGAGCAATTGAATTCACTAAAGAAGGTTTGATCAAAATTGGAATTGATGAGTTTGAAAATCACATTCCGTTATTAGGTGTTGTTACCGCCGGCGAACCTATCTTAGCTGTTGAAGAAGCAACGGATTATTTCCCAATTCCTAATGATTTAGAAATTGAAAAAGGCAATCTTTTCATGTTGACGATCCGTGGTAACAGTATGATCAATGCTGGAATCTTTGATGGTGACCAAGTGATTGTCAGAAAACAAGAATCTGCCCAGAACGGTGACGTCGTCATTGCGATGACTGATGACGAAGAAGCAACATGTAAAAGATTTTATAAAGAACAAGGTTATATTCGCCTTCAACCAGAAAATGATACGATGGATCCGATTATATTATCTGATGTCTCTATCTTAGGTAAAGTTGTTTCTTTATACAGATCACATATCTACTAAAATAGGTTAAAACGAAAAGGCAGTCATGCTATGAAGGTAAAACATTTCATAGTCATGTCTGCCTTTTTTAGAATCCATATGCTTCTTCTTGAGCTTCCCAAATTCCTTTATAAGCGGTAGCCAGTACAATTGTATCCTCAATCAGTTTTTCAAGTCTGAAATGAATATCGTCGTTATTAATTTTTCCAGCTGTATAGTCTGTGTCTAGCAAGAAAACATAATTTGGAACAATAGTAGATTTCATGTAGCTGAGGATTGGCTTAAGCTGCTGTTCAGGTATTAAATAATGTCTATTGGAACCTGCTGTTGCAATGATTGCCGAAACTTTATTTTGTAAAGCGCTTTGCGGTAGTAAATCAAAGACATTCTTCAATGCAGCAGGTATGGATGCTTGGAATATCGGTGTCGCAATTATAAGAATATCCGCTCCCATTATGGTTTCTGTGATCAATTTATTATCCCCAGTATAATCAAGATAATTTCTTCCATCACTAAATTGCATCTCATAATCTTTTAGATCTAATAGCGTATACGAATGATCTACGCCATACTTTACGTTAAGTTCAGTCATGACTTTATCAGCCACTATAGAAGACTTCTCTCCTACATTTGAACCTGCCAATACGACGATATTCATCTAATCTACTCCTTATTTTCTAGTGTACTTTCTAATCGCTGGTAAAATTTTCTCTCCAATGATATCAATATTTTTCTTAATATCATCCATGGTAACTCCACCAAAATCCAGTTGAGCAACGTAACGCTGATTTCCAAATAACTCATGCTGATAGAGAATTTTTTCAATGATCAATTCAGGGTCTCCTACATTGATGACACTTCTGTAGTCTTGTCCATGAGCAAATGCCTGCTTAGGAAATCCTTGTCCATTTGTTTTTTTCATACCTTCATTAACGTGGGGATAGTATTCTCTAAAGGCGTCCATTTTATTAGTACTAGCATAAAAGAAGCCTGCTGTTGCTACTGGTAATGTTTTAATATCGTAACCAGCTTCTGCAGCTGTTTCTCTGTAAAGATCAATCGGCTTCTTGAATTCAGATGCCGGTCCGCCCAAGTGAGCTTGATACATTGGAACACCTATTGATCCAGCTTTTTGTGCAGAAGCATAAGAGCCGCCCACTGCTCTCCATATTGGTAGGCCATTCTGGTCATTATCTGGTCTAGGTATAACGTGTGCATCATTTAAAGGTGCACGGTATTCCCCTTTCCAACTCAACCTTTCATTTTCGTTGATTCCTACTAATAAGTCGAATTTTTCTTCAAATAATGCTTCATAATCTCTAAGATCATATCCTAGCAACTCGTATAACCCAATTCTTGAAGCACGGCCCGCTACGATTTCCATACGACCATTAGATAATAGATCGATTGTTGCGGCATCTTCAAAAACACGAACCGGATCAGACGTACTGATAATTGTTGACCCTGATGATATTTTGATCTGATTTGTAGCTTGTGCTATAGCTGATAAAATGATCATATGCGCTTGTGATAAGAAATGATCCTGGTGAGACTCCCCAAGCTGAAAAATATCTAATCCAGCTTCATCTGCCAGTACAGCTGTCTCTATAATTTCTTTGATTCTTTGTTGCGCAGAAATTCTTTTTCCAGTATGTGGATTTGGTAAATGGTCTCCAAGTGTATATAAACCAAACTCAAGTCCTTTACTTTTATCAATATTTGGTAAAATTCGGTTGTTGATCATGAATGAATCATCCCTCTTATAATTAGTAAGTTAATTATATCATGATTCTCTACCTATTGAAGTAGGTACTTTATAGTGCTATAGTATACTTAATATACTATAGGAGGTATACAGTTGATATCTGATTTAGAACCAGAACATTGCAAAGTAAACGAACCTTTAGACATCTTGTTTGGTAAGTGGACCCCTGTTATTTTATTGAATTTGATGCACACTAGTCCAATGCGTTTTAGCGAAATCAAGAGAGCCATTCCGGAAATCACACAAAAAATGTTGACTAAACAATTACGTGAATTGGAATCTCAACTAATTATTACCAGAGAAGTTTTTCCAGAAGTTCCTCCTAGAGTGGAATATTCCGTCACTACGTATGGTAGAACCTTGGAACCCATTCTTGATGCGCTTCATCAATGGGGGAATGCACACAAAAAGAAATTACTTGAAAATCAATAAAAAAGTACTGTACTGTCCTAGACTGATTTCAACTTTCAGTCTTAAGACACATACAGTACTTTTAATTTTAGTACTCCATTAGAGTGAAGATATCGTAACCTTTAATTTTATCTCGACCATTAAGGTCTTTCAATTCGATGAAGAATGCTGTTCCGACAACTTCACCGCCAAGTTTTTCAACAAGCTCTATCGTAGCAGCAATTGTTCCACCAGTAGCTAACAAGTCATCACATACTAAGACCTTTTGTCCAGGTTTAATTGAGTCTTCGTGTAGTTGAAGAACGTCACTACCATATTCCAAGCCATAGCTCACTTCAATGGTTTTTCTAGGTAATTTACCTTTTTTACGGCATGGAGCAAAGCCTATCCCTAATTCAAAAGCTACAGGACAACCAACAATAAAACCTCTTGCCTCAGGTCCAACAATCATATCTACTTCTTTATCTTTAGCGTATTCTACGATTTTTTGAGTCGCTTCACTATATGCTTTTCCGTCAGCCATCAATGGGGAGATATCTCTAAAAGTAATACCTTCCTGTGGAAAATCGGGAACATCTGCAACATAATTTTTTAAATCCATTATAAGTCTCCTTTTATTATACAAACGCATTTATTTTAAATTTTTCAGTGCCTCTGTCAGTTCTTTGAATGAACTATAAACAACGGTTTCTTCCACAGCGATATTTTCAAGTCTCTGCTTGTAAACTTTCGTCTCTTCAATAGCCATTTTACTCGCCTCAGAATTCACACTGAGCAGTCCGCCTTCTATTGTAACAAATCCGGCTTCTAAAAACACCCTGATTATGAATTTTAGAATCGTTTTATCCATTTTTAGATAATCTGCAAGTAATGCTCCTTTTTCTTTGAGATCAATATTTTTATGTTTTGCTAAAAATTTATATAGTCTAGCAAACTGTTCTCTTGAAGGCATGCCGAGTAAATAATCCTTACTTTTTGTATAAAAGATACAGTATAAGGTTTGTTCTTCATTATGAAGTACCGTATTTTTGACTAGTTCCATAGACTCAGGGCAGTCTACGATGACATAAGCTCTTTGAGCATCAAAATTCAAAGCATCCTCCGTTGTTGCAATCAATAGGCTATCTGATTTATCTGTCACAAAAGGACTATACTTAGTAAAATTCTGCTTATCATAAAAAAGATACGTAACGCCTTCCATCAGCAGATCTGATTTTTTTAAATCTGTGGTTCTTTTGTCTATGATGACTTGATTCAAAAACTTCATATCCGTTAACTGCATTTGAGGTTTTTTATTTCCATTCCATTCATTGATTTCTACTGTACCGACTACTGAAATTGGTGTATCTGATTTTAATGCATCCGCGATTGATCCATAATTAAACGCAATAACATCAAGAGGCGTCCCCTCTTGATCTACTTTTAATTTCAAATGCGTGCGATCGGCTCCAATGGCTCTAGCATCAAGCGGTGTAACTTCTGAGAAAAGGAATACTGGTTTTGGATTATCTGTTCCAAAGGGCTTCAGCAGTTCAATCTCTTTGATTGTATCCACACTGATGTCTTTTATCTTACTTTCTTCTTCTACAGCCAATTCGTCCATAAATTCTGTTGTTTCCTGAAGTTTTTCTGCTTCTTCGTTCAACGACTGTTTCAATGCTTGGATATTATCGACTGGTAAAGTCATTCCTGCTGCCATTTGGTGTCCACCAAAGTGTTTGAATAACGCTCTTACTTTGTTACCACTTTCATAGAGGTTAAAAGCTTTAATACTTCTAGCAGAACCTTTAGCTTCTTGAGTGGAAGGATTAATATTTAATATAACAGCTGGTTTCCCAGTTTCGTTGACAATTCGGCTAGCGACGATGCCTAAAACACCCTCGTGCCATCCTTCTTTTGCTAAAACATATATAGAAGACGCTTCTTGTTCTTTTAAAAGTTCAAGTGCTTCTCCTGATATTTTAGATACAATCTCTTTTCTTTCTTTATTTTTAGCATCCAGTAAAGTCGCAATTTCTTGTGCTTTTTCCTCATCAAAAGTCGTCAGTAATTCTACAACAGGCGTTGCGTCTCCCAATCGACCGATTGCATTGATTGGCGGAGCAATCTTGAAACCGATAGTTGTTTCGTCAATTTCCTTAAGAGAAAGTGACAAAGCATTAAAAAGACTCAAAACGCCTACTCTTTGAGTTTGCTTGAGTGCTTTTAATCCAAAATCCACAATCGCTCTGTTCTCATCTGTTAAGGAAACCAAATCAGCGATTGTTCCAATTGCCGCTAAATCTAGTAGTTCAATCGGCAAATCTCCTAAGAGGGCTGTAGCTAGCTTTAAAGCGACTCCAGCTCCAGACAAATCGCTGAATGGATAAGTACCACCTGGGTGATTTGGATGAACGACTGCAAAAGCTGCTGGAAGCGTATCAGGTATTTCATGATGATCAGTGACAATAACATCCACACCATTTTCTTGAACTTTCTGGATGGCTTCATGTCCGGCGACCCCATTATCTACGGTAATAATCAGTTGTGTTCCGTTTTCTTGAAAATAGGTAAAAGCTTGTAAATTGGGACCATATCCATCGACGAAGCGATCGGGAATAAAGTACTCCACGTTTGCACCAATGGATTCCAGTGTTTCGTACAAGATTGCTGTACTAGTTACACCATCTGCATCATAATCTCCGTAAATCATGATTTTCTCTCCAGATTCTATCGCTTCAGCAATTCTATCTACAGTCTTTTGCATATCATGTAATAAAAAAGGATCATGAAACCAAGACTCATCTGGACTAATAAATCTAAGGATTTCTTCCTTAGTTTCCAAGCCTCTGTTAAGGCATAAATTGATAAAAAAAGGTGAATGATTTAATTGTTCAGAAAGCTCTTGTATTTTTTCTGAATCGTTCTTAGAATTAATGATCCATTTCTTTGATTGTTTAAAAGTCAATATATCCACTCCTTGAATCGATTACTCTCACAATAAAAAAAGCATGAGCAATGGCAATACTTACTCCAGAGCTCTTGCTTTTAATTCTATTTTTCGTCTAGAAGTTGGACGCCTATCCCGATCAAACCTGGTCCTGTATGCACACCGAGTGCTGGACTAACCTGATCAAAAAAGATATGTTCATAATTTGGCAATCTTTTCTTAAGATCTTCTCGAATCGCTTTGGCTTCCTCTATTGCTGTCTCGCCACCATAAGCAACGCCTATATTGTACTTTTTAGAGTTTGCAACATAAGTTTCAACTAATTCGATTGTTTTGTTAACAGACTTAGCTTTCCCTCGTACTTTAGCGATTGTAGTATAGATTCCATCTTCATTACAGGTAATGATTGGCTTAAGGTTCAATACACTTCCTAGTACTGACTGAACCAATCCAATTCTCCCGCCTTTTTGAAGATACTCAAGCGTTGGAACATGGAAGTAAACTTTTGCTTTATTTGCACTTATTTGAAGGTTCTGTTTGATTTCTTCAAACGTTAACCCCTTCTCAACCTGGTGAGCAGCCTCAACAACGGATAAACCGGAGCCAATACCAATATTCTTAGTATCTAAAACAAACACGTCAAGACCTGTATAGTCTTTTGCAACTAATCTAACCATATTGTTGGTTCCACTAAGACCACTTGAAATCGTAATGGCTAGAAGTTTTTCATATCCTTCAGCTTTGATTTCATCGAAAATTCCTTTAATGATTTCTCCATCCGGAAGAGACGTTTTTGGAACTTCATTTTCCATTCGTTTATATACTTCTTCAGCTGAGATGTTCACCTTATCAGTATATTCACCGTCTTTAAAGATAATCTTTAAGGGAATTACTTTAATATCATATTTCTCTATAATCTCCTCAGGAACATCTGCTCCGGAATCTGCCATAATAGCAATTTTTTCTTTATTCATAGGGTTCTCCTATCTTATATTATAAAGTTTCATCTTCTACAGATATAGGTCTTTCATTCGTCTTGCTTTTAGACTTTTCTGTTTGAAGCGCTTTTTCTTTAACTCTTATTTCTTGTTTAAGCTGATCAATTTCTTTATTATATCTATCTTCTAACTCATTTACTCTAGCATTTTCGTGTTCTTTTGCTTGAATAGAAGACTTTTCTGCTTCTTTACGTGTTTTAGATTCTTGGTAAATTTTAACAGTTGACAATAACGTTGCAATAAGCGCTCCTAAAAGAAGAGCTCCTAAAATAACGATAATCAACGGCCATTCATATGATGCAAATCCAAAATTAATGGGTACTGGATCAACATTCAATACAGATAAAATCGCAACCAATAAAAATAAAATAAACGCACCAACAAAACTCCATTGTTTCTTCATTATTCTTATCCCCTTTTAACATATTCTAATTGAAGAATAACATGTTAAGTATAATTTTTCATTTATAGTGAATTATTTCATATCGAAATTATTCAAAATGATATAATCTCCCAGTCTAGGGAACATAGAATAAAATTTAGAAGCAATGTTCAAACTTAGTGGTAAAGTGACTTCTCTTTTATTTGTACCAATGATATTGATAGTTTTTTCAGCAACTTCTTGGCTTGTAAGTACAAAAGCCTGAATTTTTTCAAGATAACTCCCTGATGGATCAAATTCATCAAAAAATGCAGTGTCTACTGGACCCGGATTGATTGTTGTTACCTTGATATTCAGTGGAGCCAGTTCAAGCCTCAATGCGTTACTAAATCCAATTACAGCAAATTTAGTAGCAGAGTAGACGGCAGACTTGGGTGTTGCTATTTTACCTGCAATAGAGGCAACATTAATAATATGTCCGCTTTGTTTTTCAGCCATTTGCAAAGCCGCTAGTTGAGTTAAGTACATAACGCCCAGAACATTTACTCTGAACATATTTTCTGCTTTATTTAAGTCATATTTAATGAATTCTTCTGTATGACCAAAACCAGCATTGTTGATTAGTACGTCTATAATACCAACTTCTGTTTTAACTTTATTCATTGTTTCTTCAATTGCATCAGGATTGGACACATCTAGAGGATAAATATACACATCAGAAGTCGTCGTACTTAGGCAACGATTTTTGACTTCTTCAAGTTTATCTTCTCGTCTTGCACATAAAATTAAGGTTGCACCTTTACTAGCAGCAGCATATGCCATCTCTTCACCAATTCCTGATGAAGCACCAGTAATTAAAACGACTTTATCTTTAAGTTCCATCATTTAAGTTCGTCTCCTTCTCTTTCAAGTGGGATAGAGATTTCTTTAAGATCTTGCATAACATAAGTTTCTGGAAAAATATTCTGTGCTTCTTTTTGCAATTCATAAACGTCATTGCTCAAATAACGAGCACTAATATGCGTCAATAAGAGTTTTTTTGCATTTGCTTGTTTAGCGGTCTCGGCAGCCTGGACATTCGTTGAGTGATTGTAACTTGTTGCCAGTTTAACGTCTTTATGCGTGAATGTGCTCTCATGAACGAGCACATCTGCATTTTCTGCCAACTCGATACTCGCATTTGTTCTCACTGTGTCTCCAAGAATTGTAACCACTCTTCCTGTTTGGGAAGGGCCTACAAAATCTTTTCCATCAATAGTCGTACCATCTTCAAGTATAACTGTTTCGCCATTTTTAAGTTTACCAAACATAGGACCAAAAGGTACACCAGCAGCTTTTAATGCATCCGCTTGTAATGTACCTTCATGATCAGATTCTTCAATCCTAAATCCATAAGAAGGAATACCATGTTTGAGCTTTCTAACTGTTACTTTAAATTGTGTATCTTGAAATATGCATTCATTATCGCTAAATTCAACGAATTTTATTGGATATTTTATATGAGTAGCTGAAAATCTCAGACTGGATAGAACATACTGCTTAATGCCAACCGGACCATATATCGTTAGTGGTGTTTCTCCACCTTGAAAAGCTCTACTACTTAGCAAACCAGGGAGACCAAAGATATGGTCTCCATGCATATGCGTAATAAATATTTTCTCGATTTTTCTAGGTTTTAAAGTAGTATGCAGAATCTGGTGCTGAGTAGCTTCTCCACAGTCAAACATCCAAATACTGTTTCTTTCTTCAAGCAACTTCAATGCGATACTTGAAACATTTCTGTGTTTAGCCGGAACACCGGACCCAGTTCCTAAAAATAATAAATCCATAACTGTCCCCTAATTCTAATTCAAACTTGATGATTTTTATTCGACGAATTCAAATTCAAAGTTATCAATTCGTACGATATCGCCATTCTTAGCACCTTTTGATCTAAGTGCTTCATCTATACCCATTCCACGAATCTGACGAGCAAATCTCATGATTGATTCATCGTGGGCAAAGTTCGTCATTTTATATAGTTTTTCAAGTTTTTCTCCTGAAAGTACCCAAGTTCCATCAGGTTCTCTCATGATATTGAAGTGATCAACTGAAGGAGTGTGCTTGTACAATACTCTTTCTTCTTGTTCAGTTTCTTCATCATAAAGTGGGAATTCAGGTGTCGTTTCAAGTAATTCAGCAGTTCTAGATAATACAGCAGTTAATCCACGTTTAGATAAAGCTGAGACTTCAAAGAGTTCGTATGACCCTTCAAGTTCATCTAATTTTTCTTTGAAAATACGAAGATTTTCAGCAGAATCTGGCATGTCCATTTTATTGGCAATAATAATCTGCGGTCTTTCTCTTAGTTTAAGATCATACTCTTCTAATTCATTGTTGATTGTAATATAGTCGTCAATTGGAACTCTTCCTTCGATTCCGCTCATATCGACCACATGAAGGAGTACTCTTGTACGCTCAATGTGTCTAAGGAACTCAATACCTAGACCTACACCTTGAGAAGCACCCTCAATCAATCCAGGCATATCTGCCAGTACGAAACTTTGACCTTCATCCGTCTCTACCATACCAAGATTTGGTACGATTGTTGTAAAGTGGTAAGCACCAATTTTTGGTCTAGCTGCCGAAACAACAGAAAGCAAAGTAGATTTACCAACAGATGGGAAACCAATCAAACCTACATCAGCAAGAACTTTTAATTCAAGCTCAATTTCTTTTTCTTCACCAGGCTCACCATTTTCAGCAATCTCCGGTGCCGGATTTCGAGGTGTTGCAAAGCGAATATTCCCACGTCCACCACGTCCACCTTTTGCAATAACAGCTTCTTGGCCATGATTGACTAAGTCAGCATACATCTGTCCGGTTTCTGCATCTTTTACAATCGTACCAGGTGGTACTTTTACATAAAGATCCTGAGCTCCGCGGCCATGCTTACTTTTGGACATTCCATTATCCCCGTTTTTAGCCTTGAAGTGTCGATTGTACCTGAAATCCATTAAAGTTCTAAGGCCTTCATCCACCACAAAGATAATGTTTCCTCCGATACCACCGTCTCCACCAGCCGGTCCACCATCTGGTACATACTTTTCACGTCTAAAAGCAACCATGCCGTCTCCGCCATTACCTGCCTTAACATTTACTTTTACTTGATCTAAAAACATTGACATCTATAAATCCTTCTCTCCTGTGCAGTACTCTTGTTTTTCATTTTACACTATTACATCTTATAATACTAATTATCTTAAATGAGGGCATAATAAAAGCGGGACAAGCCCGCTTCTCTTTGTATTCAATTCAATCCATTAGAAGCACCAGTCAGCCTTCAACTAACGGTTAAGCTTTTGATGGCCTGGATATTGAGTCAAAGGATCCCTCTGAACCAACTGCTAAGTTGAAATAAGCTCGATTCGGGTCCTGATTCAAAGACAATTCAGTCATTTGTTGGTACTCTTCCATGAAACGTTCAGTTACTTGCATCATATTTTCTTCGAAAAAGAGTTCTGCATTCGCAACCTCTTCATCTGAAAAATCATTATTATGATACATACTAGGTGCTTCATAATGCACAAGAGAACCTAATAAGTTAAAGGTTTCCTGTTTTTCCTCTGAGAAATCTACTACAACCTGTTTTTTCTCAGTTTGCCGTATATTTTCAATACGCATCATAAGTTCTTCAGATAGAAGTTCACTATCAAATGAAGAAGCAACAATGATACCATCCGCATTACAGAACCTAAATCCGACAGAAGTTAAATCTGCAGCATGTAATCGGGTCTGTCTTTCTTCTAAATTTATTAAGTGAACCCAGTCTTTTAGCGTGGAGATCATTTTTTGACTGATTTCTGCATCCTGATGGATCACCGTAATCGATTCTACATTCAACTCCAGTAGTAACTTAGCTAAATGAATCGTATCGTAATCTGTTCCAAACAGCACAAATTTTTGTTCTGAAAGTGAATCCAATTTATCTTTAAGTATCTCAATTGTTTTAGAAGGTTCTGTCAGATAGAGAGGACGCATGGCTTCAGATATACGCATTTTTTTAGAAAAATCAATAGCTTTTTGGAATAGTTTTCTAAGGACATTGCCTAGAACATTTTTCTCTTCAGCTGATTTCATAGCGGCTTCAGCATATTTTAGCGTCGCGAGAGAACCTTTAGCTTTAGTCTCCATTCCACTTAAAGTTGATAATAAATGGTTGATCACATCTTTATTGAATTTACTATAAGTTTCTAAAATGATTTCTTTTAAAGGCTTACCCGTGTGTTTAGACAGATATCTTAAAAGATCACCATGCTTGAAACTCTTTTCGTCAACATTCAAATAGTACTCGCTACGTACCTCTGAAGATATAATACACACTTCCTGTACTCCTGGAAATGCGCTAATATCTTCTAGATGCGTCATCTTTTCTTGCTCACTAAGTTTATATCGATCGATATCATCAATAGATACGGTATCTTGATTTACACCATACATTAATAGTTTCAATTATGATCATTCCTTGTACTAGCAAGTATTTCATTCCAGACTTCTTCTCTTCCTTCCCGTGTTTCGGAAGAAAACATGATGACTTTATCTTCAGTAGCTAATTGAAGAGTCTGAACAACTTGGTTGATGTGTTTATTTCGTCTTGATTTCTTGATTTTGTCTGCCTTAGTCGCTACAACTAATACAGGTAAATCATAGTACTTCAAAAAATCATACATTTGAATATCAAGTTCTGTTGGATGATGTCTTAAGTCAACAAGCAGAATGCTTAAAGTCAGTTCTTCTCTGCTTGAGAAATAAATATTCATCATGTCTCCCCATTTTTTTTGTTCCGCATTCGAGACTTTTGCATAACCGTATCCCGGAACGTCTACAAAAAACAATGAGTTTTCTATATTAAAGTAATTTAAAGTTCTCGTTTTTCCTGGTTTACCAGATGTTCTCGCTAATTTTTTTCGATTTACCATTGTATTGATAAAAGAAGATTTACCTACGTTAGATCGTCCAGCTAATGCAATTTCTGGAAGTCCATCATCAGGATACTGGCTTGGAGAAACTGCACTTATAACGATTTCTGCATAATGAATTTTGTCTGTATTCATTTATTTTTCTCCTAAATATTATTTATTTCGATTGATATAGTCCTGTATAAGTATATCATAATCAAAAATTTTTTAAAGAACTTATTTAAAGAGTGTGTCATACATCTATCTTATGTTACAAACGTGTGACAAAGATAGAACTGTTAATGTAAAAAAAGATGTCCCTAATAAGAGACATCTTTCCTAAACATTTTTAAACAGTAACCAGTTCTCCATCGTGATTGTAATAGACGGGACTGCCCGTTCCAATGACTACTTCTGGCGTAATGATTACTTTTTGAATATCCTCTCGGCTTGGTACTTCAAACATGATTTCCATCATGATACTTTCAATGATCGAGCGAAGACCCCTAGCACCTGTATCTCGTTCTATCGCTTTCTTACCAATCTCTTTTAATGCTTGGTCATCAAACTCTAACTCCACATTATCAAGTTGCATCAATTTCATGTATTGCTTAACTAATGCACTCTTAGGTTTGGTCAGAATTTCGACTAGATCTTCTTCCGTCAATTTCTCAAGAACAGCAGTAATTGGAAGACGACCGATAAACTCTGGTATTAAACCATATTTTAGTAGGTCTTCTGGAATGATTTGTTGCATCATACTAGCATTTTCATCGAATCCTTTGCGAGTATTGGAAGCACCAAATCCAATCACTTTATCTCCAAGACGATTTTTGACCATCGTTTCAATTCCGTCAAAAGCGCCACCAACGATAAAGAGAATATTTGTTGTATCGATTTGAATCAGTTCTTGATGAGGATGTTTACGTCCACCTTGAGGAGGAACGCTTGCAGTAGTTCCTTCTAAAATTTTCAGCAAGGCTTGTTGAACACCTTCACCACTTACATCTCGAGTAATCGAAACATTTTCAGATTTTCTGGCAATTTTATCAATCTCATCTACGTAGATAATACCATACTGTGCACGTTCAACATCATAGTCAGCAGATTGAAGCAGCTTTAACAGGATGTTCTCTACATCTTCACCAACATAACCAGCTTCTGTTAAGTTCGTAGCATCTGCAATAGCAAATGGTACATTCAAGATACGAGCTAGTGTTTGAGCAAGATAAGTTTTACCGGACCCTGTAGGACCAATCAAACAGATATTACTTTTTTGCAATTCAACATCATCTTCTTGATTTGATAAGTTATTAACGCGTTTGTAATGATTATATACAGCAACAGACAAAGCTTTTTTAGCGGCATCTTGGCCAATAATATAATCATTTAGAATTGCTTTAATTTCTTGAGGTTTAGGAACCTCAGTATCTTCAGTGTAAACTTGTTTATTAAATTCTTCATCCATAATCTCTTTACAAAGATCTATACATTCGTTGCAAATGTATACTCCTGGACCTGCAACAATCTTCTTAACTTGGTCTTGTGATTTACCACAAAATGAACAAGAGATATTTCCAGATTGTTCTTCATCATTATCAAACATGGCAGGTTCACCTCAATTCTTCAAAATCTTCTCACTTTTCATATAGTAACATAGAACATGTGTGCTTGCCAATACTGTGACTCTATATAAAGACTACTTTTATTATGAAAAATGGGAATGCTGCAATAGCATTCCCTTTTCATATAATTACAATCAGTTGACTCATTTAAGAGAAACTTGTCGTAAGATCAACTAATCTAATTTTGTTGATTATTCAGCTGAGTCTTCAGTTGGCTCTAAAGTTTCTTTCGCAGAAGAAGTAATCAAATCGATTGCTTTTTTAAGTGAAATATCTCTAGTTAATAAGTCTGGAGACAGTACGCTACGTACTTGTTCTTCAGGCATGTTGTACTGACCAGCTAAATCTTTGATTTCTTTTTCAATATCAGCTTCATCAGCTTCTAATTTCTCAGCTTCAACAATTGCTTCTAAAACAAGGTTTGTACGAACGTTAAATTCTGCTTCGCCTTCAAATTGCTTGTGAAGATCAGACTCAGTTGAATTTGTCATTTCATAGTACATTTCAGGAGAAATACCTTGTTGTTGTAGATTGTTCAAGAACATGTCCATTTGACGGTGTACTTCGTCATGAGCCATTTCGTGAGGAATCTCTTCAATTTTAGCATTTTCAACTGCTTTACGGATAGCTTCGTCATCACGAGCGTCGTTAGCAGAATTTGTGCGGCCTTCTTCTAAGTTTTTACGAATTTTAGCTTTAAGTTCATCTAAAGTTTCAACTTCTTCGTCAGCATCTTTAGCAAACTCATCATCTAGTTCTGGAAGTTCTTTGGACTTAACTTCGTGAACTTTAACTTTGAATACAGCTTCTTCACCAGCTAGGTCTTCTGCTTGATATTCTTCAGGGAAAGTAACCGTTACGTCTTTTTCTTCTCCAGCTTTAACGCCTACAAGTTGTTCTTCGAATCCTGGAATGAATGAGTTTGAACCTAATTCTAATGAATGGTTTTCTCCTTTTCCACCATCAAAAGCAGTATCTCCCTTGAATCCTTCAAAGTCGATTACAACAGTATCGCCATTTTCAGCAGCAGCATCTTTAACTGTTAATTCCGCTAAGTTTTCGCGACGAGTTTCAAGATTTTTTTCAACTGCTTCGTCAGTAACTTCACGGTCTTGTTTTGTTACTTCTAATTCTTTATATTGTCCAAGCTCTACTTCTGGTTTCAAAGTAACTTCTGCTACTAATTTCCAGTCTTGACCTTTTTCAACTGATTCAATATCAATGTTTGGTTGAGCTACTGGATCGATTCCAGCTTCTTCAACTGCTTTAGAGTAAGCATCTGGTAATAAGTCGTTCAATGTATCTTCATACAATGCAGCTTCTCCGTACATTTGGTTGAACATTTTACGTGGAACGCGGCCTTTACGGAATCCTGGAACATTAAGAGTCTTCTGAACTTTCTTGAATGTTTGATCCAATCCATTTTTCACTGTTTCTTGATCAATTGAAAATGTTAAACGTCCAGATGTAGCACCTGTTTTTTCAAAATTAGTTGCCATAACTATTTTACCCTCCGAAATTCTTTTTTATTATCTGTAATTAAGTGAGACACTTGTCAAATTCAATAAAATTTAACCTATTCTCTCCAAGATCGATATGAAATCAAGCTCGAATTTTTTTGACATCTTATTCACTTAGCATATTACGCATACTAGGTTATCATACAATAGTTTAGACTAAAAGTAAATACAAACCGCACAAATCAAGTGTTTTCAAAAGTGATTTCATCAATCCATTTTTTCATTCTGATCTTTTCATCTGATCTGTTTGATTCAGTAAATTTAACAGATTCTTCGAAAGCATAACGGTCCACATAAATATCAACCCAACCTTTAACATCTTCAACGATTGTATCAATCATTGGATATAACCTTAAAAGATGTCGATTAAGTTCCGGTTTGATCATCATCATTAAGCTAGGATCTTTTTCAAGAACGTTCTCAAGCTCTAAGTTCAAGCTTTCAATCAGCGGATTTTGGTCAAATTCTTCCATGGTATTCGGATTCACCGTGACTTCATGGTCTAATACATTCAATGTGACGCTCGCTTCGTATCTACTCTGAATCAATCGCTGTAAAAACAAAGCCTTGATGTGTTCGTCTATAAAAGGATTGCCAAACAAACTATTCACAATGCCAGATAATTCTTTGTTTTCGATGATTACAGACTCTCCAATTAAATTTAGCTGTTCCTCTATAGTAAATTCTGAAAAGGCGTATAGCTTTTTCAGTACTTCTAATTTTCGAACGTTTATTTTTTCTTCCTCAATAAGAAGTGCTTCATCCAGTTGTTCTCTTAAATTCGTTCTCTCTGATTCCATTAAAGAATCTACTTGATTCAACTGTTTAAGAAACTTTTCAGCTTCATTTAATTGGTTAGTTTTGATCAGAAGAAACATAAATAGCGATCCATACTCGGGGTCTTGCGTATATTGTTCTTCGAAATCTGCTGTCATATCATATGCTTCATCATACTTTTCCGCTTGTATCAGAATGGTTACGTACAGTAAATTTCCCTCAATTTCTCTTTTTAGTTCATATGCCCGTCTGATGGCTTCTAATGCTTTAGGTAACTCATTAAGTTTTAGATGGTTTTCTGCTTTTAAAAGATACCGCTCATAGTTTTTTGGAAACTCTATTTTCTCACCAATAGGCTATCCCTTCTTTCTGTTCCTTTATTATAATGAGAATAAGCTATTTCTCAAATAAAAAAATAAACCAATGAGTTTTGAATACTCATCGGTTTAAACGAACGCTTATTAAAATTTTCTGAAACGTTCATATCTTTTTTGGATCAATTCATCTGTTGGTAATTTAGATAACGTTGCAAGCTCTTTTATGATATCTTCCTTCATAGACGCTAATACGTGGCTACTTTCTATCTTACCATGATCATCATTTTCATAAACAATTCGATCAATTACGCCTAATTCCAGTAAATCATATGAAGTCAGCTTCATGATTTCAGCTGCCTCACCAGAACGTTTCGAATCTTTCCAAAGAATTGATGCAAAACCTTCTGGAGATAAAATAGAATAAATAGAAAATTCCATCATCCAAACTTGATCTCCAGCTGCTAAAGCGAGTGCACCACCACTACCACCTTCACCGATAATAACCGATAAAATAGGTACTGAAAGATTACTCATTTCAAGAAGATTTCTAGCTAGCGCTTCGCCTTGACCTCTTTCTTCAGCTTCTACACCACAGTATGCTCCTGAAGTATTGACGAATGTCACTATCGGTCTATTAAACTTCTCAGCTTGTTTCATCAGTCTAAGAGATTTTCTATACCCCTCAGGATGTGGAGAACCGAAGTTTCTTTTCATATTTTCTTCAAGATCGTGACCTTTTTGATTACCGATAACCGTTACGGGTTGTCCGTTTAACATCCCGATCCCACCAACGATTGCAGTATCATCTTTATAGGAGCGATCCCCATGAAGTTCTACAAAGTCGTCAAATATCGCTTCAATCAATTCAGTCGTAGTGATGCGGTCTGTTTGTCTAGCAATGGATACGATATCTATTGCCTCTGCCATGTGACCACCTCTTTTTCTTAAATATATACTCTCTTGCACTCGAATCGATCGTTTACAAAAACTACGTTCAACGAGTTAAAGGTAAATGCATGTTCAATAGTTTACCAATCATATCTCTTAGCTCTTTACGCGGTACAATATGATCGACAAATCCATTTTCCAGCACTTTCTCAGCTGATTGAAAGTCATCAGGCACAGACTCTTTAATTGTCTGCTCAATCACTCTTCTACCAGCAAAACCAATCAAAGCGCCTGGTTCAGCTAGAATAATGTCACCTTGCATTGCAAAACTAGCTGTTACGCCACCTGTTGTTGGATCTGTTAGCACAGTTAAGTACAACAATCCTTTATCTGAATGATTCTTAACTGCAGCACTCGTTTTAGCCATTTGCATCAGAGATAAAATTCCTTCTTGCATTCTAGCTCCACCTGATGCCGTAAACAAAACGACAGGTAACTGTTCTTTTGTTGCTTTTTCAAACAAACGTGTGACTTTCTCACCAACAGCCTGACCCATGCTTCCCATAATAAAATTAGAATCCATAATACCGATTGCTAATTTATGATCACTGATTTTAGCCTCGCCAGTCAAAATCGCTTCTCTTAATCCTGAATTGATTTGAGCTTTCTTCAGTTTTTCATCATAACCTGGGAAATTAAGTGGATCTGTCGATACGACATCTTCATCCCACTCCACAAAAGTACCTTCATCAATTGTCAGGTTTACTCGCTCCTGCGCACTGATTCTAAAAGCATACTGACAGTTAGGACAAATTCTTTCGTTTCCTAAATCCTTTGAATAGATGGATTGTTTGCAGTTAGGACATTTGACGAACATACCATCAGGAACAAAAGGCGCTCTTTCAGAGTCCTGTGTTGCTTTTTGTATAGAAATGTAAGGACGCTTTTTAAAAAGGCGCATACTTATCCCTCCTCTAACTCATTCTGCCATTTAGGAATAAAACTTTTCTCAAGATACTCTGTATCATACTTACCACTTAAAAATGTTTCGTCATCAAGCAGATCAAGCTGGAATTGTAAATTGGTCTGTATCCCCTCGACGATCATTTCTTTTAACGCTCTTTTCATCTTAGCAATGGCAATTTCTCTCGTCTTACCGTGCGTAATGACTTTAGCAATCATAGCATCATAATAAGGTGGAATCTCTCCACCAGCAAATAATGCAGTGTCAACTCTTAACCCATTTCCTCCAGAAGGGAGATTCAAGTAGCTTATAACCCCTGGTGAGGGTGCAAAGTTGAAAGCAGGATTTTCAGCGTTGATTCGGCACTCTAGTGCATGACCACTTAACTGAAGTGTATTTTGATCTATTGACAAAGGTTCGTTATTCGCTATTTTTATCTGTTCTTGAACGATATCGAAATTTGAGATCATTTCGGTAATCGGGTGTTCTACTTGGATTCTAGTATTCATTTCCATGAAATAAAAAGCTCCGTTATCATCCATTAAAAACTCTACTGTTCCAGCATTTTTGTACCCTACGTATTCAGCAGCTCTTACTGCCGCAGCGCCAATTTCTTCTCTTTGTTCTTCTGACAGTACATGAGAAGGTGCTTCTTCAAGAATTTTCTGGTGGTTACGTTGCATGGAACAATCTCTTTCACCAATGTGAATTACATGACCATGATGGTCACCAAGTAACTGAATCTCAATATGTTTAGCAGGAGAAATGATTTTTTCCATATACATACGGTCATCACCAAAGGCAGCTTTCGCTTCGGATTTAGCATGATTGAATGCTTGAATCAATTGTGCTTCGGATTCAACAACGCGCATACCTTTTCCGCCACCGCCAGCTACCGCTTTTACGATAACAGGATATCCAATCTTTTCTGCTGTTTCAAGCACTTCTTCATCAGTGACTAAGAAACCATCACTACCAGGTACGATCGGTACATTTGCTTTACGCATCATTTCACGCGCATTTGCCTTGTTCCCCATCTGATCGATGGTTTCTTTATCAGGGCCAATAAAAACAATATTGACCTCTTCACACATTGCAGCGAAGGTACTATTTTCAGAAAGAAATCCAAACCCTGGGTGAATGGCTTGTGCTCCAGTAATCACAGCAGCACTTAAAATATTTTGCATATTCAAGTAAGAGTCGCTTGCTTTAGCTGGTCCGATACAAACTGCTTCATCCGCAAGTTGCATGTGTAGTGCATCTTCATCTGCTTCTGAATAAACAGCAACTGTTTGAATACCCATTTCTTGACAGGCTCTGATAATTCGAACGGCTATTTCTCCTCGATTGGCAATCAATATCTTTTGAAACATTATATGACCTTCCTTAAAATCAAAATTGTAAATCTATATAGAATAGATTGTAAGGTGTTTTAAAACAAAGTTTTTAACGGCCAATAATGAACGTCATTTCAACTTCACAAACTTTTTTCCCATCAACATATGCGACACCTTTTCCGATACCAGCATATTCTTTAAGCTTAACGATGTCTACTTTTAATTCCAAAATATCACCTGGAACAACTTTTTTTCTAAATTTAACTTTGTTTAGTCCACCTAAATACGCTGTTTGCCCTTTGAATTGATCCAATTTCAGTAAAGGAATCGATCCAGCTTGAGCTAGACTCTCAACAATTAAGACACCTGGCATTACAGGTTCGCCAGGGAAATGTCCTTGGAAAAATTCTTCATTGATTGTAACATTTTTGATCGCTGTAACGTGTTCACCAGGAATCATTTCAGTTACTTTATCAATAAAGTAAATTGGATAACGGTTTGGAATTAGTTCTTGGATTTCTTTGATGTTCATAGTAGTCATTTTTAAATGCTCCTCGAATAGTTAGTTTGGATTGTTTTTTTACATAATTGTGTTTATTTTACGTCTTTAATTTGAACGAGCGGTTGCCCAAATTCGATTGGCTGACCATCTTCAACTAATACTTTGTGGACTGTCCCACTGACATCACTTTTAATTTCATTCATGACTTTCATTGCTTCAATAATGACTAAAGGCTGACCTTTTTCGATAACATCTCCAGCCTTAACAAAAGCAGGCTTGTCTGGAGAAGAAGCAAGATAGGAAGTTCCCACGATAGGGGCTGTCACTTCATGAACGCCTTCTAAATCTTCACTGACTGGTGTAACTTCTTCTTTGACTGTCGAAACCATGTCAGTCGCGTTTGAAGCGTTGCTCACTGGTTTAGGCGCAACAACTTCTGATGGTCGCGGCGCTTCATTAGAAACAGCTGCTGTATCATTCTTACTCATTTTGATGGATACCGCTTCATTCGATAATTCAAAGATTTTCAAACTTGAAGCATCTATTTTTTCAATAAGTTCCTTGATTTGTCCAAAGTCCATGTGTTAAGCATCCTCCCATTTTTTGAAACAAGTAACTGCATTATGCCCTCCGAAGCCTAATGAGTTATTTAAAGCATACATGATTTCTTTTTGTCTTGCTTCTTTGGGAATATAATCTAGATCACAATCTTCATCTGCTGTTTCAAGACCGATTGTTGGAGGAAGGATACCTTCTTGCAATGCTTTAATACAAGCTACTGCTTCAATGGCTCCTGCTCCACCTAAAAGGTGACCTGTACTACCTTTTGTACTTGAAATCGGTACATTGTATGCTACTTCTTCTCCAAGAGCTCTCTTGAGTGCTACTGTTTCAGAAGAATCATTTGCAGGGGTAGATGTTCCGTGAGCATTGATATATCCTACTTGAGCAGGCTCAATATTGGCTTCTTTCATTGCTTGAATCATCGCATTAGCAGCGCCTTCACCAGTTGGTGTCGGAGCAGTCATGTGATAACTATCTCCAGTTGCACCATAACCTACGATTTCAGCATAGATTTTTGCGCCACGTTCTTGAGCGCTCTCTAGACTTTCAAGCAAGAGTACCGCAGCACCTTCACCCATAACAAAGCCTTGACGATCTTTATCAAATGGCATTGAAGCTCTATCTGGATCTTCAGCATTTGATAAGGCAGTTAAGGCAGCAAACCCTGACATTCCGATTTCGTTGATACTTGCTTCAGCACCACCCGCAAGCATATAATCTGCGTAGCCATGTTTGATATTTCTAAAGGCTTCGCCAATAGAGTTGTTACCAGAAGCACATGCTGTAACAATGGATAAGTTTGGTCCTTTGGCACCAGTAGCAATTGAAATATTTCCTGCTACCATGTTACCAATCGCCATCGGTACGAAGAAAGGTGCTACACGGTCTAAACCTTTTTCATGCATTTTAATGATTTGACTTTGCATCGCGTTTAATCCACCGATACCAGATCCTACCATTACACCAAGACGACTTGCATCAATAGAATCAACGTCTAACTTAGAATCTTCCATAGCTTCAAGCGCTGCTACAACACCATACTGAGAAAATACATCCATTCTTTTAGCAAGTTTGCCATCCATTCTCTCTTTTGCAACAAAATCTTTAACTTCTCCTGCTACATGAACATTAATAGGCGTTCCATCAAATTTAGTTAATGGACCAATTCCGTTTTTACCTGTCTTTAACCCATCCCAAAAATCATTTGCATTATTTCCTAAAGGTGTCACGGCTCCTAGGCCAGTTATAACTACTCTACGCATTTTAATATCCTCCTAATTATCCGTTCATTACCATTCCGCCATCAACATTAATGACTTGCCCGGTAATATAGTTTTGTTTACTTAAGAACAAAGCAGCTTCTGCCACTTCTTCCGGTTGACCCAATCTTTGTAATGGGATTTGAGTCATAATGGTATCTTTGACTGTGTCTGCTAATACATCTGTCATATCAGATTCGACAAATCCTGGAGCGATTGCATTTACTGTAATCCCTCTTGGAGCTAATTCTCTAGCCACAGATTTAGTGAAACCAATGATTCCAGCTTTACTTGCAGCATAATTGGCTTGTCCAGCATTCCCTGTTTGTCCAACAACACTCGCTAGATTGATAATGCTTCCGCTTTTTTGCTTAAGCATAAACCTTGAAGCCGCTTTGGTTGTATAGAATGTACCTTTTAAGTTGATATCAATCGTCTGATCGAACTCTTCTTCGGTCATTCTTAATAGTAGATTGTCTCTCGTGATCCCAGCATTATTCACTAAAACATCCACACTACCAAATTTTTTCTTCGTATCCTTTATTAACTTTGTTGCAAACTCTGGATCACTGATGTCTCCAGCACAAGCGAAAATCTCTCCACCGAATGCACTTAACTCAGAAATTTGTTCTTCTGAAATTTCTTTACGACCGTTCAATACAATATTGTGGCCTTCTTTAGCAAAAGCATAAGCAATAGCTTTTCCAATGCCTCGTGAACTTCCTGTAACGATAACCGTTTTAATCTTATCTACCACTTTTTCACCTCTAATTATTTAATTGGTATGCGCAAGCGCTTCAATTGCTTTATGCAATTGCTTGTCATTCTCTACATTCATAACAGAAACACTACGGTCTATTTTTTTAACAAATGTTTTCAACGTTTTGCCCGGTCCTAATTCTACAAAAGTATCCGCTCCGTCTTTGATCATCTGACGAATCATCTGTTCAAACCTTACAGGAGACATTACTTGTTGAACTAGTGTCGGTATAACTTCGTCTATATTTTCATAAGCTCTCGCATTCGTATTGCTGTATACAGGATAGAGACATTCTTTTGTTCTAATATTTTTTAGCTCTACTTCCAAATTTTTCGCTGCGGGCTCAAGTAATTTTGTGTGGAAAGGGCCACTTACGTTAAGCGGAATCACTTTTTTAGCACCTGCCTCTTCAAGCTCTTTAATGGCTTGAGTGACACCAGCTTGTATTCCAGCTACAACAATTTGACCTGGCATATTATAATTTGCTACTTGCACATAATGCGTCTCACTGATCTCGTCACATATTTTTTCAACGACTTCAGATTCTAATCCCATAACTGCGGCCATTGCGCCTACACCTTCTGGGACGGCTTCGTCCATAAACTGTCCTCTTTTATGAACAAGCTTTACTGCATCTTCAAATGTAAAAACCTCTGAGGAAACCAGTGCAGTATACTCACCTAAACTCAATCCAGCTACCATATCGGGTTTGATTCCGGCTTCTTGCATCAATTGTTCAATCGCATGACTTAACGTTAAAATGGCTGGCTGCGTCAATGGTGTCCAATGTAATTTCTCATTCTGATTAAAAGCTAATTCAGCTATATCTATCGAAAGTGCTTCACTTGCCTTATCAAACGTTTGCTTTACACTTCCATATTGATCATATAATTCTTTACCCATACCATCGTATTGAGCGCCTTGCCCGCTAAATAAAAATGCTGTAGACATATTATAGATATCCTTTCTACTACAAAGCTTTATCGTTCTTTTGTTGATTATTTCAAGGGAATGTCAAAAATAAGAAAGCGATGATTAGCGCTTATGTACAATTTACATTCCCCTTATAATCAAAAGACCGCTATACTTTGATTTTTTCAAAGTATAGATGGCCTTTTTTTATGCAAATACTACTGGATTAGAGGTTAACTCTTTGTATTCTTGCATGAGTTCTTCTACAATTTCTTTACACGATTGTTCTTTATTAACTAGTCCAGCACTCTGTCCTGCCATAAATGAACCTGTATCCTTATCCCCTTCAACAACTGCTCGTCTCAGTGCGCCTTTTCCTAATTCTTCTAGCCTAGAAAAATCTGGATTTTCGTCACTTGTGATTTCTTTTTCAACTTGCAGATACTCTCGTGTTAGTTTATTTCTTAACACTCGAACTGGGTGTCCGGTAATTAGGCCCGTAACAACGGTGTCAATATCTCTAGCCTTTATGACTCTTTTCTTGAAGTTCTCATGGGCGATGCTTTCAGTAGCTACAACAAACCTAGTACCTAGCTGTACAGCTGAAGCTCCTAACATGATGGCAGCTGCAACACCTCTTCCGTCTGCAATACCACCTGCAGCGATTACAGGAATCGAAACTGCATCAACCACTTGAGGAACAAGTGTCATAGTTGTAGATTTACCGATATGTCCACCGGCCTCCATTCCTTCGCAGATAATTGCGTCTGCGCCGTCATTTTGCATTCGTTTTGCAAGAGCAACCGAAGCGACAACAGGAATGACCACGATACCAGCTTCTTTGAACTTCTTCATGTATTTACCCGGACTTCCCGCACCTGTAGAAATAACTTTAACTTTTTCTTGGCAAACCACTTCAACCACTTCATCAACATAAGGCGATAGAAGAAGAACGTTCACTCCAAAAGGTTTATCTGTCATTTCTTTAGTTTCACGGATCAGTTTGCGTACGAATTCTCCCGGCTCATGACCAGCCCCTATCATGCCTAATCCACCAGCATTGGAGACACCAGCCGCTAAGCTAGGTGTTCCTACCCATGACATTGCTCCTTGAATAATAGGATAGTTAATTCCAATTTTTTCCATTAGTGCCTGACTCATATAGGAGCTCCCTTCTAAATATTAATTAAGCTAGTTGCTCATCTACATATTTAACGATATCTTGAACAGTGTTTAATCCTTCTTCAGTTTCAATTTTGATATCAAATTCATCTTCAATATCGTTGATGATTTGGAATAAGTCTAAGCTGTCTGCTTCTAATTCCTCACGGAAGTTTGTGTTTAATTGTACTTCTTCTTTTTCTTTATCTAATTGATCCACGATGATTTCTTGAATAGTTTCGAAAGTTGACATTTTTTGTTCCTCCAAATTTTTTTATAGTTTGATTAACAGTGATCCCCATGCTAACCCGCCACCAAAGCCAGTTAGCACGATAGTTTGATTATTTCCGAGTTGGATGTCTCCATTTTCTATTAATTCTTCCAATAATATCGGAATACTAGCCGCCGATGTATTTCCATAATGCTGAATATTTTGAGGAAACTTGTCTAATGGTTGTTTTAACTTTTTAGACACCGCTTTGATCAATCGAGCATTAGCCTGATGTAATATAAAGTAATCAACGTCTTCAAGCTGAAGTTTACTTTTTTCTACGACCTCACTAATGTTCTTTGGAACAGATCTGACAACAAAGTCGAAAATATCTCGTCCGCTCATTTTCAGGTGAGCATTCGTTTCTTTTTCAGGAGTCAGCGGATTCTGGACCGAACTTTCTCCAGAGGTAAGCGCGCTTCCTCTAGATCCGTCAGCATGAATGTCTTCATTGATAAAGCTTTGAGTATGATCGTTTCTTTCAAGTAACATAGCTCCTGCTCCATCTCCGAAAAGCACTGCTGTGGATCGATCTGACCAATCTACTACTTTAGACATGACTTCTGCACCAATTACTAGTGCATAACGATAGGAACTAACAGACAACATTTTTTCAGCAACCGAACTAGCATACACAAACCCAGAACAAGCAGCGTTCAAGTCAAATGCTATTGCATTCGTTGCCTGAATATTTGCTTGTATCTTACACGCTACTGACGGTGACTGTGAATCAGGTGACATTGTTGCGACAATAATCAATCCAATTTCACTGACATCTATGTCACTATTAGCTAGTGCATTTTCAGCAGCTCTCGTGCCTAAATCAGAAGTATTTTCAATCGTGCTGATATGTCTTTGCTTTATACCTGTACGTGAACTAATCCATTCGTCAGAAGTATCTAACCATTCTGTCAGATCCTCATTTGTAAGAACCTTTTCAGGAATATATTTTCCAACTGAACAAATTTTAACTTTCGCTTGATTACTCACTTCGGTAACTGCTCCTTTGTATGCTCTAAGAAATCGTGTAGATTTTTCAAGCCTAGCATTAGAATTTCTGATTGATCCTTGTCCATCTCTGCAATAGTTTCCTTGACCATATCCCTATGAAATTTATCATGAAGTCTATACAGCAAACGTCCTGTAGGGCTAAGAGATAGTTTTACAACTCTTCTATCGTGATCAGTACGTACTCTTTCTACGTAATTTTTACGCACTAAGTTATTGACCGAAACCGTTAATGTCCCAGCTGTTACGCCCAATTTTTTCGCTACTTCACTGGTCGTAAGTTGGTCGTACATCCCAATTGCTTCAATCGTGTGCATTTCTTTGATAGAAACATCTTTAAACCTACTGGATTGTAGTGTTTTCTCTTCAATCATCAATACATCATTGAATATCGTAACAAGATATTTATTGATTTCATTAACTAATGAATCCACACCAACTCCTCCATTTCTTCACTCAGTCAATATACTTTGATTATCAAATTATTTGACTATCAAAATATAATATACATTTGAATTAGTGTCAAGAAAAAATTTATTTCTTAAGATCAGCTTACATACACCGCATAGTATCATGCTTTATTAAAATTCAAAATAAGAATATTTTAATTTAGCAAAAAAAAATAACTTGAAAACCAACTCAATATGAGTAGGTCTTCAAGTTATTTGATTGCACTGTTTAATCTAAATCTTCTGCTTCGTCGCTTACTTGCTTTTTAAATCCTTCAATATCCTTGAAGTTTACAACTGTTTTTTCTTCCATCAAATCATGCATTCTTTCTGCTGACTGATCCCAGTTGATTTTAACGATTGCGCTATTCATAAGCAACTTTTCGATGACACCTTCCATTGGCTCATCTCTAAAGAAAAAGACGATTTCGTCACCAATATCCGGTCTCAGATCTTCTTTTATCGATTCAATAATCTCGACAGCTTCTTTATAAGGCAAATCCAGTAAATTAGCAATTCGGGAGTTGCTGGCACCTTTTCGAAGTTCGGTTTCAACTAAAACTTGAACTTCATCGGTAATTTTTTCTTTAGCCATAAAAATCTCCTTAGTCTTAGAATTTCAGATCTATATTAAATGTTTCTAATCTATTATAACATAAATTTGTCATTTAATCGATCAATGTCATTCTAAGGTTCGAATCTGCTGTTCTAAGACGCCTTACAGATTTTCATACCACATTGAAGCTGCTTCAAGCTCTGCATTAGAAAGACTATGTCCATCTCTTCCCCAATACATTTGAACACTTGCGTTCGCTTGTTTCAATAATTGCTCAAGCTCTTTTGTTTCTTCTGGGGGACAAATCGGGTCATTTTCACCAGCTCCAATAAAAATTCTTTGGTTTGACAAATCTGGTAACTGAACGGATCTCAATGGCACCATCGGATGAAGCAACATCCCTTGATAGAAAGCATCCTTATAGTGAAAAAGTAAACTTCCAGCAATATTCGCACCATTAGAATAACCTAGTACGACTAGTTGTTGTTTATTAAAAGAATATTCTTCTGAAGCAGCATTTAAAAAATCATACATCTTAATGGTTTCTTCTTTCAAGCTATCTTCATCTAAAATGCCCATGGCTTTTCTTTCAAAGAAACGGTTCATACCATTTTCGTCAATATTTCCTCTAAGACTCAAAATGCCCGCTTGAGGATCAACGAGTTTTGCAATTTGAACTAGATCGTTCTCGTCTCCACCAGTACCGTGTAAAAGTAAGAAAATGGTTTTGTTGCCCATTAAAGGTTCGTTATAAATGTGTTTGAATGAATGTATAGACATGAATTTAGTCCTCTCACTACTTATTTAATTAATTTAGCTGCTTTATATCCTACTTCTTTAAGTAGCGCTCTCAACTTGTTTAGATCACTATCAGATAGTTCTTTGAATAATTTTTCAATTGTCTCAGCATGCTGGGGGAAAATCTCTGTCATTTTCTGGTGACCTTTATCTGTTAATTCAGCAAAAGTGACTCTTCTATCTTTCACATCGGCGACTCGTTGTACAAGTCCTTTTTCTTCAAGTCTGTCAATAACATAAGTGATACTACTTGAAGCCAATAAAATCTTCTTCCCAATCATTTGAATCGGCTGTTTACCTCGATTATATAAATATTCCATAACGGTAAATTCAGTTGCGTTCAAACCATAAGATACCATGTCTTCTTTCACGACTCTTTCAACACTTGATGCAGCTCTTAAAATAGTTGTTAAAGCTTTTAACGAGTCTTCATTTCTTGTCATATGATCACCTACTTGTTTATTCTTAATAATATATGAATTCGTATTATTTCACAACTCTTAATTCATTTTTAGTTTATGCTTTTTAAAATTATGATCTTTTCTTATCTCGAACGCCTCTCATAGCTTCTGTCCAAGGTAACAATTGTTCAATCATCGTTTCTACTGTTTTTGTTTGTGCTTCGGTAGGATTGAGTTTCGGATAGTCGAAATCGTAGAAAATAGATAAAGTTGGATTAGTCCGAACATGCGCTACTTGGAATTCTGACAAAACTGTTCTTAATTGTTCTGCCGAGCGAACCCCACCGGAGGATCCATAACTCACAATTCCAGCTGCTTTGTCATTTAACTCTTCATATAGAAAGTCCAGTGCATTTTTCAAAGCACTCGGAATGCCATGATTATATTCTGGAGTGATAAAAATATAGCCATCTTTTTCTTCCATTTTCCTAGACCATGGAAGTTGCTTTTCACGCTCGACTAATTCATCTGTAAAAGCCGGAGATGTTGGTTCTGCAAATACAGGTAAGTCATAGTCTTTAATATCTACAATCTCGAATTCCGCTACATCTTTTTGAATAGCTACTTGTTTAACCCATCTTGCAACGTCCAAGTTCACACGGTTTTCTCTGATCGTTCCTGTCACTATACCAATCTTTAACAATAAAATTCCTCCTCTTTTAAACGCCTACATTATATCATTCATTTGGAAAGATATAAAAGTAAACCCCTGAATAGTTTTTATTGCACCTCTTTATACATATTGAAAAATAGATTCATATATCCTACAAAAGCAACAATCTGGAAAATACTGGTTAGTAGAATCAGTACGATAACGTTTCTTTCTGCCATTTCCGGCATAATAACCAGTATGAACATACAACCATAGAAAACAATTGTACCAATTTTTCCAAACCACTTTGCTCCATCTATGATTTTTCTCTTTTTGAATAGTAGATAACTTATTAAGAATATACTGAATTCCTTGATGATAAATAATAAAAGTAAGTACAATACAATCGGCCATTTTATAAACAACATAGTTGCTACAGCCAACTGAGTGAGTTTATCCGCAACTGGATCTATAAGTTTTCCAAGTTGCGTTCCTTGATTAAAATTACGTGCAATATATCCATCTAAAGCATCTGTTAAACCAGATACGAACAAAATTCCCGCTGCAATCATATAATCTTCAATCGTAGTAGCCGTTAAATAAATATAGCTAAATATTGGAATAAGTAAAACTCTAAAATAAGATAATAGATTAGGAATTTTTAGCCAGTCTCCTTTATCGACTTTCATACTAGTCCTTCACCTCTTTTACTGAAATAGAAAAAGAAGAACCCGCAGTTGGATCCTTCTTTTCTAATACTATGTTAAACACTTCTTCGAAAATTATTTCTCATTCAGATCGAAAAGAGCTGGTATTAGTTTTCTGGTTTCAAATCTTGGCTATGATTGTCAGGATTGAAGTTATCCTCATGTGTTTCAGCATCTGTTCCTGGCTCTTTGAAATCGACTCCGAAACCAGGTGCTGAAAGATGATCATCGATTGCTTTTTCAAAATCGCCTTTTTCGTCTTCATCTTCTCTAGCAGGCTCTTTTTTGTCATTATGACTTTTTGTTTTCTTATTCGAATCATCTTGAAGGATCACATATCCCCCACGTTGAATCGTGTCTGCAAATAATGTTGCATCTGAATCATTTAATTCATAAGTATCCGATGCATTGGCAACTGACACTTCATTTTCAACGATACCTTCTACTTTGACTTCTAAATCTTTACTTAGAGACTGAACTTGATCTTCTTTTGTATATACAGTCAAGTGTTTTTTGATCAGTTGATTTTCAATTTCAAGATCATTGATCTTTTTAGAAACATCTTCTTCTAGTTGAAACGTTGAGATTATTTTCATGTTGTTTCCTCCTAATAATACTGTTGTTAAACCAATAGTATCAAAGTAATTTCAGTCCAACAAACAAGAAGGCTTGTATATTAAAATAAAATTCTTGAATATCTGTTGACTTTTATTCAATTACCTTATATAATAATCTCTGTTGCTGTTGTTGTTCTGATAGCTCAGCTGGATAGAGCATTCGCCTTCTAAGCGAACGGTCGGGGGTTCGAATCCCTCTCAGAACGTAAAATCTACTCTATAATTTTTTATGTATAAACCAATACATCATTAAAGTCTATTACTTTTAAAAAGTAGTAGACTTTTTTTGTTCTTATAAAATCTAATACAGATGTAATCTGATTTTATATAGACAGTCCGATAAAGTCAAAATATATAAGTTGGCTCTTATCAGAAATTATTTCTAAGATATCAAAAAAAGAGGATGCTTTTCAGCATCCTCTCCCATCAGATTAATATAGGTTCAAATATTGTTCTTTTTCCCACTGGCTTACTGTGGCTTTGTATTGATCCCACTCTACTGTTTTAGTCGCTACAAAGTTATTAAAGATGTGCTCCCCTAGCGCTTCTTTGATCACTGGATCTTTTTTAAGGTTTTGAACAGCTTCATGTAGACTACCTGGTAAAGATTCAATTCCTTTATCATCCAGTTCTGTAGTATCCATTTCATAGATATTATCCGTTGTTGGATCGACAGCTTTCAAATCGCGTTTAATACCATCCAAGCCGGCTTTCAACATGACTGCAAGCGCAAGGTATGGGTTAGTCGTAGGATCCACTGAACGTACCTCTAGACGAGTAGACAATCCTCTTGATTCTGGAACACGGATCATGGGTGTTCTGTTTCTTCCAGACCATGCAATATATACAGGTGCTTCGTATCCTGGAACTAAACGCTTATATGAGTTCACTGTTGGATTTGTAACGGCAGTGAAAGCTGAAGCATGTTCCATTAAACCAGCCATAAACTTATACGCTGTATCACTTAATTGCATAGGACCATTCTCATCAAAGAAGGCATTTCCATTTTCGTTGAATAATGACATGTTACAGTGCATACCAGAACCATTGATTCCAAAGATCGGTTTAGCCATAAAGGTAGCATGTAAACCATATTTTCTAGCAACTGTTTTAACAATTAGTTTGAAAGTCTGGATGTTATCACATGCTTCTACCGCATTTGCGTATTTCCAGTCAATTTCGTGTTGACCTGGAGCAACTTCGTGGTGGCTAGCTTCAATCTCAAAACCTAGATCTTCTAATTCTAATACAATATCTCTACGACAGTTCTCTGCAAGGTCATTAGGTGCAAGGTCGAAGTATCCGCCATTATCATTTAAGTTTTCTGTTACTTCATCGTTCTCATTTAATTTGAACAAGAAAAATTCAGGCTCAGGCCCTAAGTTGAATTCTGTAAAGCCCATATCTTCTGCTTCTTTTAAAATGCGTTTTAAATTTGTACGAGGATCTCCACTGAAAGAAGTTCCATCAGGATTTTTAATATCGCAAATCAATCTAGCAACTTTTCCTTTTTTAGAAGAATCTGTTTCCCAAGAAAAAACCAGCCATGTATTTAAATCTGGACATAAGTACATGTCAGATTCTTGAATCCGAACAAAGCCTTCAATAGATGAACCATCAAACATCATTTGACCATCCAATACTTTATCCAGCTGACTGATTGGTACTTCTACATTTTTAATGATTCCTAATATATCTGTAAACATCAATCTTAAGAAACGAACATTTTTTTCTTTAACCTGATCTTTTATGTACTCTCTAGTAATAGTTGTCAATTTATTTCCTCCTAATAGTTAGATGGTTCGTTTATCTCTTTTGGCTATCAAATATTACTTACGAAGAATAGCATTGAACGGTTAGTGAAACAACCGCTACTGAACAAGTAAAAGGTAAAGGGGCATTTACTTTTTATTCCAAAGATGAAAGCCTTATCAAATTACGATAATTAACCAAAACGAACTATACCACTTTTTTTATATACACAAAAAAGCGATATACTAGAACTTTAAGTGATTTATTATATAAACCACTAAAGCCAATATATCGCTCTTTTATTTAATTAATAATTGTGATTTCAAACTTAGTACAATTCAAAATATCGTTCTGTTTCCCATTCAGATACTGCAAGTGAGTAGTTAGACCAATCTTGCTCTTTTGCTGAGACAAAGCGTTCAAAAATATGCTGCCCTAAAGCATCTTTAATCGTTTCATCTTCTTTAAGATTTTGAACAGCTTCGTATAGCGTTCTAGGTAGAGATTCAATGTTATTTTCATTTCTCTCAATTTGATCCATGTTGAAAATATCTCTATTAACTGGTTCTGGAGCCGTTCTCGCTTCGCTAATTCCCTTTAATCCGGCTTTAAGTAATACAGCTAAAGCGAGATAAGGATTTGCACTAGGATCGACACTTCTCAATTCTACTCGTGTAGACATACCTCTAGAAGCAGGTACACGTACCAAAGGTGTGCGGTTTGTACCTGACCAAGCCACATATACGGGCGCTTCGAATCCTGGCGTTAATCGTTTATATGAGTTAACGATTGGATTACAGATAGCTGTATAAGACTTAGCATGATCCAATATACCAGCGATAAACTGATAAGCAGTGTGACTTAATTGATCAACATTTTCTTCATCAAAAAACGCGTTACCTTTCTCGGTAAATAAAGACATATTGAAATGCATTCCTGAACCACTAATATTCGCTGTTGGTTTAGGCATAAATGTCGCATGTAATCCATGTTTACGTGCTACAGTTTTGACGATTAATTTAAATGTTTGAATATTATCGCAAGCTTCTATTGCATCGGCATATTTCCAGTCGATTTCGTGTTGACCAGGAGCAACTTCGTGATGACTAGCTTCAATTTCAAAGCCAAGTGCTTCTAATTCTAAAACAATGTCTCTACGACAATTTTCTGCTAAGTCAGTTGGTGCTAGATCAAAATATCCACCATTGTCATTTAAAGTTTTACTAGGTTTCCCGTTTTCATCTAGTTTAAATAAGAAGAATTCAGGCTCTGGTCCTAGATTGAACTTTGTAAATCCAGCCTCATTCATTTCTTTCAACACTCGACGAAGGTTACTTCTTGGATCACCAGCAAACGGCGTTCCGTCCGGATTATAGACATCACAGATAAATCTGGCGATGGTTCCCTTTACAGTTTCAAGTTCCCACGGAAAAACTAACCATGTATCTAGGTCTGGATGAAGTTTCATATCACTTTGATCTATATCTACAAATCCATCAATTGATGAACCATCAAAGGCAATTTCATTATCCATCACTTTTTCTAACTGACTGATAGGTACTTCTACATTTTTTATAATGCCATCTATGTCTGTAAACATAAGACGCAAGAAGCGTACCTCTTTCTCTTTAGCTTGCTTTAAAATTTCCTCTTTGGTAAAGGAGGACATTGATCAACACTCATCCCTTCAGTTTCTTATAATTTTGTCTCTTATTAGACTAAAGGACACCCTCATCATTGTCAAATAATAAGGGCTATATTGCTAGATTGAAAGTCTTCAAGCAATTATGTATTTTGTAGTTCATTGTGTTGGTCTATCTATATAGATTTAGGTCTTAAAACAAAAAGAGCACTGTCCCCCGAAGGAACAGCGACTCTATAAAAGTATATACTTTTTCTACGTACTATTTTACTGCATCTTTAAGAGCTTTACCCGCTTTGAATGCAGGTACTTTGCTTGCAGGGATTTGGATTTCTTCCCCAGTTTGAGGATTACGTCCTTTACGTGCAGCGCGATCACGAACTTCAAAGTTACCGAAGCCAATTACTTGAACTTTTTCTCCGTTAGCTAGTGATTCTTTAATTGTTTCGAATACTGATTCTACTGCAGCAGTAGCGTCCTTTTTAGTAAGGTCAGTTGCTGCTGAAACTTTTTCGATTAATTCTGCTTTATTAGCCATCGTACATTTTCACCTCCTCATAAGAAGATCTATGTAAGCCATCAGATGTGACTTACGATCTTTCAAAAACATCCCTTTAAACATAAAATGAATGTGTTGGGTGAAATAGTCTTCTTACGACATTTCATTTAAAAAGATACCATAGAAACGTTGATACTGCAATGATTTTGTTGAAAAGAATCACTAAACTTTATTTCTTTCGTCATAACCTTTTTCACTTGACTTATAAAGAAATTTTTAATTTCGATTTACAGAAGCTTACACTGTCTATAGGCTGTTTACCTAGTGATATCCTAGGTGCGAGCAAAATAAGCAGATAGGCTGTCTACGTACGTCTACGTGCTATAATATGAATAGGCGTACCTTCAAAATCAAATGTTGCTCTAAACCTATTCTCCAGATAACGTTTATAAGAAAAGTGTAGTAATTCCGGATCATTTACAAAGATAATAAAAGTTGGCGGACTCACACTCACTTGAGTTGTATAGTAAATTTTAAGCCTTCTACCTTTATCTGTTGGTGTTGGGTTAGTTGCTACAGCATCCATCACCACGTCGTTTAAGATAGACGATTGAATACGTAGATGCTGATTTCTATAAACGCGTTCAATGATATCAGGAAGCTTATCTAGGCGTTTTTTAGAAATTGCTGAAACAAAGATAACTGGAGCGTAACTTAAATATCTGAATTCTTCTCTAACTTCTAACTCAAAATCTCTAAGTGTGTTTGTTTCTTTTTCAACCGTATCCCATTTATTGACAACAATAATGATACCTTTCCCCGCTTCATGAGCATAACCAAATACTTTTTTATCTTGTTCTCTAATGCCCTCTTCAGCATTGATGACACATAAGACAACTTCAGATCTTTCAATGGCTCTTATGGCTCTCAAGACACTATATTTTTCAGTGTTCTCATAGACTTTACCTTTTTTACGAATACCTGCTGTATCTATAATAGCAAACTCTCGCCCATCATCTGTTTCGAATTTCGTATCGACGGCTTCTCTTGTTGTTCCAGCGATATCGGAAACGATTACTCGGTCTTCACCAATGATGGCATTTACCAAGCTGGATTTACCAACGTTTGGTCTTCCAATTAAACTAAAACGGATTGTTCCTTCATCAAATTCTTCTTCAAGATCTTCTGGAAATTCAGCAACAACCGCATCCAATAAGTCTCCAAGCCCTAAGCCGTGGGAACCAGAAATTGGAAATGGATCTCCTAGGCCTAAAGAATAAAATTCATAACTATACGCTCTAGATTCTGGATTATCCGCTTTATTAACAGCTAATACGACTGGTTTTCCTGAACGATATAAAATTGGCGCAACTTGCTCATCGGCATCTGTTACACCTTCACGAATACTAGCCAGCATAATAATCACATCTGCTTCTTCAATAGCAATTTGAGCCTGATTTCTGATTTGCGCATTTAGCGGTTCATCTTCCATCGTTATACCACCAGTATCAATCAACGTAAACTCTTTCCCTAACCATTCTGCACTTGCATAAATTCTATCACGTGTTACGCCTGAAACATCTTCTACTATGGAGATACGTTCTCCTACTATGCGATTAAAAATGGTTGATTTTCCGACGTTTGGACGTCCAACTATTGCTACTACCGGTTTTGTCATAAACGTTCACCTTCTTTCTTGAGTTTTAATATTCTATATTGATAATTTTACCATTTCAAAAACATACACCCAACCCCACAAAAACAGAAAATCGTTTCAGCGGGTTTGGGTGCTATCATTTTAATGAATTAAAAGATATGGTTTGCTTACTCTTGATCGTCGTTGTTCAATAAGCTTGATAATTGATCGCCAATTTGGTCACCTAAAGTGAAAGAGCCATCTTCATCATCGTCGTCACCAAATGATGATTTAGTTACTTGTTGTGGTTTAGATGATGATGGTTTCTTAGATTTGTTAGCAGCTGGCTTAGGTGCTTGCTCAGGCGCTTCTTCCAAAGCTTTGATACTTAATGAAATACGTTCTTCGGAAGGGCTCACGCTTAGTACCTTCACTTCAATTTCTTCATCTTTAGCCACAACTTCATGAGGTGTTTCTACATGTTTGTGGGCCATTTCAGAAATGTGAACTAAACCTTCAACACCCGGTTTAACTTCTACAAATGCTCCAAAATCTGTTACGCGTTTAACTTTACCTGTAACAACCGATCCTTCAGGTAATTCTTCTTCAAGGTTATCCCAAGGTCCAGCCAAAGTATCTTTGATAGATAATGAAATACGTTCTTTATCTCTATCTACACTTAATACTTTAACATCAACTTCGTCACCCGCGTTTAATTTTTCTTTAGGATGTCCAATTCTTTCATGAGAAATTTCAGAAATATGAACAAGTCCATCAACGCCACCAAGGTTAACGAAAGCACCAAAGTTTGTCAATCTCACAACTGTTCCTTTAACTGTTGAACCTTCTTCTAATGCGTCAAAAGCTTCTTCTTTGATTTTTGACTGTTCAGCAGCCATCAATGCTTTTCTAGAAAGAATTAATTGACGTTCGTTAGGATCAATTTCAAGAATTTTAAACGTATACGTTTGACCTTCAAACTGGTTCAGGTCACTTACATACTGTACATCCATTTGAGAAGCGGGAACAAATCCTCTTACTCCAGCATCTACAGTTAATCCACCTTTAACTACACGAGTAACTGGCGCTTCAATCGTTTCACCATTATCAAATTTAGTTTGAAGTTCTTCCCAGACTTTTCTTTGATCTACACGTTTTTTAGAAAGAACAAAGCTTCCTTGTTCTTTATCTTTTACGTCACGTAAAACGACTACATCGATTACGTCGCCAACTTTAACAACGTCTGATGGATGTTCAAAACGTTCAGTTGAAAGTTCTTTTGGAGGAATAATACCTTCTTGTCCTCCACCAAGTCCTACGATGACTTGTTTTTCGCTGTCAATTACAAGAACTTCACCTTGAACCAGGTCTCCCGGTGTAATGTCTACAACGTCTTTTAAAACGTCTGACATTGATTCTGAATCAGAATCTGAAGAACCGACAGCTGGTTGAACTTGAGCGTCTTCGTTTTCTGCCATTACATCTTCTGGATCTGTTCCAGCTGCTGAGTTTACAATCACTTGCTCGTCTGCAACTTCTTGTGATTCTTGATCCACTGTGTTGTTGTTTTCTAATTCGTTTGTATTTTCTTTATCTGTCATAATATACGTGCCTCCCAATGCCAATATTTCTACTCTATTAATTGTACATAAAATAAGCTGATTTTTCCACTAAAACATTTGAAACGAATTATTTCTGGTATTCTGGGTATTTTTCAAAGATAATGGATTCAATTTTTTTAGTAACTTCTTCAATAGAAAAGGTTGTTGTATCGATTTCAACTGCATCATCTGCTTTTTTCAATGGAGAAACTGCTCTTGTAGAATCCTTATAATCTCTCTCTCTGATTTCTTGTTTTAATTTTGTTAAATCAGATTCGATTCCTTTTTCCAAATTTTCTTTGTGTCTACGCTCAGCTCGCTCGTCTACGCTCGCTACCAAAAAGATCTTTACATTGGCGTTTGGTAGTACCACGGTCCCAATATCACGACCGTCCATGATCACATTTTTACTGGAGGCCATCTCTCTTTGTCGCTGAACCAATATCGTTCTTACTTCTGGATGAGCAGCGACAAGAGAAACTGCATTTGTAACATCATTTTGTCTGATGTCCATCGTCACTTCCACATCATTGCAATAGACCTGTTGAACGTTATCCGATCTCTTAAAGTCGATGACTAACTCATTCAGTTCATTGACGATTGCATTCTGGTCCGTCAAATCTAGCTGATTCTTTATAGCAATATAAGTGATTGCTCGATACATTGCTCCACTATCCACATAGATTAAGCCAAGGTGATCAGCAATCTTTTTAGCCACTGTACTTTTCCCTGACGAAGCAGGTCCATCTATGGCCACAGCCAATTGATTATTCAACACATACTTCACACTTTCAATTTTTATTTATTTTAATTAGTTTACTTTTAATACTTGACCCACAAAGACTGTTTCACTAGACAAGCCATTTAATTGCATCAGTTCCTGTGTAGTCATTCCATGGTTTAAGGCAATACGATACATGTTATCTCCCGCTTTTACCGTATACGTTTCCCCTGTGGATGCTGGTTCCTCAGTGGTTTCGGTTGCTTCTTCGGAAGCAGCATTGCCAGCTGCTTGATCTGTATTAGATTCTACTGGCTCACTAGCTGGTTGATTTTCTCCAGTCGTTTCGGTTTCCGACTCACTCTCAGGTTCCGGCTGTGATTGCACGGGTTCTTCTACAGTTTCTTCAGCCCGTTCTTCCACTGTTTCTTCAGTCTCTTCTGGTTCCTCAGCTACTTCAGGTTCTTCTTCGACCTCGGGCTCTTCTTCTGGTTCATTAGTTGCTGGCTGTTCGACGGTCGGTTGTTCTGAATTAGGAAAATTGGGTTCTCTTTGACTATACCAAGCGTATGTACCTAATGTTACAACAATGATTAACACTAGAAATACCACTGTAACAGTCAGGATAGGAGAAATACTTTTCTCGCGTTCTCGTTTAGCTTTTCGAGACATAGCCTGATCGTCATAATCTACTTCTTCATCAAATCGTTTCGACCACAGTTCTTCCATCGACTCGCGATCTTTCTTACTCATAGTGATTCCTCCTCAATTTCTATCATAGTTATTGTATCATATTTCAGCTTAATTCATAGATTCCTCATCAAGTTTATACAATTGTTTCAAACGAAGTCTCCAATCAATTGTCACGCTTTTAACGGTTGAATGCTTTTCTTCGTCATCAAAGAAATAAGTCTCCAAAGCTGCCGTGCACTGACTACAACAATGTTCTGGCTTTTCAATTATTGATTCATCGAAATATCGAAGCAGATGAGCTCTTTTACATTCTTTGGTGAACAAGTATTGTATCATATATTCTAGTTGCTCTTTTTTAAGACGTTCTCTAGCCTCTATCTGGTGTAAAGCGACTCTATAGGGGATAGAGGCATTCACATAAAACTGGGCAATTTGAACTTTAGGATCTGTTTGCTCTTGTTTGATTTTGTGCTGATACTTATAAATGTATTCCAATAAAGATGCATCTGGTAAGCTATTTTCTTGTAGTCTAACTTGTAGATACTGATCTCCTTGCTCGAAAAGCAAGATAGCGATACCTTCCTTACCGTCTCGGCTACATCTTCCAATTTCTTGCAAGTACATCTCAGGATTAGAAGGCATATGGTAATGGATAACGTACCTTATATCTGGTTTATCAATGCCCATTCCAAAAGCGCTTGTTGCACAAATAACCTGAATCGAGTTATCTATAAACTGCTGCTGGACTTTGACCTTGTCATCAATCGTCAAATCAGAATGATAGCTCTCAGCTCGGATTCCTAGTTCAGTTCTCAAGACTGAAGCCAGTTCGTCAGCCAGTTTTTTGCTTGAAAAATAAACAATTCCAGGACTTTTCAACTGATAAACGAGTTCCTTTAAGCGATCTTTTTTATTCCCCTCGCAGATTTCTACTTTTAATTTTATCGAGGATCTGTCTACTGAGTGGATGATTTCTCTAGTTTCTATAGAATCTATGTCTAAAGATTGTTTGATTTCACTACGAACTTGTTCCGTAGCTGTAGCTGTCAGGGCCATTGTTGTTGGATGATTCAGTTTTCTTTTAGCTTCGCCAATTTTAAGATAATCTGGTCGGAAATCCATTCCCCATTGAGAGATACAATGAGCTTCGTCAACGACAAACAATGCAATGTCTTGTTGAGAAAGTTTTATCATCAAGAAATCGAACTGGATCATTTCTGGAGAAATATAAAGAAATTTCAACTTATGAAGATTTTTCATAATTCTTTTTTTTTCGTTTCTAGACGACAAGCTATTCAAAGCTGCTACTTGCCGTTCTCCATTACTTTTAAGTTTTTCAACCTGGTCTTGCATCAATGATAGTAGTGGTGAGACAATCAGAACCAGCCCTTCTTTTATATAAGCAGGTAATTGATAGCAGATTGATTTCCCACTCCCTGTTGGTAACATAACCACCGAGTCTACTTCTTGAAGGGCTGCTTGAATAGCTTCTTTCTGACCAGATCTAAAGGTTTTATAATTGAATTTTTCATAAAGTATCTGCTCTAGCGTTTTCTCTGCCATATCTAATCCTTTCAATCTCTACTAGTCTAAACCACATAAACATCAGATCTTCCTGATCTTGTTTTGCTTGTTTATAGGAATACTTGGAATTTTGTTCAAAGGCCCTATTTAAACGCTCATATTGGTCTACAGGAATATATGGCTGGATATTGAAGTCTGGATGAATAAGATAAATTTCAAGGATATGTTCTCTAATCGTATTTAACTTTAATTGCCTGACTTCTGAAATCTGTTCTACACTATACCCTTCATTTATCATCAAATACGTATCGTATGTACTTTTAGATAATCCGAGATATGTACGTTGATCTAGATATGCTACAAAATCATTTAATAAAAGACCTTCAGAAGCTTTAGATTGGATAATCAGTTTTTCGAAGGTATTGTTTAAGCGTACGTTCAATTCTACAGATTCCATTTCCAGGCTTTCCGCTAGTTGTCGATTAGTTTTTCCGATGATATCATGTCCAGTTAATTTTCCAACAATTATACTTGCTTCCTCTTCTGTAAACATTAAAAGTAAGTCATACAATTCGGTTGCCCACTGGAGAGCTAATTGAGCCATTGGTTTTTCCTGTTTGCTCAACCATTCTTTAACCGATTCTTGATCAATTGGTTCCTTAATGGAAGGACTATATTTTTTATTGTCATATCTTTTCTCAGAAAATATTTGAGAAATCAATTGAATTTGTAGATAAAATGAATTTCTGAGCGTGGCATTTTCAAGAGAACGAATAGCTGACGGGTACTTTTTATGTTCAAAATACTGAGTCAATGCTTTGTATCCAAGCGAAGTTAAAAGGTATCCATCTTCTTCATTACCTTGAAGTAACTTTTTAGAAGAAAGTATCTGTAGATAATGCTCTAAATGTTCTTTTTTTAATTCTTTGAATAGTCCGAAAGCAGGAAACAGCTGCTCATTTTCAACTTTATATAATATTGAAGGCGTTCTTCTTCCATGAAACACATGAATCAGTTGAGAGCTTTTTGATGGATAGTGGTTATTGAAAAAAGATAATAAAAAATATAAAAAGTATCGATTTTGAGTAGCCATAGTTCACCTCTTCTTCTTTTCAGAATACACGTTCAAATCCATTTTTTCAATATAAAAAAGGCGGTCATATTGACCCGCCTTTTGTCATAACTATTCGCTAGTTGATAAAGCTTAATTTTCATTTTCTAAAACATATCGTTTAGACTGTTTTTTATAAAGTCTGGTTCTTGATTTAACTAACCAAGGTTTAAGTTTTTGAAATGCCACGAAAAAGATGATGCCTACAACTGGACCTTTAATTAAATTGAAAGGAACAATTGAGTAGACTAGATACTCTCTAATCGGTCCAACACTGAACCCCATGACAGCCATATAAGCAGGAATTAGGAATACCCAATTCAAAAGAGCCATAACGACACTTAATGATAATGTACTTGCTATAGTAGCTAATACTTTTTCTCTAGTTCGTAATCCCATTTTCGTGATAATAAAGTATATGGGTAACGTATAAGCTAAAGAAGCGATAAACTGCGCTGAATCACCTATTGGTAAACCCATGTCTCCACCTTTTTGAACGAAAGATAGTAAAGAACGAATAAAGGCAATGGTCATACCTCCTATAGGTCCATACATATACATTCCGAATAATACTGGGAGATCACTAAAATCAATCTTCAGAAAAGATGCTCCGGGTAAAATAGGAAACGAAAACATAGAAATGATCCATGCTAGTGAAGCTAATACTGCGATACCAACTACTTTTTGCGTTTTGTTGCTTGACATTGAAAATCCTCCTAGAAGGATTCATCCTGGTTAGGGTATTGAACTTATTGATGCTTACCTCTATTTTGTTCCGACATTTCGAAGTGAGACTGGTCAGAGAATGCACTCTAGAAATGCAAAAACTCTGTTCAGTTCCACCTCAGGAAACGAACAGAGCTAAATAGACATAATGATTCAGTCAAAAAGCTCCATCTTCTTTATACCAGACTATACTGTCGGTACTGGAATTACACCAGTTCAGCAAAACAATTGTTTCGCTCGTGGACTTTACCACCGGTCGGGATTTACGCCCTGCCCCTGAAGATGAATCATATTATTTTTTGCTTATTTTTAATAAGCACATTACTATTATACAAAAATGTACAGAATTGTCAACAGCTCCGTTTAAAACGAATCAAAAGTACTCGTAGAATTTTGATCAATAGGTAAATGTATGATGAAGGTTGAACCTTTACCAAGTGTAGATTCTACACTTAAGCGCCCTCCATGTGCTTCAATAATACTCTGCACAACAGATAACCCAATTCCTGTACCTGATGCATTATCTGAATAATTTTTTCTAGATTTGTCTGCTTTAAAGAATCGATCAAAGATATATGGAACATCTTCTTTAGGGATACCCGTTCCTGTATCTCTAACTTCCATAATAACTTCTTCTAGATTTTCATCTTCAAATAACCTCAATGTAACCGTCTTGGCAGATTTATCCGTCATCCCGGTGTGTCTAATTGCATTATTAATTAGATTCACAAAAACTTGGTCCATCTTGTCTTTATCAATAGGTAATTCGATTATTTTTTCTGGAACGTCTAATGCTAATTTTACGTCGACTTCTGAAGCCATTTTATTGAATCTAGAAACGAGTGTACTCAAGTAACGGTTCAAGTTTAGAGAATCTTTTTCAATCTCAATAAATCCAGCTTCCATTCTTGATAAATCAAGCATTTCATTAACCATTCGATTCATCCGTTGCGATTCATCACTGATAATTTGAGCCATTTCTTTCTTCTCATCAATTGTCTCAGCTATATCATCAATAATCGCTTCACTATAACCCTGAACCATCACTAAAGGCGTTCTAAGTTCATGCGAAATATTATTGATAAAGTCAACGCGCATTTTATCTAATCTGTGTTCATGTGTCAGGTCCTTAGTGGAAACCAGAATGCCTCTAATTTCCAGAGTATCGTCTTCAATCAGAGGTAAGATCGTCACCTCATAATAAAATTCGACCATTTCAATATTGAACTGAGAAAATTTCTTTGTTTCAACAGCTTCTTTTAAGTTTAACTCTATATCAATATAGTCATCTTTCGTTGAAAAATCACCTTTTTCAACTTGATATTGCGTTAAGAATAAATCTCCAGCAGGATTGGAAAGAATCAGGCTCTGATCGGAATCATAATATAAAATTCCTGTATCAATACTTGTCATGATATGAGATAAAAGTTCTTTTTCCTGCCTGACCACGGTTCTATTTGTTTCGAGAGAATGCCCCATTTTATTCATTGCCATTGCAAGTTCAGATAAGTCATCTCTACCTGAGACCGGTAGTTGGTGGCTAAAGTCATCTCGTGCATAATCAAAGGCAATATTCGTCATGGCATTGATTGGTTCCGATATATGTCTACGTAAATATAAATAATAAGCGTAACTTAAAAATACGCTAAACAAAATAAGTAAACTTAACGCATAGAAAACTGTGCGTTCAACTTCAGCGATAAAAGACAAATCTGCATATGCATAAAATGTCAATTGTTCACCTTGAAAATTAATATGTTTGACGTGAAAGATATAGGGTATTTTACTTTCATATTCCGGATCTGAATCAGAACGAATCTGAGTTTCTTCACCAGACACGATCTTTTCAACTAAATTGGGATTGTTGATTACTCTCTGATAAATATCATCAGAAAATTGGAGATCCCACTCTTCTTCGTTATAAACATCTTGACCCTCAGAACGAATTGCAAAATTGAGCTTCGCATGAATAACATTAGCTTCCTGAAGATAAGTCATTATAAATTCAGGATTACTTTCAGAAAGGGTTTCTACGTTATGAATAAAGGATTCGTAGTCATTCAAATAGTTCTGCTTAATCTGTTGGGAATAGAATTGGGCATAAAATAAAGATGTGGCAACAAGAGATATAAGGATAAGTCCAGAAGTAATCAGCCAAACTCTTATCGCAACGATATTCAGCTTCATACTTCTATCCTACTCCTCTTCTTCATGAGGGTATGAGTTCAGTTTATATCCAAGCCCCCATACAGTTTCAATCATTTTAGCAGCGGTTTGGGATTCTTTTTTTAATTTTTCACGCAAACGTTTCACGTGTGTATCGACTGTTCTTAAATCACCAAAGAATTCGTATTTCCAGACTTCTCTTAATAATTGTTCTCTACCAAAAATCTGATCAGGAGAAGACATCAGATAGTGTAAAAGATCATATTCTTTCGGCGTCAGATTTACTGATCGGCCGTCAGCTGTTACACGTCTAGAATCGTTATCGATCTCAAGATGCGGTAAAGTCAATGTATCAGAGACATCGGCAGCTTTATTCATGCTTCCACTACCGGATTGAGTTCTCTTAAGAATCGCAGAAACTCTTAATACAATTTCTCTTGGACTGAAAGGTTTGACAATATAATCGTCGGCCCCGACTTCGAATCCCTGAATACGATTCAATTCTTCACCTTTTGCTGTAAGCATCATAATGGGTGTATCTTTTTCTTTTCGCAATTCTTCAGCAGCTTCGATTCCGTCCATTTCAGGCATCATAAGGTCTAAAAGAATTAAGTCGTAATCATTTTCTAGTGCTAATTGTAATGCGATTTTTCCGTTTTCAGCTTCGTCAATCTCATATTTGGCCTTTTCTAGATACATTCTCAATAATCTACGAATACGATTTTCATCGTCAACCACCAATATTTTTTTCGCTTGCTGTTCTGTACTGCCTTGTAATTTTTCATCCGTCACGATTAGACACTCCTTAGCACGTGATACTATTGACTTTATATTATAATACGTAACTAGTACAATATTATATCCTACTCAAGTTTAATTATAACTAAGATAAGATGAATGCGCCACTAATTCCAACTGGAATCGCTCTAGCCGATCTTATACGTCAAGAATCAATGATTAAACTTCTTCATCCACTAGTTGTTTAAGCTTGTTGACCTCAAATTGTTTGAGTTCTCTCCATACACCAGACTGCATGCCTTCTACCGTTAAAAATCCATAGTGAGTTCTAGTCAATTTTTCTACTGGATGTTTAATTGCCTGCATCATTTTCTTAACTTGATGATTTTTACCTTCATGAATGGTTAATTCAACAGTTGAGATATCTCTTTTTCTATCATAATCAATGATTCTTGCTTTCGCAGGAGCTGATTTCACCTTATCAAAAACAACACCTTTTTCAAGATGCATAACGTCTTCTCTTGTCATTCTTCCGTTTACTTTTGCGATGTACGTTTTTTCAACAGAATATTTCGGGTGCATCAATTTGTTTGCTAATTCGCCATCATTGGTCAGTAACAATACACCTGTCGTATCGTAATCCAATCGTCCTACTGGATAAATTCGTTCTTCAACTTCTTGGAGTAATTGAACAACCGTATCTCTATTTTTTGGATCATCAACTGTTGATACGACCCCTCTAGGTTTGTTTAACAAGAAGTATACTGGTTTCTCTTTTTGAATCGGCACATCGTCTACAGAGATCGTATCATGTTTTTTCACTTGGTATCCAAGTTCCGTCATGACTTTTCCATTAACTTTTACGCGTCCTTCTTCAATCATACTTTCAGATTTTCTTCTTGATGCAATGCCCGCGTGAGCCATGACTTTCTGTAATCTATCCATATAACTCCTCCTTCTATTTTTTATTCAAATGACTGCTGGAAACTTTCAAAAAATAAAGACGTTTCCTCAGTTTCTTCTTCCATTCTTAGCTCTGGTAATTCTGATAGAGTATTTAATCCAAAGTAATCTAGAAAATAATCCGTTGTACCATATAAAACGGGTCTTCCTGGCGCTTCAAGTCTTCCAACCTCTTGAATAAGATCACGCAATCTTAATTTATGGAGTGCTGTTGCAAGTTGCACACCTCTAATTTCTTCGATTTCCATTCTAGTAATGGGTTGTTTATATGCAATAATTGCTAGTGTTTCCAGTAAAGCCTTACTTAACTTCTGCATTAAGGGAGACTGAGCATAATTACTTACGACGCTAGAGTAGGTCTCTTTCGTAACAAGTCTATATTTATTGGCTGTTTCTATAATTGTCAAAGCACTCGTATCTCTAGAATTATAATCATTTAGCAATTTTTCGAGTGAAACAAGTACATGTTCTGTTGTAGCATTCGTGAGTTTAGCCATCTCCTTCAAAGTAAGCCCCTCATCTCCAGCCACAAATAACAGTGACTCATATACCGCCGTTTCGTTCATTTAATCCCCTCCCTCTCTACTAATAATCTAACCGATATAAGATAACTCGATATCCGAGTAAGTTTCTTCTTGAGTAAAAGCTACTTTGTTTTCTTTAATGAGTTCAAGTAAAGCAAGAAACGTTACGACGATGTCTTTTCTAGAATAGTGGCTAAACAACTCCTGAAAAGCGACTTTTGTTCTGTATCGGCCTCTAAGTTCTGATTCAATCCATTCCATACGATCTGCTACTGTTATTTCCTCTGTTTCAATCGTAGTCAGTTCCGGTTCTCTTAATTCGCTTCTTTTCATCACTGTTTTAAAAGCATCAATCAAATCTTGCAATTGTATTTCACCGTTCTCTAGAGGAACATTTTTTTGAAATTCAGAAACATCCGCAGGTTCTTTGGTGAAAAAAACAGATCTTTCCAGTTGTTTCTGGTCAAGTTGATTAGCAGCATTTTTAAATTTCCTATACTCAATCAACATATCCATCAATTCTTCTCTTGGATCTTCATGTTCAGGGATAAAGTCTTCTCCCTCTTCATCCCAGCTATCGTTACGTGGAACAAGTAACTGACTTTTGATAGACATCAGCGTAGCAGCCATTACTAAGTATTCTCCAGCAACATCTAATTGTAGACTTTTCATTGCGTGAAGATAATCCATATACTGAGCCGTAATTCTGGCAATCGGAATATCGTAAATGTCGATCTCATATTTATTGATCAGATGTAAAAGAAGGTCTAAAGGCCCTTCAAATACATCTAAGTTCACTTCCCAATTTTCACTCATATCTATTTTCCTTTTAGTCGCTTTAACTTAATCTTCAGTATGCCACTTTGTTATAAGAGAACTCGTTTCGATCGTTCCAACTAACTGTCTAGGTGAGAATTTTGCTGCTGCTGCGTCTAGTATCTGATGCGCTAGCCCTTCATCTCGGTACGATGGATTGATTGAAATATGTCTTACCAACACAAATTCATCTTCAACTTCAACACCGAGTACTCCGGCGAAGTCATTTGTCTCATCGCTTTTCCATAAATAAAGTTGACGATTGTCTTCTTGCTTATACCATTCCAATTCTTTTGTCAATCTCGTTGTTTCTTTAAGATCTGGCACATAAGATAATAGCCCCATAGTAATCTTATGGTAATCCGATTTGTATTCCGTTAACATACTCTACCTCCTCAAAGTGGTTTAGTATTTCGAGTCCACTGATTGCTCTAAGTTTAAAAAGTCTTCGTAGCGCTCTCTTCTGATTGCTAGGAAATCTTTACCATCTTCTACAAAAACAACAGCTGGTCTTGGTAGGCGGTTATAATTACTCGCCATTGAGTATCCGTAAGCTCCTGTACTCAAAACCGCTAGATAATCTCCTTGTTCCACCTCAGGTAACGATAGATCCCAAATCAGCATGTCTCCACTTTCGCAAGCTTTTCCTGCAATAGACACTTTTGTATAATACTGTGCGTAAACTTTGTTTGCCAATACACCAGTATATTTTGCATCATATAAAGCTGGTCGGATGTTGTCTGCCATTCCACCATCTACTGATACATATTTTCTAACTTCAGGAATCGTTTTTTGAGTACCTACAGTATAAAGTGTCGTTCCTGCTTCACCGACTATACTTCTCCCTGGTTCAACCCAGATTTCAGGCAACTCAAGACCAAGTTCTTTTGAATATTGTTTAACACTTCTCATTATACTGATAGCATAATCTTTGATGGGTAGAGGCGCATCTTCATTTGTGTACCGAATACCAAATCCACCGCCCACGTTCAATACTTTAAGATCAAAGTTAAAAAGATCTTGCCATTCTTTTGAATGTTGCATTAAACGCTCAATAACGGCTTCATATCCTGTGGTTTCAAAAATCTGCGAACCAATGTGGGCGTGCAATCCAATAACATCAATATATTTCAGAGATTGAGCTTCTTTAACCGCTTCTTTTGCTTGACCAGAGGCTAAATCGAAACCAAACTTTGAATCCTCTTGTCCAGTTGTAATATATTCATGAGTGTGCGCTTCAATCCCTGGAGTGATTCGAATCAAGACGTTTATTCTCTTTTGATGAAGCGTAGTGAGTTGATTGATCATATCCAACTCTGTAAAATTGTCCACAACGATACATCCAATGTCCGCATTTAAAGCTTCCACTAGTTCTTGATGAGATTTATTATTGCCATGAAAGTGAATCTTCTCTGAAGGAAATCCAGCTTTGACGGCTAGAAATAGTTCCCCTCCAGAGACAACATCTAAAGAAACAGATTCTTTAGCTAACATCTGATAAAGCGCTAGTGAAGAAAATGCTTTACTAGCGTAAGCTACTTGTGTTTCTTTTTCATATGAAGAAAATGCTTCTTTGAATTCATTTAGCCTCTCTTTAATGAGAGCCGTATCGTATACGTACAAAGGTGTTGAGTATTTTTCAGCTAAATATACGCTGTCTACACCACCAATTTCCAGGTGATTTTTATCATTAATTGTTGTATTTCCTGAAAACTCAGGAAGCTGTTTATTCTTGAATTGATCCATTATTTGATTCCCACATTTCTTTAGTCTCTATTTCATATAAGGTATATTCTTAAAGATTTTCATTATCCGTTTATTTTTATATACTCATGACAATAATACAGACATATACATCAAAAATCAAATTTACATTGAAGAATCAGTACCTTAGCGTTGCTCGTACTCGAAGATAATAAAAGATAGATGAAGATGTTCCAGACACCTTCATCTATCTTTTATTCTATCTAGTCTCAGTTCAATGATTAGACTTTAGCGACAAAATCTTTAACTAATGATTTAAAAGACTCTTTCACTCGTGTCGTCACTTCAACTACTTCATCGTGATTTAAATTACTTTGCATGCCTGCCGCATAATTTGTGATACAAGAAATTCCTGCAACTTTTAAGCCAGCATGTTTTGCAACAATGACTTCTGGCACAGTAGACATCCCTACAGCGTCGCCACCCATAGTACGAATCATGCGAATTTCAGCGGGTGTTTCGTATGTTGGTCCAGTTAAACCAAAGTAGACACCTTCTTTGATTTCAAGTCCGTTACCTTGAGCACATTCACGAATGATCTGTTGATATCCTTTATCATAAGCTTCTGTCATATCTGTGAACCTCGGACCAACTTCAGGATCGTTTTTACCCATTAAAGGATTAACGCCAGTGAAGTTCACGTGATCAGTAATAATCATCAAGTCTCCTGGATTAAACGATGTGTTTACACCACCTGCTGCATTTGTTACCACTAATGTTTCGATTCCCAAAGCTTTCATTACTCGAACAGGGAACGTTACATCTTCTAGCGCATATCCTTCATAAAAGTGGAATCGCCCTTGCATAGCTAGAACCAATTTACCGCCAAGTTCTCCATATACAAGTTGTCCTGCGTGCCCTTCTACAGTAGACACTGGAAATCCAGGGATGTTTTCATAAGGTATTGCCACTGGATTTGTTGCTTCTTCAGCTAATTCGCCTAATCCTGAACCTAGAATCAGACCAACAACCGGCTTTTCAATTCCATTTTCTTTTAAATAGGCTGCTGCTTTATCGATACTTTCTAGATACTCTTTTTCCATTAAAACTTCCTCCTGGTAAATCAAATTTGTAAGAGGTGCTCCCTCCACTTAATTAGATTGTTCTTATTTTAATTCAGATAAAAAACTAGATCCAAATCCTGTTGCATCCACATCAAAGTTTTCTGCTATAGTAGCGCTGATGTCCGCAAAGAATCCTTGTGGTAAAGCACCATTGTTTTCAAAACTAGGCGAATAGATCATGACAGGAACAAATTCCCTTGTGTGATCTGTTCCAGGATGCGTAGGATCATTTCCGTGGTCAGCCGTAATAATTAGTAAATCATCTTGTTTTAATTCGCTAATAATTTCAGGAATTCTAGCGTCGAATTCTTGAAGTGCATTTGCGTATCCTTCTACATCTCTACGGTGTCCAAACAAAGCATCGAAATCCACTAAATTGGTAAAACTTAGTCCATTAAAGTCTTTTTGCATAACCTCAATCAGTTTGTCTACTCCATCCATATTGGATTTCGTACGAACAGACTCTGTGATTCCTTGTCCATTGAAGATGTCATCGATTTTTCCGACTGCTACTACATCTTTACCGGCATTCTTTAATGAATCCAACACAGTATCTCCAAAAGGACTTAAAGCATAGTCGTGTCTGTTACTGGTTCTTGTAAATGCACCAGGCTCACCTAGATAAGGGCGCGCAATAATACGTCCAATCATATAAGGATCATCTTTAGTAATTTCACGAACATATTCACATATTTCATATAATTCTTCTAAAGGAATGATCTCTTCATGTGCTGCAATTTGTAATACTGGATCCGCAGACGTATAAACGATCAAGTCGCCAGTTTTCATTTGATGTTCACCGTATTCATCAAGAATAGCTGTTCCTGATGCTGGTTTATTCGCCACAATCTTTCTTCCAGTATGTTCTTCGATTTGATTGATCAAATCTTCAGGAAAACCTTCAGGAAATACTCGGAAAGGTTTTTTGATGTGTAAGCCCATTAGTTCCCAATGGCCTGTCATTGTATCTTTACCGACTGATTTTTCTTCTAGTTTTGTATAATATCCTATACTCGTTGGTGTTTCATCTATGCCTTCCAACGGTTCGATGTTACCAAGTCCAAGTGTTTTAAGGTTAGGTAATTTTAAATCTGTATTTTCAGCTATATGACCAAGCGTATGAGATCCTTCGTCATTAAAGGCTTTAGCATCGGGTGCTTCTCCGATGCCTACTGAATCCATAACAATTAAATGTACGCGGTTAAAATTCATTTACATTTCCTCCTGTTAGTTCATTTTTACCTATTTGCTTCTTAGGCTCTAGGGTGATACGTGTCATAGACTTCTTTTAATCTATGCTTTGTAATATGCGTGTAAATTTGAGTCGTTGAGATATCCGAATGCCCCAATAATTCTTGTACTACACGAAGATCTGCGCCATTTTCAAGTAGATGCGTTGCAAAAGAATGTCTCAAAGTATGTGGTGTTACATTCTGTGCAATCCCTGCCTGCAAGACCATTTTCTTGATTTTCTTCCAGACGCCCTGTCTGCTTAGTTGAGAGCCTCTTGGATTCAAAAAAACGTACGGAGACTCTTGAGAAGATTTCAGCGCAAGTTTTGGTCGACTATATTCAAGATAGTATTCTACCCATTTAACGCCTTGTTCTCCAATTGGTAAGATCCGTTCTTTATCTCCCTTACCAATTGTCTGAATTAAGTTCATTGATAGATGTAGCTCATCTAATCTTAAGTTTACTAACTCTGATATTCTGATTCCTGTAGCGTACATAACTTCCAGAATCGCTCGATCACGAATACCAATCTTGTTCGAAACGTCTGGTACAGACAGTAAAACATCTATTTGTTTGGTTGATATCACCTTGGGTAAGGTCTGAGCTTTCTTTGGTGTCTGAATATACAACATCGGATCTTCATTGGAGATGTTTTCTTGTTTTAGAAATTGATGAAATCTTCTTAAACTCGAAATCATTCTAATCAAAGAATTATCCGCTTTTTGACCTTCTTTTTGTGATTCCAGAAAATTTAGTATAAGGTAACGATTAATCTCATTCCAAGAACCAATCTTTTCTTTTTTTAGAAAAGTGATGTACTGGTTTAAATCCCGCTGATAACTTTCAATAGAATTTTTAGAGAGCCCTCTCTCGATTTTTAAAAAGGTGAGATAGTCTTCTAAGGCTTCTTTTCCTAGTTCAACTGACACTTTGCATATCTCCTTATTGATCATTATCAGCTTGTTTCAGACATTCTCCACATAGACCATGAAAAGTCAGTCGATGATCTTTTATTTTAAACTGATAAGTCTTCTCAATCTTTCTTTCAATATCGATCAGCATATCTTGTTCAACTTCATCAATTTTTCCGCAGTTCAGACATAACAAATAATGATGCTGATGGTTGTGTTCATTGTTGTTGATATCGTATCTTGCAATACCATCTTGAAAGGCTATTTTATTGATCAACTTCAGGTCAGTTAATAATTCTAGCGTCCGATAAACGGTTGCTAATCCAATACCTGTATGCTCTGATCGAACAGCCAAATAGATTTCTTCTGCACTTAAATGCTCTTTTTCAATCAAGACTTTCAAAATGATCTCTCGCTGAGGGGTCAGTTTGAATCCAGCTTTATATAGTTTTTGCTTAATTGATTGTATAGTCGTATCCGTCTTTTCCATCTTTATCCCCTTAGATCAAAACCAATATAGTTATCTACTAGACTTTTGTTTAATTATAATCAGTATAATCTAGAAAGAAGAGACTTACAACCATCTTCCAATTTTAATCTTCACGATCTTCTTGAGGATCTCTGATCAGCTTAGTCCCAAACTCATCTTGCTCAATTAATCTCTGTTTAAATAGTCTTCCAAGCGCTCTTTTAAACTGACCTTTACTAATACCAAACTGATTTTTGATTGCTTGTGGATCGCTCTTATCGTTGAATTTAATGTATTGGTCTCCAGCACGTCTAAGAACTTCAAGTATCATCGCCGCATCATCATCTAATACCTCATACGCTCTGGGTAACATAGAAACGTAGTAAACGCCATCTTCTCTTAGCCCAATAATACGACCAGAAACGTGTTCTCCAAGTCTAGGTTCACGCTCTCGCTCTGAAGGATGAATAAAACCGATATAGAGGTCTTCAGTAATAAAATACGTACCCGCTTTTTTTAATCGAAATGCGTAACCGTTAATATCTTTGTTATGCGCTTCTTTTTGACCAGTTTCTGAAATTTCATAAAAATCTTCTTCTTCAGCAAGTTGTCCCCACATACGATCCTGTTCATCAACTGAGACCGTCAGATAAAGTTTGTCTCCTTTTTTTGGCCATAAATGTCCTTCATATGGAAGATCATCAAGCGAAATAACTAGATCTTTATTATGCCAATTGACATTTACAAAAACGCCTAAAGATCTTTTAATATCTATAACTTCTCCCCAGCCAAAATTCCCTATTCTTACTTCAGGTATTTCAGTTGTAAACAATTGATTCCCACCTTTGTCTACATAACAAAAACCTTCAATTGTTTGACCTAGTTCTAGTTCTTCTTGGTTCATTGCTAAAACTTCATACGTAACACCATTATTTTGAACAAATGTGGCTTTTTCATTTTTATCTGTAACGATGCCCATAACGACATTTCCAAAATTAGACATAATTCCACTCCTTTTTTGTTTTCTATAAAATCAAAAGACGATGAGATCAGATCTTGGAGTAAGTCTTGTTTCTACTCCAGATCAGTTAGCCTCATCTGAAATTCAACTTATTCCAAGATCATTATAATCTCATCGTCTGATTGTGATCATTATTGACTGAACATTTTTACTGTAAAACGTATTAGATGGCTGTAGTTGCACCACGGTAGATAATTCCACGACGAGCATCAACTGTGATCAATTCGTTTTGTTCAATCAATCCAGTTGCATTCTCAGCTGAAACCACTACAGGAATTCCCATTGCGATTCCAATAACTGCAGCGTGAGAAGTTAATCCACCTTGTTCAACAACGATTGCTGCTGATTTTTCAATAGCTGGAAGGTAGTCTTTATCAGTATTTTGAACAACTAAAATGCCGCCTTCAACAGCTCTTTCATTCGCTTCGTCTGCAGTTGTCGCAACAATTGCTTTTCCGATGACTGATTCAGAGCCAACGCCTTGTCCACTAACTAACTTTGAACCAATTAGTTGAATCTTCATAACGTTTGTTGTGCCACGTTCTCCAACTGGTACTCCAGCAGTAATGATAATTAGATCGCCTTCTTTAGCGAATCCTTTTTCCATAGTTGTTTGAGTAGCCAAGTTAAACATGTCGTCAGTTGACGTAGGTTTTTCAGAAAGTGTTGGAATAACACCCCATTGTAGAGATAATCCACGTGCAGTTTCTTCAGAGAAAGTAATCGCTAGAATGTCTGCTTTAGGACGGAATTTAGAAATCATACGAGCTGTATGTCCAGATTCAGTAGCCGCAACGATTGTATTGATGTTCAGGTTACGTGCAGTGTGTCCAACTGCTTGTCCGATTGCTTCAGTCATATCACCTTGATCATATGCTTTAAGTGCGTATGCATCTTGCTCACGTAATGCAGCTTCCGTACGGATTGCAATGTTGTACATTGTTTGTACTGATTCTACTGGGTAGTCTCCAGCAGCTGTTTCACCAGAAAGCATGATTGCATCTGAACCATCAAAAATCGCGTTCGCAACATCTGAAGCTTCAGCACGTGTAGGACGTGGGTTAGCTTGCATTGAGTCAAGCATTTGTGTAGCAGTGATAACTGGTTTACCAGCAGCATTACAAATACGGATCATGTGTTTTTGTACGATTGGTACTTCTTCAGCTGGAATTTCAACACCTAAATCACCACGAGCAACCATTAAACCGTCAGAGATTTTAAGAATTTCTTCTAAGTTATCGACACCTTCTTGGTTTTCAATCTTAGGAATGATTTGTACATGTGTTTTGTCATTTTTTTCTAGTAAATCAGTGATTTCTAGAACATCTGATGGACGACGTACAAATGACGCAGCGATATAATCAATATCGTTTTCTAATCCGAATAAGATATCACTTTTATCTTTTTCAGTTAAACCAGGAAGATTTACTGAAACACCAGGTACGTTCACACCTTTTTTATTTTTAAGAATACCAGTATTTAATGCAGTTGTTACGATCTCACCATTTTCGTGGTCGATATCTGTAACTTGTAGATTGATTAGTCCATCATCCAGTAAGATGTTAGAACCAGGATTTACATCGTTAATCAAGTCTTCATAAGTAACTGAGAACTTTTCTGTAGTACCCTCTACTTCAGTCATAGAAACGCGGATCGTACTTCCTTTAACGATTTCGATTCTTCCATCTACCATGTTTTGAGTTCTGATTTCTGGACCTTTAGTATCTAACATGATTGCAACCAGTTTGTTTGTTTTTTCAGCCGCTTCACGAATGTTTTTAATACGAGCTAAATGTTCTTCGTGATCTCCGTGTGAAAAGTTTAAACGAGCAACGTTCATCCCAGCTTCCATTAACTTCGATAATGTTTCAACTGATTCACTTGCAGGTCCAATAGTACAAACAATTTTTGTCTTCTTCATAAAAAATAACGCCCACTTTCGTATATGTTTTATTTTTTGTTCTAATTTACGTCAACTAGTGCGTATCACATTTTCTGTTCGAATCTGTAAACAGTCTAGCGTACGTTGAATTCAAGTATGGAGTATTCTATTCTTAGGTGGAGATTTCTTCGTTTAGCTTGTAAAGATCTAGGTTCGGTTTATGTTTCATATTATCAAGAGTATCCACGATGTCATGTGCAACGATTTGCTCATTGATCAAGCCGAGTGCTAATCCTCCGCGGTCTTCTTTTAAATATTCTACTGCGCTTGCACCAAATCTACTTGCAAGAACGCGATCTCGAGCAGTTGGAGAACCACCACGTTGAACATGTCCTAAAACTGTTACCCGTACATGGAAGTTGTCGATAGCATCTAATTTTTCTGCAAATTCTTTTCCATCCATTACACCTTCAGCTAAAACGATGATTGTATGTTTCTTGCCTTTTTCTCTACCTTCACGAATGTTATCTGCTACGGCAGTAAGATCAAATCCCATTTCAGGAATAATAATCTGTTCAGCACCACTAGCAATACCAGCCCACAAGGCAATGTCTCCGGCATCTCTTCCCATTACTTCAATAACGAAGGTTCTAACGTGAGAAGTTGCTGTGTCTCTAATTCTATCCAAAGCATCCAATACTGTATTGATTGTTGTATCAAACCCAATGGTATAATCTGTACCAGGTATATCGTTATCGATTGTACCAGGCAAACCAATACAAGGATATCCGTGTTTTGTTAACGCATAAGCGCCACGGTATGATCCATCTCCACCTATGACAACTAAACCTTCGATACCAAAGCGATTCAATTGTTCAATTCCTTTAAGTTGTCCTTCTTCAGTAGCGAATTGTGGATATCTAGCAGAGTACAAAAATGTTCCGCCACGTTGGATAATATCTCCTACATCTCGACGAGTTAACTTTCGTATATCTCCCGCTACAAGACCAGCGTAACCATAATTGATTCCGTAAACCTCCATACCTTCATATAGAGCTTTTCTTACTACTGCACGAACAGCCGCGTTCATGCCTGGAGAATCTCCTCCACTTGTTAAAACTCCGATACGCTTCATATCAACCTTTCACCTCTAATACATATTTTAATCATCTAAAACAATTAATTAAATTACCTATGATGAATTGATCCGTTAGTATGATTTATGATAACGCTGTAATGAGAAAACTTAATCAAAAAATTAGACTTTTGAAAACCGCTCTCATTCATTCATCTAGTTTCCATACAAGTATCATTCTATCACTTTTTGCGATTGATGTCTCATAAAAATGGTAACTAACTAAGTTTTTTATGAAATTAACGAAGAATAACATTCTCTGATCCTAGTATTTTTTTCAACATCTTAATTAGTTCCCCAGATCCATTCGTAGAATAGGCACTTTTTAGTAGATGCTTTTTTCCAGTATCTGAGTCGTACACAAGTACAGAAATTGTACCAGAATAGTCTCTCAATATAGACTGAACTTGTTGAAAAAGTGATTGATTTTGTTCAAGAGAATCAATTTTCAAAAACAATGTCTTCTGAGGCTGCTCCAATGTCAACGCATCAGCCAATTCGATTCTTCTAACTAGAATCTTATAGCGATCGTTATCTCCTTCTACTTTGCCCTCCACCAAGATAGCGGCATCTTTTTTCAGAGACTTAATATATTTTCTATGTTGTTCAGGAAATAAAGTCAACGAGCACGATGCTGTTTGATCCGCTATTTCAACGAATGACATCGGTTCTCCACGTTTAGTCTGAATCGTCTTAACTGCTTTAATTGTACCAATAAACTTCATATTTTTATTCATCTTAGCATCTGCAATGTAATGAATATTTTGAGACTCTCTTATTTTGTTGTATTTCTCACTTGGATGCTCCGAGAAATAAAATCCAGTCACTTCAAATTCTTGTTCCAGTTTCGTTTCAGAATCAATGTCTTCTGTTACTTCAATTCTAGGAGCTAAAGACGCAAATAACTCAAGATTTCCATCACTCATACGGACACTTTCAATTACGCCTTCTAACGCTTGGATCATTGTTCCACGATTGTAGTTTAATCCATCAAATGCGCCAGAAAAAATAAGTGGCTTGATATAATTTTCTTTTCGCCATTTCTGATCTAAACGGCTCGTAAAATCTGTCAGATCCTTGTAAGCTCCTTGGTCTTTTCTATTTCTGTAAATAGAATAAATTAAATCCCTTCGAAGCCCTTTAATAATATCTAAACCGAATTGAATGGTATTTTCACGCAGCGAAAAAGAATATTGGCTCTTATTGATGTCCGGACCATTTAATTCCACTTTACGCTTGCGAGCTTCCAAGACGTATTCTTGGAGTTTCGTTTTGTTATTGGAAGAAGCTTTCATCAGTGCCGCAAAAAAAGCAGCCGGATAATGTGCTTTGAAATATGCTAACTGGTAAGCCACCATTGAATAGGCAACCGCGTGCGATCGGTTGAATCCATAATTAGCAAACTGTTCAATATAATGATAAACTTGTGCCGCTGTTTCTTCAGTATATCCTTTGTTGAGCGCTCCTTGAATAAATTGCATGCGGCCAGAATCGATTTGAGTCTTTATTTTCTTTGAAATTGCTCTTCTTAGCATATCCGCTTCTGCAAGTGAATACCCTGCTAATTTAGAAGCGACTTTCATGACTTGTTCTTGGTAGACCATAATGCCATATGTGACATCCAAAATGTTTTCTAAATCATTATGAGGATAAGTTATTGGTTCTAATCCTTTTTTTCTAGATATAAATGTATCTATCTGTTCCATAGGACCTGGCCTGTACAAAGCATTTACAGCTATAACGTCCTCTATATCCGTTGGTCCGAGTTTTCGCAAGACTCTTTTGATTCCTGGAGATTCAAATTGGAAAATACCATTTGTATCTCCTTTTTCAAAAAGCTTGAGCGTCTCAGGATCGTTCAGTGGAATATCTGAAAGTTTACTAATGTCTTTGGATTGCTGTCTTGCAAACTGCAAACAATCCGATAAGATAGTAAGATTTTTCAGCCCTAAGAAATCCATTTTTAGCAAACCTACTTTTTCAACATCTGCCATCGCAAATTGAGTCAGAGAAAGCTCGCTATTCCCATTTTGAAGCGGTACAGAATCAGTAAGAGGCGTATCTGAAATGACAACTCCCGCCGCGTGCGTTGATACATGCCGCGGCAAGCCTTCTAATTTTGTTGCCGTCTCATAAATTAGTCTGTTATGTTCAGATTCGTTTACAAGATTCTTCAACTTTGAGGATTCTTTCAATGCTTTTGTGAGTGTCATGCCTAAGCTACCTGGTATAGCGTCTGACCATCTTTTTAATTCCTGAGTACTCAATCCAAATACCCTTCCAGAATCACGCAAGGCCATTTTGGCAGCAAAAGTCCCGAATGTTGCAATTTGTGCGACCTGTTGATTACCGTATTTTTGATTTACATATAGAAGAATCTGCTCTCTCTTATTGTCTGGAAAATCCAAATCAATATCTGGCATAGAGTATCTCTCTTCATTTAAGAACCGCTCAAATAGTAAACCATACGCTATTGGATCAACGTCTGTTATGTTAAGAACGTAGGAGACTAGTGAACCAACAGCAGACCCTCTTCCTGAACCTGTTACAATATCTTGACTATGAGCGTATTTCATCAAATCCCAGACAATTAAAAAGTAATCTGAAAAGCCCATTTTCGAGATGATGCCCAATTCTTTTTCAAGTCTTTCTTTGTAAACTGGTGTTACGGTCTTTATTTTCTGGTTGAGCGCTTTTTCACACAGTTCATAAAGGTACGAATCTGTCTCTTTGCTTTCTGGAATTGGAAACTTTGGTAAGACTGGTTGATTTAAGGTTAACGTTAAACTCGTACTATTTGCTATTTCGTCTGCTTTATTAAGGATGTGTTCTAATCCTACTCGCTGATATCGTTCAATGAGTTCATTTGCTGAGACCAAGTATTGATCATTGTCTAATTCTTTATCGAGATCAATCGTCTCATTGGCCCCAATCGTTTTAAGAACGTCTGTAGCAAACGCATCTTCTTTTTCAATATATTTCACTTCGTCAGTTGCTATGAGTGGAACCTGATAATTTTCTGATAATGCTTCAAGCCGATTTCTTATTGGATCCAATGATTTGTGTAGAGAGTAACCGATAAAGAACCGATTAAAGTACTTTTTGTACGTCTCTAATACTTCTTGCGCTGAACGTATTTCCTCTTGTAACAGTAAGGCTTCTATCTCACCAGTTATCCCCGGCGATATAGCAATAAGATTTTCAGTTGACATCGCCAAATCATCGAGCACAACTGGAGTCTCTTCTGTCATGACTTTGGTGGATAACTGGATCAATCGCTTGTAACCTTCTTCATTTGCAGCAAGCAAAAGAATGGGATAAGTATTCTCAGGTGAATGCACCGATTCAATATCCAATTTCAAGCCTAATATTGGTTTCAGTCCAGCTTTTATAGCTTTTTCATAAAATTCCACTGCTCCGTAAAGCACATTATGGTCGGTGAGCGCAATAGATGTGTATCCTCGCTCTTTAGCTTTTTGTACCAGCTGATCAATTGTGGTTGTACTCTTTAATAAAGAGTACGTACTTGTTACATGCAATTTTGTAGGCACTCTTTTACTCCTTACCTATTCGTAATCAGGGTTTTCTGGACAATCTTCTAATCGTTTCGAGATTGTCTCATTTTAACTGTCACTTTGTATTAAAAACAAGATGGTGATCTTTTTCATCTACAGTAATAACTTCGTCTATTTTAATTTCATCAGCAATAATCATTTTTGCAATAGGCGTTTCGATCTCACTGGTCAAGTAACGCTTGATCGGTCTTGCACCAAATGCAGGATCATAAGTTTCCTCAGCTATCCATTCTTTTGCTTTATCGGTCAATTCAAGACGGTAGCCTCTAGTAGAAAGTCTCTCTTCTAAATTAGAGACTAATTTTTCTACAATTTTTACCATATCACGTTGCGTAATGGGTGAGAATAAAACAATATCATCCAGTCGATTTAAAAATTCGGGTCTAAATGACTCAAATAATCTTTTTCTAACTGTAGACTCAGTAGCTTCGTCAATGATTCCTTCTTCAGTCGATTCTTCAAGTAAAAGATCAGAACCAATATTGCTGGTCAAGATCAAAACTGTGTTCTTGAAATCTATCAACTGTCCTTTAGAATCTGTTAGTCTGCCTTCATCAAGCACTTGAAGTAAAATATTAAAAACATCTGGATGTGCTTTTTCAATTTCATCTAGCAATACTATAGTATACGGGTGATTTCTGACTGCTTCCGTCAGTTGTCCACCTTCATCATATCCTATATATCCTGGCGGTGATCCAATTAACCTCGAGACACTGTGTTTCTCCATGTATTCACTCATGTCTAATCTGATCATCTGATCTTTGGAATCAAATAAATTCATGGCTAGAGTCCTAGCCAGCTCTGTTTTACCAACACCTGTGGGGCCTAGAAAAAGAAAAGAGCCTAGTGGTCGATTTGGATCTTGTATCCCTGCTCTTGCTCTCAAAATCGCATCTGTTACGACATCTACTGCTTTGTCTTGACCGATTACTTGAGTTTTCATTGCAGTGTTCAGATTTAAAAGTTTGTCTCTTTCGCTTTGTACCAATTTATTTACTGGAATACCCGTTATTCTAGCTACAACCTCAGCCATCTCGTCTTCTGTAACCGTTTCTTGTACCAGTCTATTTTCTGAAGCCTCATTTGATTGATGAATTTCTTCTAGTTCTAGCAATTCTTTTTCAAGTGAAGGTATTACACCATGTCTTAGTCTGGCAGCTTCTTCTAAGTTATATTCTGACTCAGCATCTTCAAGTCTTCGTTTTTCTTGATCGATTTCTGATTTCTTGTCTTGTATATCTTGCATTGAAATTTTTTCTTTGTTCCATTTCAATGTAAGATTTTCCACTTCTTCTCTTAAAGAAGCCAATTCTTTTTGGATGATTTGTAGTCTTGACTGACTTTTATCATCTGTTTCTTCTTTCAAAGCTTGTTCTTCTATTTCAAGTTGCATTTTTCTTCTAGTCAACTGATCCAGTTCTGTTGGCATAGAATTCATTTCAACTCGGATACTCGCACAAGCTTCATCGACCAAGTCAATGGCTTTATCTGGAAGGAAACGCTCCGTCATATAACGGCTTGATAATTGTACCGCCGCGACTAGGGCATTATCTTGAATGTTCACGCCGTGATGGATTTCAAAACGTTCTTTTAGCCCTCTAAGAATACTAATGGCTTCTTCGTTCGAAGGTTCATTAACAAGGACTTTTTGGAACCTTCTTTCTAGCGCTTTGTCTTTTTCCATATACGTTTTATATTCATTGATCGTTGTCGCTCCAATACAATGAAGTTCACCTCTCGCTAGCATTGGTTTCAGTAAATTGCCAGCATCCATACTTCCTTCAGTTTTTCCAGCCCCCACAATTGTATGGATTTCGTCGATAAACAATATGATGGAACCATCACTTTTCTTAACTTCTTTTAAGACAGCTTTCAGTCTTTCCTCAAATTCTCCACGGTATTTAGCGCCAGCTATCAGAGCGCCCATATCCAGTGAGAAAATCTTCTTGTTCTTAATATTTTCTGGAACATCATTTCTCAAGATTCTTTGAGCTAACCCTTCAATAATAGCTGTTTTCCCAACACCTGGTTCTCCTATTAGTATAGGATTGTTTTTTGTCTTTCTAGATAAAATTCTGATAACATCTCTAATCTCATCATCTCTACCAATAATAGGATCTTGATTGCCTTCTTTGACTTGTTTGATCATATCTACTGAATACGTCTCTAATGCTTGATAAGAAGATTCCTGTGATGCACTCTGCACAGTTTCTCCACCTCTCCATTCTACAACTTTCTCTTTCAACAATTTTTCTGTTAATCCAACATTCTCTAAATAAAATCGCAGAGGATGATTTTGAGACATCAGTGACACCATCACAACATCAACTGCAATAAAATGATCTCCAAATTCTACTGCTATTTTTTCTGCTTTTTGAAGAAGCTCAAATAATTCAGAGGATAATTGAGTACCATATTCAATTGAACTCCCCTCTACGACCGGAATTTTATCTAGTTGAATTTCAATCTGTTCAATAAGAGCACTCATATTCACTTCACACTGTTCGTACAACTTGTACGCTAGATGATCTGGTTGCAGAAAGATTCTAAAGAGATGTGCCGTATCAATAATCTGGTGACGTCTCACTTTAGCAATATTTTGAGCTTCTGAAATGGATTCCTGCATGACCGTCGTATATTCAGCCATATTTTCTCCTTCTTTTCCCTAATAATTTGGTTTTTCTCTAATAAAAAAGAACTGAGCTTTAAATTGAACTCAATTCTTTTGATCTTATTATCGTATACCTAATGCAATTCGAGCATAACGGCTCATTCGAGTTGTATCCCACGCAGGATACCAGACTAATTTAACGTCTGTTTCTGTAATTTCAGGTACAGAATCCATTGCGTTCAAAATATCTTCTGTAATAACATCTGCTAAAGGACATCCCATAGTCGTCAACGTAATCTTGACTTCACAGTATCCACCATTAAAGACATTCACTTCATAAATTAATCCGAGATTTACGATATCAATCCCTAGCTCTGGATCAATAACTTGTTCCATCGCTTCCATGATTTGATTTTTTATATCGCTCAGTTTTTCTTCTGACCATACAGATTTTTCTTCTGACATTAGCCTACCTCCTAGTCACGTGTCTTTGTTTCATCATACCACATGGTATTCAGTTGTCTAGTCATTACAAACCGAAACTTTTAACAAAAAACTCTGCCATCTCTACAGCAATTTCATAGGGTACTTTATGACTATGACCCGAGCCGATTGAGAACGAAATGTTTTCTGCATATGGCTCATCTTTGATCATTTCAATAAATGCTTCTGTTTGCTCAAATGGAACCAGCTCATCTTTCGTACCATGCCAGAAATACACAGGTTTACCTGCTAACTTTTTGGGCTGTTCTTTCAGCGAGATCTTATCCAGTTCCCTTTTCATCTCACCGTTGATGAGTCCGTCGACACTTTCATAACCATCATACCATTTTGACGTCAATAACCATTTTGAAAATTCAACTGGTGAAGGAGTCCCCATTAAAATGGCCGCTGAGTGGATCCAGTCAAATTGCGTTATCATGGCACTGGTGGTAATCCCACCCATTGACAATCCACTGATACCAAATTTTTCTGGATCAGATAAGCCTTTTGAGAGATAGTCGTTTCGTATATCTGAAACTTCTTTTAAATTCTGCGAAACGACTTTCCAAAACACCGTATGATCTTGGGGGTTATCCGTAGCCCGTACTCTTTCTCCATGCATATAAGCTTCAGGTAAAATTGCTCTAATCCCTCTTTTAGCTAACTCATACCCCTGCACAAGAACAGATTCTTTGTGACTCGTCCATCCATGATAAAAAATAACCGTCGGAATTTCTTCATTTATGAGGTCTTCTCTCACTACCTCAAGTATCGGTATTTCGTTGATTGTTTTTTGAATGATCTGAAACATACGCACACTCCTACTACATATACTTTTTATTTTCAGTTTGTTATACTTAAATAGATATCTTCGATTATTTTATCACATATCAAATTTATTTAATATCAGACTAACTGATATTTATTAGTTAAAAGGAGTATTGGGATGAACCGAAAATTGATTGCACTCGATCTAGACGGAACAACTTTAAATGATGTTCAACAGATCACATCAGAAACGCACAGTGTTTTAAATAAGCTAAGAGACCAAGGACATATCGTATCCATTGCGACTGGTCGACCTTTTAGAAATAGTCACTATTATTACAAACAATTAGAAATGACAACACCCATCGTAAACTTTAACGGCGCATGGTGTCATAACCCTTCAGATAAAGATTGGGATTATGGTTACCATAAATCGCTTAGCAGAGATTTAGCAATTTCAATGTTATCATTGAAAGACGATCCAGAAGTTCAATTGATTGCTGCTGAATCTAGAGATGGTATTTATGTTCATGGAGACTACGTTCCTTATCCAGACTTTTTCCCGGATGGTGTGGAAGTTAGTAAACAATTATCTTCTGAAACACTCCTGATTGATCCAACTTCAGTAGGCGTCTTCACAAACACACAGCAAAATCAGTCTAAAATTGAAGAACGCATTATCAAACATTACGGAGAGGCTGTTGAAGTCAGAACATGGGGAGGATTCGCTCCCTGTCTTGAAATCGTTGCAGCCGGTGTTCAAAAAGCAATGGGTGTTGAGCGTATTGCTTCTTATTACAATATCGACCGCAAAGATATTCTAGCGTTTGGTGATGAAGAAAATGATTATGAAATGATTCAGTATGCTGGACACGGTGTAGTCATGAAAAATGGTAACGATAAACTGAAAGTTGTTGCTGATGATCTTACTGGAAAAACGAATCACGATAACGGGTTAGCAGATTACTTGACCAACTATTTCAACCTATAAAAAACACTTTGAGTAAAAGCAATGACTAGACTGCTTTTTGCTCAAAGTGTTTTTTTTATTTCTTATCGTCTAATAATAGTTCATCTACTGCAATCTTAGCAGAAGTCAATACGATTGGAACACCTGCTCCAGGATGTGTACTACTACCTGTGAAGTAAAGATTCTCACAATTCTTCGCTTTTGCTTGCGGTCTAAAGTGATTACTTTGAGTTAACGTAGGTTGAAGTCCAAAGCACGCACCATTATACGCATTGAACTTGTCTCTCCAGTCAATTGGAGTCATATAAGACTCAGATATAACTTCATCTTCTACGTTTTCAAACCCTTCAATGGTTTTCAACTTCATGAAAACTCTGTCTCGATAATATTGAATCGTATCTTCATTCCATTCGTACTTAGAAGTAGATAAATCTGATACAGGTACCAGAATATAAAGCCCATCTTTTCCTTCAGGCGCAAGGGATGGATCCATTTTAGAGCCCATGTATACATAAAAAGAAGGATCGCTTAGAACATCTCCTGAAAATATGTCTTCTAAGTTTTCATCGAGATCTTTAGAGAAGACAAAATTATGGATATTTTCAATTTGCTCATATTTTTTGTCCATACCAAGGTACATAATAAAGCAAGAACAAGAGTACTTCATTTTATCAATTTTTTTGTCTGTATACTTGCCTTTAGATTTTTGATCTTTCACTAAATGCTTCATAGCATATGGAAAATCAGCATTACACATGACAAAGTCAGAATGAATGATTTCGTTACCGACTTTAATGCCTTTTGCTTCTTGTTTTTCAATAACAATTTCTTCCACTGAAGTATTATATTGAACTTTTCCACCTAACTCTAAAAATAGCTTCTCCATACCAGTGGCCATCGTATGCATTCCGCCTTTAACAAACCATATACCATATAAATACTCAATCATTGGAATAATAGTATATAGTGAAGGACCGTTATTCGGCGAAACTCCAATATACAAAGTTTGAAAACTGAGGATTTGCTGTAGTCTTTTATCTTTGATGTATTTACCAATTGAATGGTTGGCACTGTCAAATGTCTTCAATTTAAGCGCTTGGTGTATCACTTTAGGATTATAAAAGTCACTTGCATTTCTAAAAGGTCTTTGAATGAAATGATCTTTTGCTACGATGTAACGTCCATAGATATCTTTCAGATATCCTAAAAATCCAGCCATATCCTGATCACTAATGTTTTCCATTTCTTGCGTAATCTTTGTTAAATCTGAAGAAACATTGATTTTTTCATCTTCAAAAAAGGCTGTATACATTGGATCTAGTCTTTGCATTGGAATATAATCGTCTGGATTACGACCCGCTAATTCAAAAACTTCTTTATATATATCTGGCATCATCACCAGACTTGGTCCCATATCAAAAGTAAAGCCATCTTTTTGTAACTGATTCATCTTTCCACCAGGAATCGATTCTTTTTCGTATAAGGTTACGTCGTATCCTGCATGTTGCAATCTAATCGCACTCGCTAAACCTGCTGCACCTGCACCAACTACGCTAACTGTCTTCTTCATTTTTTCCTCTTTTCTTTTTGTCTGTCTGTTTTTCAAGTACACCATCTTTCATGACATATACAGAGTCGCAATATTCTGTCAATCGCTCATCATGCGTTACCATGATCGTGGCTTTTTTCTTGTTTTTAGTTTCTCTTGCAAGTATTTCTACCACTTCAAAAGCTCTAGAAGTATCCAAGCTAGCCGTAGGTTCATCTGCTAATATCACTGTAGGATCATGATAAAGCGCTCTAGCGATAGCTGCTCTTTGTCGTTCTCCACCAGACAAATCCCCAGGATATTTATCTGCTAAGTCCATTATATCCAACTCTTCTAGTAACGTGTGAATTCTATCCGAATTTATACTTGATTTTTCTACTTTATTTACAAGCATTAACTGTTCCTTGACTGTCAAGAACGGAACAAGATTCGAGGCTTGAAGAATAAATCCGATCTCTTTGAAGCGTCTTTTTGCTCTTTCTTTTTCTTTCAGTTCACTGAACTTCTCGTTAGCAATCCTCACACTACCTTCTGACGGCTGCTGTAGTCCTCCGATAATCGTTAAAAAGGTGCTTTTACCAGATCCACTAGGACCAATAATCGCAACAAATTCTCCTGGTTCAACTGAAAAGTTTGTTTCTTTCAATGCTTCTATTGTTTTACTACCATCTCTAAAACTTTTGCTGACTTGTTTCAACTCAATCGATTTCATAGTTCCCCCCTATTCTATCGCTTCCAAAGGATCGATTTTCACTACTGTTCTCACTGAGAAAACGGCTCCCAGTAGTGCAAACACAATGAGTGATACCATTGTTGCAACTAAGAACAAGTAATTATTTTGATATGGTACTGCCGAAGGTAAAAAGAACCCTGTGAGCATCGTTAATCCAAATCCGATGAATACACCTATTAAAGCTAACAGGAAGGTTTGAGCAATAACGGATTTTGCAATATACCCAGAAGAAATTCCCTGTGCTTTCATCACACCTAACATTGAAGCTTTTTGTAGTGTTAATACATAGATAAAAATGCCTATGACAAGCGCAGCAATTAATACTAGAAATCCAATCATCAAACCGAATGTCAAAACTTGTGCATTATATCCGGGTAGTTTATTGATAAATTCGCTAGTTGAGTATACTTCCAAATCATCGCTGTCAACTGAAACTGTATCTATATCTCCTTCATTCCTCACAACAACTCCATTAATGGGGAATTCTTGATCCTCTTCAATAGTATCAACGTCTTGCTTGATTTTTTGAAAAGTATCTACAGTTGTATATAAGACAGGCGTTACGCTAAACTTTGCTCCATCCGTGAAACCAGCAATTTTTATTGTACGGTCCTGCCCAGATAGCTTGAGCATATCCCCTACTTGCAATCCTTCTTCTTCAGATAAGGAAATATCTGCTACTACTGTATCCTCTTCAAACGTATCTCCTTCAACAATGTCCGGGTTGAGAAACTCATCCGATTCGATTCCAAATATCGTTACATTGATGTTATCCTCTGTATCTTCTGATCCGTCTATTCTTACAATATTAGAACTAACACCTAAAATAGCTTTTTCATCTGAAGTGACATAATCTTGTTCTTCAACTTCAAATATTGAGCTATTCAAGTTTAAATTGGACTCATTGGTTAAAACAATACCATCCGCATCCCATTTATCAACAGCTGTACGATTTTCTTGAGCTAACCCGTAAGCCAACCCTGTCAAAAACGAAACCAGATACGATACCAATACTACGATACCGATAATCAAGGCAAATCTTGTTTTAGAGTATCTAATTTCTTTCCAAGCTAAAAACATATCATTTTTCCCTTCTTTTGTAATTATGTATAACACTTGTTTGTATAGCCCAAACACTATATTATCACAGATTACTTACAAGTGGTGCATGAAGTGAATTCGAACATTACAAAAAAACCAGTCAGCGTTTAGCTAACTGGTTTTCTTATTATAAAAAGTAATTAATTGATTTTATTGATTATTCAGTAGCACGATCTTCAGAAGTCAAGTACCAAGTGTGGTAAGCAACACCCGGTTGATCCGGATCTGCACCGACAGTAACATCGTAAGCACCTACACGGTTGTTAACTGGGAACACTTCTGTACGGAATAACGTTGGAATGATTGGCAATTCTTCCATGAAGTATTCTTGCCATTCATTAAAGACGCCTGCACGCCATTCAGTATCAAAGCCTTCTTTACTTAACATTTGTTCCATGTATTCAGTATTCTCGTCAGTTACCCAACGAGTATAGTTGAATGGAGCAGTTTCTCCATAAAGACCATCTGGAGTCGGATCAGTACCTGTACCCCAAGCTCCTTGATAGATATCAATTTGAGGATCATCCGCTTCTACACGATCATAGAATGAGTTGAATTCATGTAAACGACCTTCCAGTAACTGAACGTTTAGACCAATACGAGCCCAAGATTGGATGTAGTATTCAGCGATTGGTTCAGCAACATCTCCACCAGACATTGATGCAAAGTTGATAACCAATTCTTCTCCTTCAGGAGTTGTACGGTACTCTTCTCCTTCAGCTAATTCATATCCAGCTTCATCTAAAATTCTATTAGCTTCATCTACATCAAATGGATAGCCTTCGACATCTTCATTGAAGTAATCTGAGAAGTTCGGGATAATTGGAGAAGTTGCACGACGGCGTAAACCTTGGTAGAATCTTTCTCCAACTGCATCATTATCAATCGCATATGCCATTGCTTGACGTAAGTTTACGTCTGCCATCTTAGCATCTGGGTTATAAACATTTTTAGCTGGTTCATCCCCATCCGCTTCTTGCCATTCACCTAATTTGAAACCAATGTACGTGTATGAGTTTTCATCACGACCAACGACTGAATATCCAGGTAAATCAGCAAATGTATCATATTGATCCGTAGGCATACTGATGAATAAGTCAAACTGCGCATTCTCCATTGCTGCTACAGCAGTTGATGTTGGAACGGTTTGTAATTCAATACCGTCAAGAATCGGAGTTCCACGCCAGTAATCTTCATAACGAGAATAAGAAACAGACTCCCCAGGAACGATATTATCTACTTTAAATGGACCATAACCTAATGGTCTTTCACGAACTTCTGGAGCTGATTCTAAATCAGCAACTGGAATTTCTCCTAGATAGTGACGAGGTGCTGCGTAAGTCCATACACCACCACCAGCTTGGAGCATTTGAACTCCAACTTCTTGATATTGGATTGTCAAAGTCATCTCATCATCTGATAAAGTCATACCTGAAATAGAATCTGCTGCTCCCGTCTTGTACTCATCAATACCGACAATGTTTTGTAAATCAGAAGTATAACGAACACCAGCGTAGTCAGGATCAGCTATAATTTCATGCGCGAAAAGAATATCATCCGCTGTTAATGGTTCTCCGTCATGCCATGTAATGCCGTCTTTAACAGTTAAAGTCACTGTATTCGCTTCTTCATCCAGTTCCATTGTAGCTGCACCAGAATCATCGATTTGATAATTTTCATCAGAGCCTACAAGTTCCCCCATAGTGTATTGCATTACTTGGAAGTCTGGATTACCACTATAAAGTTCCCAACTGAATATCCCAGTGAACGGAGAATCAGATACGTAACCAATACTCATCGTTCCGCCTTCAATGGCTTCGCCATCATTTTCAACACGTGTTTCGAATGTTAATGGTCCACCTTCAGCGTCGTCTCCTTCAGTTGCAGAGTCAGTTCCCCCATTACCAGTACCTGTATCTGTTTCTGTATTATCTGATGATCCCCCACCACAAGCTGCGAGTACAAATGCTACAGCTGCAGAACTTGCTAGTAAGCTATATCTTTTTTTGTTTGACATATTCTTTCTCCCCTTTTCTTAACCTAATCTTTGTTTAGAGTCTGCCGCACGTTGTAATGCACGACCGACATAGTTTATACACAACACCAATACTAATATTAATATTGAGGCTGGTAACCAAACCCATGCTTTATTACCCAGAACATCTGGGTTTTGAGCTGTAGAAACTAGTGATCCTAAACTTGGAACGCTGGGTGGAAGCCCAAATCCAAGGAAAGACAATCCTGTTTCCAGCCCGATATTACCGGCAAAGTTCAAAGTCAGATTAACAATGATCAATGAACTGATATTTGGCATCATTTCTCGAAGTATAATGAGTATTGTAGGTGTACCCATAGTTTTAGAGGCACTTATAAAATCAAGCTTTCCAACTGTCAGTGCACGACCACGTATGAACCTCGCCTGTCCTACCCATAAGAAAGCACTCATGATTAGAATAAACGAGAATACATTATAGTTTGGCACCAATGTTACAAAAATGATAATAATCATTGTTTGAGGTAAGATCATTATAAAATCAATGATTCTCATTATGACGTTATCGACTGCCCCAGCATAATAAGCTGCTAAAATTCCCACTAAAACACCTAATATACTCGTAATAAAAGTAACTGCTAGACCAATTGACAATGAGTTTCTAGCTCCGATGATGAGTTGTCCAAAAACATCACGTCCGGCTGAATCTGTACCTAGTAAGTACTGAGTTCCTTCTGTAAATGGGTCTGTACTCATAGACATCGGTGGTAGATAAGAGTCAAAAAGACTAACTGTTGTAACAGTTTGTTGATCTAATAAAAAGGATAGACTATAAACCACTACAAGAATGATAACCATTAAAATCAATGAAGCTAATGCCAATTTATCTTTGGCAAATTCTTTTATTATTACTCTAAATCCCATTGGGGGTAAAGAAGCAGTAGCGTCTTCTGACATGATCGCTGCATCTTGGTTTGAAGCCATAAGAAATTCATTCCTTTCAATTTAATAGATATCTAATCAATACGTATTCGTGGGTCTACTGCCATCAAGATCAAATCTGAGATCAAGGTTCCAATTAACCCAAGAAACCCATAGAACAGGACAAGAACAAAGATTACACTGTAATCACGCGTATTGATCGAGTCTAAGAATAAATTCCCCATACCACTGTAACTGAAAATTCTTTCGATAAAGATCGAACCCGTCAACAAACCTACAATGGTATAACCAAATCCTGATGCGATAGGAAGTGACGCATTACGGAAAATATGTTTTGAATACACTTTGTTTATTGGTACGCCTTTAGAGCGCGCTGTCTTGACATAGTCTGATACTTTTGCATCAATAATTTCAGTACGTAAATACTGAATAATCCCAACCGTTCCTAAAACAGCAGTTGTAATAGAAGGTAAAATCAAGTGATACGTTCGACTCCAAGTTCTTTCCCAGAACGTCACTGCTGATACATCGATTGATCCTCGAGATGGGAACCATCCTAGGTTGAATCCAAAGATGTATACCATCAATAGTGCTAAAACGAATGTAGGCACTGCAAAACTTACAAAATTATAAATGATAACCGTTTTATCAAGAACTGAATCATTGAAACGTCCTGAAAGGATTCCTAAGGGCAGCCCAATCATGTATGTTAATACAGTTGAGAGTAGAGAAAGTCTAACCGTGTTTCCAAGTCTATCCCCAATTACATTTACTACGCTTGTCTTGTAATTGAAACTTCTTCCGAAGTCTCCTTGTAAAGCATTTCCAACCCAGCGTACATATTTAACAGGTAATGGATCATTTAGCCCAAATCGCTCACGCAAAACATCTAATTGAGCAGGATCGATATTTGGATCGATCATTCCGGTAAATGGATCTCCCGGCATAAATTCTGCAATGATGAAGATTAGTAAACTTAAGATGATCATTTGGGGAATCATCAATAAGAGTCTTCTAAAAATTGTTTTCCACATAGTTTATGCTTCCCCTCCTGTATTGATGGACTCATTTTGAAGAGAACTATTCGGTCCTTCAGGCTTAGTAGCTACAAAATGACTACCTTTGAACATTTGAAGATCGTAAACACGACCGTCTGGATCATAGTATTCCGTTTCTTGTGCATCATACTCTGCTTCAACTCTTTGACGCTCGATTTTCTTCGCTTCTCTAGTTGAAGGATCCATATCCGGTATCGCTGAAAGTAGTCGTTTAGTGTAAATATGTTGTGGGTCTCTATAAATGTCTTGTTTCGGACCTTGCTCTACGAAACGTCCTTTATGCATAATTGCAATATTATCAGCCATATGTTGAACCACACCTAAATCGTGAGAAATGAATAAGTAACTTAAATCATATTCCTTTTGGATTCTACGCATGAAGTTCAAAACTTGCGCTTGTACAGATAAATCCAATGCTGAAGTCGGTTCATCAGCGATGATTAACTTAGGATCACTGGCTACGGCTCTAGCAACCCCGATACGCTGACGTTGTCCGCCTGAGAACTCATGTGGATATTTGTACATTGCTTCTGCATTCATACCAACAATATCCAGCAATTCTGCAACTCTGCGTTTAATTTCATCAGGAGTATAATCAAAATAATTTCGCATTGGTTCACCCATTACATCAATGATACGTTTTTTAGGATTCATTGATGAAGTTGAATCTTGAAAAATCATCTGAACATCTTTATTGTAATTGGCATATTTCTTTTTGCGACTTCTTGCTCTATTTGTAACATTTTCACCTTCGTATAATATTTGCCCGGAAGTAGCTTTTTCCAGTCCAATGATTGTTTTACCAATCGTTGTCTTACCAGAACCCGATTCACCAACTAAACCGTAAGTTTTACCACTTTCGATTGTAAGGTCGACCCCATCGACAGCTCGCACGTGATCTTTAATCGTATTTAAGATGCCTCCACGAATAGGATAATGTACTTTTAAATCTTTAACTTCCAAAAATCCCATGTTTATTTTTCCTCCCCTTCAAAGTGGAAATGTTTCCAGCTATTTCCTCTTACTTTGTGGTTCGGAGCAATTTCCGTTAATTCTGGATCTTCATCAAATGCTTCATCTGGAATCCAAGGAATTCTAGGTCTGAAACGGTCACCTTTGCGCGGCAAATTTTGAAGTGATGGTACAGTTCCGTGAATAACGTGTAATTCTTCGCCTTCTTCAAGTTCATGAGGAATTGAATTAAGTAACGAACGTGTATATGGATGTTTAGGATCTTTGAATAATACATCCACAGGTGCTTCTTCTACGATTTGACCAGCATACATAACAGCCACTCTATCCGCTGTTTCAGCTACTACACCCAAATCATGCGTAATCAATATGATTCCTGATCCTGTTTCGGCTTGAATATCTCTCATCAAGTCCAATATTTGAGCTTGAATTGTAACATCTAATGCCGTTGTTGGTTCATCCGCAATAATAATGGGTGGTTTATTTGCCAAAGCAATGGCAATAACAATTCTTTGTCTCATACCACCAGATAGTTCATGAGGATAAGCTTTCATAATTTGTTCAGGTCTTGGAATTCCCACTTGATTCAGTAATTCCAGAACACGTGCTTTAATTTGTTTTTCGTCGAAGTCTGAATGATAAATCAATGCTTCAGCGATTTGATTATAAATGGTCATTAAAGGATTCAATGATCCTAAAGGATCTTGAAAAATCATACCGATATCGTTTCCTCGAATTCGATTGTATAACTTTTCATTCAAGTCAGTCAGGTTTAAATCTTTATATAAAATTTCTCCAGTAATTTTAGTATTGTTAGGATCATGTAGCCCCATGATCGCTGTAGCTAATGTAGACTTGCCACATCCAGATTCTCCAACGATTGCTAAAATCTCATTTTTCTTTAGCGTCAGTGAAACACCATCAACTGCGTTATGGTACTCTTCACCGAATCGAAATCCAGTTTTTAAATTATTTACTTCAAGTAAGTTACGTTCGACGGCCACTGTTTAACCTCCTATGCATTTCCCCTCATTGATAAAAAATGAGAAGAACATTAAATAGTTGCGTATTTTTTAATCAACTACTTAATATTATAAAATGAATTATACACTTTCTAATTTTTAATTTCAATAGCACATTTATCATTTTATAACAGAATATTAAAAAAACAAGTCGATTTCTAATTTTCCTGATAATATTCAGCATATTTATCATAAATTGTTCATAAAAAGGTAAAAAAAAAGCGAATCACTGATTCGCTTTAATATAATCTACTGCTTTACCGACGGTTGTAATGTTTTCAGCATCTTCGTCAGATATTTCATTTCCAAAAGTATCTTCTAATTCCATGACCAATTCTACAATATCAAGAGAATCAGCTCCTAAATCTTCTTTAAATGTAGTATCTCTAGTAATTTTTTCTTCGTCTACACCTAATCTTTCTACAATAATACCTTTTACTTTGTCGAAAACTTCTTGCTCTGCCATCTTCTAATTCCTCCAATTATTCTTATTGAGGCTAAAAGTATAACATTTCAAGTTATACTTTTAGTTTCTCATTTTTAATCTTATTTAACCTAACTCACAAGAGTTATTGTAGCTTATTTTAGTTATAATTTCCATGTTGAATGTAAAAGCCACTTTACGAGCATTTTAATTTATCAGATTTCAAACGTTATCACTCTAAGAATAAAGCGTTACCTTATCATTAATCTAATTGTTCTCATAATACGTTACTAAATCACTAACCATATTAGAAGCTAACATTTCTCTAATTTGTTTGATCGTTTGGTAAACTGGCTCAGCTGTTGCAGAACCATGAGTTTTAACTACTGGAGCTTTAACACCGATCAGTACCGCTCCCCCGTGTTTTGAGTAGTCCATTACATCTTTCATGTTAGACAAACTATCTTTTAAAAGCAAGCCACCAATTTTTGATTTAATACCACTATTCATAATAGAGCTTTTAATCAATTTGGCCATTGATAGTGCAGTTCCTTCGATAGTTTTTAATACAGCATTCCCTGTGAAGCCATCCGATACAACGACATCAGCTACTCCATTTAACAGTTCTCTTGCTTCTACATTTCCAACGAAATGGATTGCATCGTTTTCTTTTAATAACTTGTAAGCTTCTTTAGTCACTTCGTTGCCTTTATTTTCTTCCGTACCATTATTTAATAAGCCGACTCTAGGATTGTCTATTCCTCTTACAAACTTGGCATAATACGTACCCAGTGTAGCATACTGATTAATATTACTCGGTTTGCTATCTGCATTTGCTCCGACATCCAAAAGATTGAATGCATCAAGGTTGTCACTCATTACTGGTAAAGTTGCTAGCAGTCCTGGACGCTCAATGCCTTTTACACGTCCAATAATTAAGGTTCCTGATGCAAGAAGTGCTCCAGTGTTACCAGCAGAGAAGAGTGCATGATTCTCCTCGTTTTTAACAGAGTTTGCTGCCATGACCATAGAAGCATCTTTCTTACGTCTAATTGAACGAACGGGATCATCTTCACTGGTGATTTTTTCATCCGTGTGTACGATTTCGATGTTACTTAAATCTTCATTGATATATTTCTTGATTAATTCTTCTTTTCCATACAGCACTATCGTTATATCTTTGAACTCCTTGGCTGCTTTAATACTTCCCTCTACCAACGCTTGCGGTGCATTATCTCCACCCATAGCATCTACTGCGATTCTCATATTTCTATTCCTCCTATTCAGTACTTTTCTACTAATCTAAAAATGAGTATCTTGCTTGTTCATCTATCCCTACTTCATTTCTCAAAAACTGGTACTCTTCTGCTTCGAAGAATTCTGAGTTATTCAGTAAAAGAGCTGCCTCGTTTCTGGCACTTTCAAGTATCTGGAAATCTTCGACAATGTCAGCAACTTTGAATTCAGGTAAGCCGGATTGTTTTTTGCCGAATATCTCCCCAGCACCTCTCATTTCCAAATCTTTTTCACTTAAAACGAATCCGTCATTTGTTTGGGTCAGTATTTCCATACGCTGGGCACCTGTTTCCCCTTTTGGATCAGCAATTAATATACAGTAAGATTCTTTCTTGCCTCGTCCTACTCTTCCTCTTAATTGATGTAATTGAGCCAGTCCGAATCGATCAGCATCGTGAATAACCATCAGCGTTGCGTTAGGGACATTTACGCCTACTTCAATTACAGTGGTAGATACAAGTATCTGTAACTCGTTACGTTTGAATTGTTCCATTATGGAGTCTTTTTCAGCAGCAGACATTTTCCCATGTAATAACCCTGCCTTATACTTAGGTCCGAATTTTTCTGCATAAGTTCTATATAGATCAGTCGCATTTTGGAGGTCCATCATTTCAGATTCTTCAATAAGTGGACTGATAACGTAGACCTGAGATCCATTGCTCAGTTCTTTTTCCATAAACGGGAGCATTTGAGTAAACTGCTTCGGTCTGATCCAATGAGTTGCAACGGGTTCTCTCCCCGGTGGCAGTTCATCGATCACAGAAATATCCATTTCTCCGAAAGCACTGATTGCTAAGGTCCTGGGTATCGGTGTCGCTGTCATGAACAAAACATCTGGATGATCGCCTTTTTCTCGTAAAACTTTTCGTTGATTTACACCAAATCGATGTTGCTCATCTGTGATGACTAATCCTAGCTTATTGAAATGAACCCCTTCTTGTATCAATGCATGTGTACCAAGCAGCGCATCGATTTCCCCATTCGCTAGTTGTTCTAGCAATTCTCGACGTTTGGCTACCTTGGTGGAGCCCGTCAATAAATCAATACGAATATCCATCTCTTTGAACATCTCAGAAAGACTTTCCATATGTTGCGTTGCGAGAATTTCTGTGGGGGCCATTAACGCAGATTGGAGACCTGCAGTCCAAGCCGCATAAATAGCTGCTGCAGCTACAACAGTTTTACCACTTCCAACGTCCCCCTGAAGTAATCGGTACATCTGAATCGGAAGTTTAAGATCTTTACAGATTTCATTTACTACTCTCTTTTGAGCTGCAGTCAACTCAAAGGGTAATGACCGAAAGAATGCTCTGAGCTTTTCAACATCATAGTCTATCACATTTCCACGGTCAGTCATTTTATGTTGTTTCCTTAACCACTGCATCTGTAATTGATAGATAAAAAACTCTTGAAATATGATAGCCGTTCTAGCCCGCTCATTGTCCCCATCTTCTTCAGGAAAGTGCATCATTCTGATAGCGTCTCTTTGAGAAACAGTTTGATATTTTTTCCTGATTGATTCAGGGACAATTTCCGGAATAAATTCTTGGTAGTCTTGCCAAGCATGTCGAATCAGTTTGATCAAAGTAGCTTGTTTAATATGCTTTGAAGTGTGGTAAACAGGTTCTCTGTTGTCTTTTTCATCGCTTAAACTACTACTCAAAACTTTAATACCACTTAATTGCATTCGAATCGCATCCCATTTACCAAAAATAGCTGTTTCTTCGCCTGCTGCCAGTTGTTGTTTTAAATAAGGCTGATTGAAAAACGTAACCGGAACGATCACATGTTCAACATTTAACCGAAAAGATAGACGATTTTTTCCTCTGCCAAAGTGACTTAGAACTGGGTCTGATACGAGCGGTCCTTTTAGTACAACTTTTTCTTTGTCTTCTATTTCGTCAATAGCTTTTACAGTAAGGTCTTCATATCTGAAGGGATAATATGTCAATAGATTATAAATCGTTTCAATTCCTAATTCTCTTAATGCATCTACTCTTTTAGGACCGACTCCAGATAAGACCGTCACGGGATCAGAAATACTTTTACTTGTCATAACATCCCTCCTTTTTTCACTACCTAAAACCAGAAAGGAATAGACAAAATAACAAAGATATATCTTCGTTATTTCATCTATTCCCCCTTTAGATTTATATGACTATTAAAATAATGGCTTTTATTCTACTGAAATTAGGTATGGATAAACAGGTTGTCCACCTTCATGGATCTCAACTTCTATCTCTTCATACTTTTCTTCAACAAATTTTCCAATTTCTTCAGCAACTTCTCGTGAGCCGTCTTCTCCATAAAGAAGTGTCAGAATTTCACTTTCGTCGTTAACCATTTGATCGATCGTTTCTAGAGTGACTTGTTTGATGTCCGTAGCTGAAACTTTTATTGTTCCATCAATAATACCCATGAAATCATCTTTTTTGATTGTTACGCCATTGATTTCTGTATCTCGAACAGCAAAGGTTACTTGACCTGAGACAACGGCTTTTAATTCTGCTGTCATATCTTCTTTATTGGTTGCAAGATCATGAGTCGCATTGAAGCCTAACATTGAAGTCAAACCTTGTTGAATTGTTCTTGTCTCCACAACAACTGTATCCACTTTAGAAACTTCTGCCGCTTGTTCTGCAGCCATGAAGATATTCTTGTTGTTTGGAAGGATAATATATTGTTTAGCTGGTACTTCTTCCATTGCTTTTACAATGTCTTCTGTACTTGGGTTCATTGTCTGTCCACCTAAAAGTACGTAATCGACTCCTAGACTTTCAAACATTTTCTTGATACCCTCACCAGCAGCTACTGCAACTACGGCGATCTCTTTTTCTTCAACTTTCTTTTTAGGTGTAGCTGCATCAGAAGATAATGCAGAATGCTGCTCTCTCATGTTATCTACTTTGATTTTCATTAAAGAGCCGAATTTTTGTCCATAATTCATAACTTCTCCAGGATGCTCTGTATGAACATGAACTTTAATGACTTCATCATCGGCTACTACAAGTAAAGAATCTCCCATTTTATCAAGATGATTGCGGAAACGATCGTAATCAAATTCACTATCAACCGTTTCACCTTCACCGATACGAACCATGATCTCAGTACAATATCCAAAAGTAATATCTTCTGTATGCACATGTTCATGAACGTCACTTCTATGGTGTTCAGCACGAACAAGCTCTTCCAGTTCTGGAGTTTCTTCAACCGGGGCTTCTCCAGTTAATGAAGACAAAAAACCTTCATATACGTATACTAGACCTTGTCCACCACTATCTACAACACCAACTTCTTTAAGTACTGGTAACAGATCTGGGGTTTTTTTAAGTGATTTTTTTGCTGAAGATAAAACTTTTTCCATTACTTCAATGATATTATCTGTTTCTTTTGCTTTTTTCACACCTGATTTAGCGGACTCTCTTGCTACAGTCAATATGGTTCCCTCTACAGGTTTCATGACAGCATTATAAGCAGACTCCACGCCATTTTGGAATGCAGCTGCAAATTGTTTTGAATCGATTGTTTTATGTTCTTGAACTTCTTTTGCAAATCCTCTGAAAAGCTGTGATAAAATCACTCCAGAGTTTCCTCTAGCACCCATCAACAATCCTTTTGCCAAGGCTTGAGCGGTTTCTCCTAGATGATCACTATCTGTTTCTTTTACGGCTTTTGCTCCACTTGTAAAAGATAAATTCATATTTGTACCAGTATCTCCATCTGGAACCGGAAATACGTTCAAAGAGTTCACGTATTCAGTGTTGTCGTCTAGCCTCGTTCTACCGGCTGCAACCATATTTTTGAATTCTTCAGATGTTAAATTTAATACTTCCACTTTATTGGTTTCCTCCCTTGTCACAAGGATATGTGACTATGGTATTCTCTATTTATACGCGTACGCCTTGTACGAACACGTTTACTGATTTAGCTTTGATACCAAGATTTGCTTCTAATTGATAAATCACATGTTCTTGAACGTTTTTTGATACTTCAGAAATTTTAGTACCGTAACTAACGATAATATAAACATCGATTACAATTTCTTCATCTTCTTGTCTTACAACAATCCCGCGCGAATAGTTTTCACGATTCAAAATCTCAATGAGTCCATCACGAACTTGTTTTCGGCTAGCCATGCCTACAATACCAAAATTTTCTGTTGCAGCTCCACCTACCACAGTTGCGATTACCTCATTTGAAATTTCAACATTGCCGAATTGAGTTTTCAGATTAACTGTCATTAATGATTTTCCCCTCTCTATTCAAAATTCTCATGATCACAATTAAAGATGCTATTTATTTTCATGAATTACAAATTGAATACTCAAACATATTTTAGCATATCGTGTTTTATAATGGAAGACAATACCTATTTTATAAGTTTTAGCTCTCTTATCGACATTTCACTGTCAAGGTACATTACTTGAAAGGATGACAATATTTTCTTGCTTGTTTGTTATGTCTATGGTATCTTATATAAGTATGATTTAGCTTCTTATCGTAGAAGCTATTGCGTAAAGGAGGAGAGTTAATTATGACTAAAGAATGTTTCGTAACTGGACGTAAAGCTAGAAGTGGAAATAACCGCTCACACGCTAACAATAAATCTAAACGTCGCTTCGCTGCAAACTTGCAAAAAGTACGTATTATGGTTGATGGACAACCTAAAAAAGTATGGGTTTCTGCACGTGCCCTTAAATCAGGTAAAGTAGAACGCGTATAAATCTTAATGAGTCTTAGAGCCAACAAACGTTGATCATTCAATGTTTGTTGGTTTTTTGTTTATCCTTTTTTCGTTGAACTGTAAGCTCAAAAAAAAGAAACCAGCACTGAGCTCGCTTCTCATTATGATTATGCCTCTTCATTTTCGAAGATATTGTCTCGATAATGCTTACTTTGGTATTTGTTAATTCTTCTGATTAATTCTGATTCTTCTTTAGTCGACACAGAAACTAACTTAACACCGTAACGAATATATCGATCCTCGTCTTCTGAGTACTTTCTCACAATACATCCCACCAGCTCAAACTTTTCACCTTCTAAATCGAACTGAAAATTATATTTAAGGAATTCGGATATCAAAAACTTTTCTCTACTTACAAAAGAAAGCCCGTTTCCACTTATGTCGACCATCGTAATTTCGTATGTAGTATCTTTTTTCCCTGGCAGAGTCATGATGGCATCTTTAAACCCTTTTATCCTAACCCTGAAAAACTTTCTTCTATTGATCATTTGTTCTTTCCTCTTCTCATTCAATTTAGATAGATTTTTAAGATGTTCTTTCTTGCTATGTATTTTATTTAATGGTTCGTGATTTCACTCAGTTAATTTTGCCTTTCTATTTTAACATAAAAATGGTCAATCAGTAGAGATACAAGTTAAATTTTATTTTTTTGGGTTTTAAAATGACTTTTCTACCTAAAATTTTTTCATACTTTGTTTGAATACTATTTAAGCATACACAACAGGTCTCTTCCAGTCTAGAAGAGACCTGTTGTTTTATTCAACTAACGCTTATCAAAAATAATTTACTTTAGAAATCTATTTCCTAACGACTCAACATTTCTAATTTTCGAATCAATATTGTTTGATGTTCTTTGATACCAATCAGTGTAGGTCTAATCACTAGTTTATATGTTTGATCCCCAGTTTTAAATACGACTTTCTTCATATATAATCCACTAAGATTAAAGCTTTCAATTGAATCAATAGGAATGACTGTTGTAACTTTTTCTTCTAGTTTGAAGTTCAGTTGAATTAACGTAAGATTTATTTCATCCAGTACAACAATGTAAAACTTGGGCACCGGAATGGATAATAGTTTTGATTGTTCTGCGTAACCTGAAACAGCTGTATCGTTCCCATATTTTTCTTTCATTTCATCCAGAAAGTCTTTTGTAACAACTAGCGGCATAGAGCTCACCCCTTTTATCTTTACTTTACCGTATTCCTTTAAATTTACCTATTAAAACACTCATGGATACAGAAAAATCAGATCTGATTAGAATGAATAAAAGTTTCCTATAGCAACTTTTATTTTATTCCCCTCAAATCTGATTGATCTTAAAGCGTATTGTCTCTACTTTGCACAAAGGCGACGAGTCCTTTTTCAAATGAGAAAAATGCCTGGGGTTCTATAAATTCATTACTAATCAACGCAATCGGATAATCGTAATGAGTGTCTGATACAGTATATTTAAATCCATTACCAATCGTCAGTCTTTCTATAGGGGTCAGTCCGATGATCGAACAGTATAGTTTATCAGACTCTTTTTGAACCCTAAACTCTCCTGAAGTATAAAAATGGATTGAATTAGTCTGATCTAAAAAAACCAATTTTGAAACAAGCTGTTTAAACCTTGGCTGTAGTGGAATCATTAACGTACTCATTAGATGGTCTATACGCCCTCCTGCCCAGCCATATAGATATATTTTCTCTACATCGAACAACTTTTCTGCATAAATGAGGCTAAGTTCAGCATCTGTGTCATCTTTTTCTGGTTCGAATGGGATCACTTTTTTTGCCTTATGCTCAATCAGTCTTTTTTCTTGTTCCGTTATAGAATCAAAATCGCCCAACACTAGATCTGGCGTATACCCCTTTTCCACTAGAAAAAGTCCGCCCCTATCTACACCTACATATATATCCTCAAGATTCTTTTCTGGGAGTACATTTTGCTTATCAGGACTTCCTAATACGATGTGCACTACACTCATTTAATTCACCGCATGCTTTAAATTGGTTATTTGTCCTTCTGGATCTTCAGCTCCGTATACATAAGATCCCGCTACAAATACATCTGTTCCAGCTTCTCTGCAAAGTTTTGCCGTTTCGGGTACGATTCCACCATCAACTTCAATAAGGAAATTGAATTGCTGATCTTTTCTAATCGCGTCCAATTCACTAATTTTTTGTGTCGTTTCAGGTAAGAAACTTTGTCCACCAAATCCTGGATTGACCGTCATAACTAGTACCATGTCGACCATATGAAGTAGAGGCTTAATGGCATCAACTGAAGTTCCAGGATTAATGACGATTCCTGCTTTCACGCCGTGCGTTTTAATGAGTTGTAATGCCCGATGGATATGGGGGGTACTTTCAAAGTGAACAGAAATATAATCTGCGCCTGCTTTTGCAAAATCTTCAATATAATTTTCAGGATTCTCAATCATTAAATGGCAATCAAGAGGTAGAGAAGTATGCGGTCTGATAGCCTCTACAACATTATAGCCAAAAGTGATATTGGGAACAAAATGACCGTCCATAACGTCCACATGGATCCAATCCGCTCCGCCTTGTTCAACTAAAGCAATTTGTTCTTTTAGTCTAGAAAAATCTGCACTTAAAATCGAAGGTGCTATCTTCATTAAAACGCTCCTTTTTTCTTATAACGTGGTTTTCTGTTCTTTATTTCTTCCAAGAAAAGCAAGTAATGATCATATCTATATTGTGAGATTGTATGCTGATCAACAGCATCTTTTACGGCACACTTAGGTTCATCTAAGTGAATACAACCACTGAATTTACATTCTGATCTTAATTCCCACATCTCAGGGAAATATTCTGTCAATTCTTCCGCTTCAATATCATCGAAATTCAATGAACTGAATCCTGGAGTATCTGCTATCAGACTATTCATCAATGGAATCAATTCAACATGTCTAGTCGTGTGCTTACCCCTACCCAAAGATTTAGACGTTTCTCCAGTTTTCAACTCGAGCGAGCCGTCTATCGTGTTCAATAACGTTGACTTACCCGCTCCAGATTGTCCAATAAAGACAATCAACTTGCCTCCAAATTGATCCCTGAAAATTTTTTCAACTTGTTCTTTTTTATTCGTTTCAGACTCTTTTGCGAGAATAAACTGATAGCCAATCTTAGTATAGTCTTTTTGGTATTGAAGCATTTCTAGTCTTTGCTCTTCAGTCAATAGATCCAATTTTGTTATAAAAATAACTGGCTCTATATGTTTGGATTCAAGCATGACTAAAAATCGGTCTAGAAGTTGCGTCGAAAATCCAGGATCAATTGCTGACATGATGATAATGCCTACATCCACATTGGCTACTTGAGGTCTTGTTAATTCATTTTTTCGATCAAGAAGATTTTGAATAACGCCTTCTGTTAAGTTGCTACTTTCGAATTCCACATAATCTCCAACCAAAGGCGTTAGATTCTGATTTCTAAAAACACCTCTAGCCCTAGTTTGATAGATTGTTTTGGACTCATCCGTTACATAATAAAATCCACTAAGTGCCTTTGTTATTTGTCCTTTTCGCAAATAGTTCCTTCCCTTCTAATAAGCTTATTCCGTTAAGCCAGATTCTTCCATTATAACTTCGCCGTCACGTTCTACTCTATAACTAGCAGATTGTCCTTCTTCAACAACAAAACTTAAGATTTCAGGAGTATCCTCAGTAATCTCATATTCTTTAAAAACTGTATCCATTGAGTTTTCTGCATCTTCTATATAGATTCTAATCAGATTTGGCACAGGTTCTGGCGCTGGCTCTTCTTCCTCTCCAGATTCTGGATCTTGATCCTGATCGGGCTCTTCTTCTACTGGTTCGTAAGGAATAATGATCCCCTCATCAAATGTCGATTGTGAGACTTCTTCTGGTCCTGTAGAAAACACAACTGAAATACGTCTTCCTGAATAAATGGTTGTTCCAGCTTCCGGTGACTGACTACTGACTTGTCCAGCAGGAATTTCATCACTCGGTTCATCTGTACTCGATACGGATAAACCCAGTTCATCTGCATAGTCTAAAACACCCGCTTCTGAATATCCAGTTAAATCTCTTAAAGTATAACCGGCCTGTCCTGTACTAACAGTTAGCGTGATGGTAGTTTCTCCTGGAATGACTTCTTCTCCAGCTTCGATATCTTGAGAAATGATATTTCCTTCTGCTATTGTATCACTACTTTGTTGAACACTTTCAACAGTAAATCCTAATGTAGTCAGTTCTGCCCGAATGTCTTCGTAGACTTCACCTTCATAGTCTTCAACTTCATAAGGTTCTTGTCCAATACTAACATACAGAATAACTTCAGCTTCTTCTCTCAGTGTAGAGCCAGCTGCCGGATTAGAACGAATCACATCGCCTGATTCTACCTCTTCACTAGTCTGCTCTATCGGTTCGCCAAATGTTAAGTTTAACTCCGTTAATCGTTCTTCAGCCTCTTCTTGTGTCATTCCAGCAAGTTCTGGAACTGTGACTTCTCCAGGTCTTGTAAAAAATCCAATGGCCCCTATAACGAAGGTTAAGAATAAAAGGATCAGTACCAACCAGATCCATTTTCTTTTTTTACGTTTTTTAGGGGGTGTCTTTTCTTCAGCCTGTTGATCATTAGCGTTCTGGTTAACTTCACTTTCTGACTGATTCTGTTCTGGTTGATCAGGTACTACAATTGGTGTAATGACCATGGTATCTTCTTTATCAGAGTCTCTTGGTACAAACTTGCTTTCACTAGCTCTCTCAGGAGAAAGTGCCGTCATCAGATCTTCTTTCATCTCGTCAATGGTCTGATAGCGTTGGCTCGCTTCTTTTGCCGTTGCTTTTAAAACAACATTTTCCAATGGTTGTGGAATACGGTTATCAATATCTCTGATTGACGGTAGCTCATTTTGGAAATGTTTCAATGCAATTGAAACAGCAGACTCTCCATCAAATGGAACATCTCCTGTCAGTAATTCAAACAATAAAATCCCTAATGAATAAATGTCCGACTGCTTGGTGGCCATACTTCCACGTGCTTGTTCAGGAGACAGGTAATGAACAGAACCTAGTAAAGAATTGGTTTGCGTAATAGAGTTTTGAGAAAGCGCCACAGCTATACCGAAATCGGTTATTTTTACTGAATCATGATGATCAATTAAAATATTTTGTGGCTTGATATCTCTATGAATAATATGGTGCTGATGAGCGTACCGAACAGCATCCAGTATTTGACTCATTATACCAATTGATTTCTTGTAAGGAATTGGATGATGATCATGAATATATTGCTTCAAATCTGTGCCTTCTACGTATTCCATTACAATATAAGGATTTTCATCTTCTCCAACATCATAAATATTCACAATATTTGGATGGACGAGCTCTGTCGTTGCAAGTGCTTCTCTTTTAAATCTTCTAATACTGTTTTCGTCATTATGAAAATTATAAGCCATTAACTTAACAGCAACGTCTCTTTCCAGGATAAGGTCCTTAGCAAGGTAGACTTTAGCCATACCACCTGCACCAATACTTTTGATGACTTTGTACCTTCCATTAATTCTTTCTCCAGTCTCCATCTAATTCCCCTCCTTTTTTTCTACTGTATGCTCAAGACCTAGGCTTTGTGGAGCAAGATCTAGCAGACATACCGTAATATTATCCGTTGCGCCATTCTTTAAAGCTTTTTCAATTAATTCATCTGCTTTAGATGCATCACTTTTGTTTTTAGAAACAGTTGAAAGGATATCTTTTTCACTTACAGCATTCGTCAATCCATCAGAACAAAGTAGCAGTAACTGCTTTCCAGAATTAGAAAAACTGAAAAAGTCAATTTTCACTTCAGAGCGAACACCCAGAGAACGTGTAAGTGTATTTCGCTTCTCGTGCGTTAATGCTTCTTCCTCTGTTATTTGCCCCGTCATTTTCAATTCATTGGCAAAAGAGTGGTCTTCTGTGATGCGCGTAATAGAAGTTTCTTCTACAATATACGCTCTACTATCCCCAATATTTGCGATTACCGTCATTTCTTCAAATACAGCAGCTGCAACTAGTGTTGTCCCCATACCTTGCAAGTCTTTAAATATATTGGCAGCATCATAAATCCTCTTATTTTCTTCATTAATATGATTTTGAAACCAGTCTTCTACAGCTTTAATATCTTTATTTTTAAAATCAGACTGTTCCCAGCTATTTCCTAGCTGTAAAACAGCCATTTCACTCGCAATATCACCGGCATTATGCCCGCCCATTCCGTCACATAGAACAGCTAATGCTTGATTATCTGCATTAACAAACGTAGAAACATAGTCTTGATTTGAATCTCGCTTACCAATATTAGATCTAGTTGTAATGTTCAGTTTCGTTCACCTCTGATTTATAAATAACGTGCTTTATTCTGGCCTCTATGTACCTACCCAAATCATTGGATAGGTGCTTTTAACTAGTAGTATGTCTTATTTTTTGTAGATGTACAAGTATCAATTATCTTTAACTAATGAACAGATAAAGAAACCATCCGTTTGATATTCATGAGGATACAGCCTTAACATATCGTCACTATCCAATTTTAATTGGTTATTTTCTAACGTTACTGGTTCTACTTTGAAATCAGGATGCTTTTCTAGGAAAGCTTGAATAACTTCTTCGTTTTCTTCTGGTGTAATAGTACACGTACTATAAACTAGTCGACCTTTTGCTTTTAACAAAGGGGCCATGTGTGTCAAAATATCGATTTGTATTTTTTTCAAAGATCTCAGATCCTCCAATGTTTTGGAATATCTGATTTCAGGTTTTCTCCTCATTAAACCTAAGCCCGAACAAGGCGCATCAACCAGGATTTTATCAAACGATTCTGATTGAACTTCCTCACCGATTTTACGTGCATCTATGTTCTTGGCTTTAACGACGGCTTCTACGTTCTGTCTCTTCGCATTGTCTTCAATGAGTTTGATTTTATGTTTGTGAAGATCAAGTGCCAGCACTTCTCCACCAACTTGTGCATCTAAAAAAGAAGCGATATGGGTCGTTTTTCCACCGGGTGCTGCACAGGCATCCAGGACTTTATCTCCTGGTTCTAATTGAAGCGATGGCGCTACTAGCATCGAACTTTCGTCTTGAATTGTCAGTTTACCTGACTTGAACAGTTCAGATTTTGCAGGTAAACCACTTTCACTGATCAGGCCCTCAGGAGATACGATGCTTCTCTTAACGGTATACCCTTCTGCGGTTAATTGCTCAATAGCGTCTTCTATTGTAATCTGTTTCCTATTTACTCTTAAACTGACTTTTGATTTTTCAGAAAGAGATTGTGCGTATTTCTCAGTTTCTTCAATCCCGATTTTGTTTATTGTCGTTTCAATCATCCAATCGGGTAAGCTGTATTGAATCCCTAGTCTTTTAATTGGATCTTCAATTTTGAGGAAATCCGGTTTTTCACTTCTCAAGACATTTCTAAGCACACCATTCACTAATCCAGCAATTCCTTTATGCCCTCTGGATTTAGCAATGTTCACGGCTTCATTCAGGACAGCATGATCTGGAATGCGTTCAAGGTAATGTAATTGATACACTGAAAGTCTCAAAAGTTCTAGTACCCAGTTTTCTAACTTTTTTTTCTGATCAAGAAAAGGCTCTAATGTATAATCAAGCGTTCGTTTTCTCTGAATCACACCATAAACTAGTTCCGTTAATAAATTACTGTCTTCTCTTGATAGCGCATATTTTTCAATTGTCTGATTCAAGACAATATTACTAAATGCTCCTTTAGTATTCACTTTTTCAAGTATAGTCATAGCCAGATAGCGGCTACTATTTCTAATAGTATTATTCGCCAAAGTTACATCCTTCTTTCAGTTGACTACCTGCGCCAACAAGGTAATCTCTTGTTTTCATTTTCTGTTTCCCGAAGGGTTGAATTTCGAGCAGCTCAATCAATGTTTTTTTACCACAGGCAACCACAATAGCCTCTTTGCGAATTTCTTCAATTATTCCTGCTTCTTTTGTAGCTGTACCTTCAATTGGGTTAACTGACCATATCTTCATTCTTTTTCCCTGTAGATAAGTATGAGAACCTGGGAATGGTCTTAACCCTCTCACTTTACAATCGATTTCTTCAGATGTTTGATTGAAGTCGATTTTTTCCTGCTCTGAGTGAATCATAGGTGCATAAGTCACTTCATTTGGATCTTGCTCAATGGAAGGATTCGTTTTATTGAAAATAGCTGGTAATACCTCTATCAATGTATCCCTTCCCAAAAGACTCAATTTTTCAAACATTGACCCTACATCGTCTTGTTTCGTAATAGGAATTGTCTGTTGAGCAATAATATTTCCAGCATCCATTTCTTTTTCCATGTACATAATCGTAACACCCGTCTCATCATCTCCATTGATTATCGCTGAATGGATGGGTGCAGCACCACGATATTTTGGAAGAAGAGATGCGTGAACATTAATGGATTTGAATTCTGGAGTATAAAGTAATTTAGTTGGAACGTATTGTCCATAAGCAGCTGTTATCAATAAATCTGGTTGCAAATCAAGAATTTGCTGCATTTCTTCAGATCCGGATAATTTTTCTGGTTGATAGACTGGTAGATTCAGTTCTATCGCCAAAGCTTTGACGGGTGGTGGTGTCAGAACTTTTTTCCGTCCTACTTTTCTATCTGGTTGTGTAACAACAGCAACAATTTCAACTTGATCTGATTCCGATAGTGCTTTTAATATAGGGACTGAGAACTGAGGGGTTCCCATAAAGACAATTTTATACACAGTGTTCCTCCTAATAATTGATTCTTTAAATGAAGTTCATGGGTTGCGCATCAATTGAAACGAAAAGACCCTTAGCCTGATCTTTTTGACTATTCATCAACAATTCATGCAATCTTTCAGACAACGCTGACTCTTTTTTATATTTTATAAGGGCTTGAAAATGATAACGATTGTGTGTTCTAGCAATTGATTTAGGAGTTGGTCCCAAAACGATCGCTTTATCACTCAGGACCGGCTTAATAAAGTGCATAAATTCTCCGATTTTTTTTGCGGCAGTCATTTCATTTTCATGGCTGACAGATATACTGACTAGAAAATAATAAGGACTATAATCACTGATATGCCTTAACTGCATTTCTCTTTTATAAAATGCATTATAGTCATGTCTCTTTGCGTATTGAATGGCATAATGGTCTGGATTAAATGACTGTACATAGACTTTCCCTATTTTTTCAGCTCTACCAGCTCGTCCACTGACTTGTGTAAGTAGTTGAAAAGTTTTTTCCGCTGATCTGAAATCTGGTAATCCTAATGATGTATCTGCGTTGATTACCCCTACTAATGTAACATCTGGAAAATCCAGACCTTTTGCGATCATTTGAGTACCTAGCAAAATATCGGCTTTTTTATCGCCAAAATCACTCAGCAACCGCTCATGAGCGCCTTTTCTTCTAGTCGTATCTACATCCATTCTAAGAATTTTAGCTTCTGGAAAGAGTTCTTGTAATTCCTCTTGAACTTTTTGCGTTCCCGTTCCAAAATAACGGATACTCTTACTACGACAACTTGGACAGATAGATGGAATACCTTCTTCATGTCCGCAGTAATGACATTTCATGGTTTTTGTGTCCATATGCAGTGTTTGAGAAATATCACAGTTCGGGCACTCCAACACAAATCCACAGTCTCGGCACATCACGAATGAAGAGTATCCCCTCCTATTCAACATCAAAACAGCCTGCTCATTTTTCTCTATTCGATCTTTTATCGCTGACTGTAATTCCATCGAGAAGTTGCTTCGATTCCCTATCTTGGCTTCTTCTCGCATATCAATGATTTTTACTTCTGGTAAAGCTTTTTTATTTGCCCGTTCATTTAATTCAAGTAATGTATAAACGCCTTTACTTGCCCTTGCGCTAGATTCTAAGGATGGCGTCGCACTTCCTAAAATGACTGGACAGTTGTGGAAATTACCTCGCCATATTGCAATATCTCTCGCATGATATCTTGGGTTTTCTTCCTGCTTGTAGCTCGTTTCATGTTCTTCATCAATGATGATCAAGCCAATTTTTTTCAATGGTGCAAATACACTGGATCTAGCGCCTACAACAACTGACGCTTCTCCATTATTGATTTTGCGCCATTCATCGTACTTTTCACCTTCCGAAAGTCCACTGTGCAGTACAGCTACCTTTTCCCCAAATCGACTTTTGAATCTGTATACCATTTGAGGTGTTAATGCAATTTCTGGAACGAGCATTAATGCTCCTTGATCTTGATCAATAACTTTTGAAATCGTCTGAAGATAAACTTCTGTTTTTCCGCTACCCGTTATACCTTTCAACAAAAATACTTGGTGTTCTTTGCTGTCCAGTTTTTTAGATATCTGATTATAGGCTACTTGCTGTTCATCGTTAAGCTTCAAATGATGGCTTTTATCTATATTAATATTTTTAAAAGGATCTCGATAAACCTCAACATCTTTGATCTCTAGCCAGCCTTTTTTCTGAGCTTCATTGATAGCAGAAAGTGAAATCCCGTATTCTTCCTTGATCCACTTCGTATCAACCCATTCATTTTCTTCCATTGATTGTAAAACATGAATCAAAGCAATTTGCTTTTTAGCATTTTGTCTAAGTGTTTCACGCATTTCTTCCAATTGTTCAAAACTTAATACAGGTTTGATTTTCTTAACCGTTTTCTTCGTACGCTTATCCTTAACATTGTAATTGACCTCTACTTTATCTGCAGCTTTAAGTTCCAGCATCTGCTTGACTAAATTTCGATCAATTACTTCTTCCCAAGACAAGGTATCTTTACCTTTGAATAATTCAAAAAACAACTCTTCATCGATATCATCGACAACAGTGACTGTTTTTTCGTATTTTGCTCTTAGTACTGCGGGAAGCATGGTTTGATAGCAACTAATTTGAAAACTATACGTACTTCTAGCCATATATTCGCCAAGTTGAATCAATTCCGGTTTTAAAACTGGCGCAAGATCCATCAACTCATCGAGTTCTTTGAGCTCTCCTTCATAATCGCTCGAATCAAATATATTTGTAACGAACCCTTGTACTAATCGAGACCCATTACCAAATGGAACCACTACTCTCATCCCTGGTTCTAGACGCTGTTCGAACGCTTGAGGAATATCATAGTGAAAAGGTCTATTTGTCTGCAGTACTGGGACATCAACAATTACTTCGGCTACGTAAGGCATTTTGGTCTTCCTTTCATTCTAAACGTTCGATCAGTATTTCAATGATACTTTGAGCAATTTCTGCTTTCTTGGATAATTTGATTGTTACAGGCTGATTAATGTCTGAATATATTGTGACTTCATTATGATTGGAATTGAAGCCTCTGTCTTTTTTACCAACATCGTTTGCTACGATTAAATCCGCATTTTTTTCAGTCAACTTTTTCAAAGCATAGGTTTCAATGTTTTCTGTTTCTGCGGCAAACCCAATTAGAAATTGTTTTGTTTTCTTTTTACCCATTTCTTTTAAGATATCTGGATTTTTTTTCAATTCAATCGTTAACTGATTTTGTTTTTTCATTTTATGTTCTTCAACTTTTAAAGGCGCATAGTCTGAAACAGCAGCCGCCATAATCAGCACGTCTATTTCTTGAAACGCTTGATTAACGGCTTCATACATCTGTGCAGCAGAATCAATTTGAATTCGGTTAATCTGTTTACGTGATGGTAAATCACTCACCGTTATCAAAGTCACTTCTGCACCTGCACTCCATGCGGCTTCCGCAAGCGCATGTCCCATTTTTCCTGACGAATCATTTGAGATAAAACGAACCGGATCGATTCTTTCCTTCGTTCCTCCCGCAGTAACCACTACTTTTTTCCCTTTTAATGGCAAGTTTTCTCTGAATTCCATCAAAAAACCTTCTAAAGCTTCAATAATGGCCTCTGTTTCTGGGAATCTTCCTTTACCACTATAGCCTTCTGCGAGAAATCCTGTTTCAGGCTCCATGACATAATGATGCCGATTTCTCAGTGTTTCGATATTCTTTTGCGTCGCTGGATGCTCTAGCATATGCTCATTCATTGCTGGAACTAAAAAGATTGGCGATACTGTTGCCAACAATGCTGAAGTCACGAAATTATCAGCCATTCCATTTGCCAGTTTTGCAATTGTATTTGCTGTAGCAGGGGCAACGATAGAAACATCTGCCCAGTCTGCTAAATGTATATGCTGTACGTAGTGCGGATCTTCTTCTGAAAAGGTATCTATATGAACGGCATGCTTGCTTAGCACTTGAAACGTCAATGGCGATACAAATTCTGTAGCCGAAGGGGTCATGGCAACTTGGACATCAGCGCCCATTTTAATGAATTCCCTCATCAAGCTGATAGACTTGTAAACAGCAATTCCTCCCGTTACATAAAAGGCTACTTTTAAATCTTTCATGATCTACACATCCTCACTTATCTAATAAGATTATTTTACCAAGAAATAGCACGAATGTCTTCAAGACCTCCATTTACTTTCGACAATAGATTTAAACTGGCTAGTCATAAAAAAACCTCTGCCAGTGCTTATTGCAGATAAGAAGGTTCCTTTTCTACAATAACACAATACCCGCAGAGGTTTTGTTCATTTATACTCGTTTAGTGTTGGATACTTTCAGGATCTAAAACGATATCTCCAGATTCAATTTCTTCAAGAGCTCTACCTACATTTTTAATAGACTGATAGTCATCTAACAAGTCTACATTGTTACTATGTTGCATTTCTTTTGCTCTTTTAGAAGCAAGAATAACTAACGAATATTTTGAATCGATTTTGTCTAATAATTTATCTTGTGAAGGATATAATAACATATTATTCCATCTCCTCTATAATTTCTGCAAACTCTTTTAAATTGCGTGTAACCTTAAGATGTTCACTTTCAATGATATTTCGAATTTTTCTAGCTGCATTGTTAACTGTATCATTTTCTACCACATAATCATAGTATTGAATCAGTTTTAATTCTTCCACCGCTTTTGTCATACGTTTTTGGATCATCTCATGACTATCCGTTCCACGATTGACAATACGCGAGTTCAGCTCTTCAAGATCCGGTGGGGATAAGAACACAAAAATACCTTCCGGCATTTTTTCTCTAACTTTTAATGCTCCTTGTACTTCAATCTCTAGAAAAACATCTCTGCCTTCATCTAGTGTTTTATTGACATATTCTAAAGGTGTCCCATAATAATTACCAACGTATTCTGCATATTCAAGTAATCCATCTTCTTGAATCAATTGTTCAAATTGTTCTTTCGTACGAAAATAGTAGTCTACCGCTTCTACTTCGCCTGTTCTTTGCTTTCTAGTAGTCATTGAAACAGAGTATACAAAATCATTATTATAATTATCAAAAATGGCTTTTCTAACTGTTCCCTTGCCTACTCCTGACGGCCCAGATAGAACAATCAATAATCCTCGATCAGTCATTACTACTTCCTTCCCAAAACATTTCTCTCGTTTGAACCCTTATCCTCAATTTTACCACATAATAGAAATCTTTTGGGAATTATTTTAGTTATTTTACTTAATGGTCGAATTTCTCTTCGAGATAAAGTATATAAAGTGCCAGCATAAAAGGAAATGGTTTAATAGTAACGATTAATTTGGATAAAATATTTGAAAGATCGTTTGTAGAATTTTTGAATGTATTATAGATAAACAAAGTCATTTGACGATCAGATACAAAAGGAACATTTTCTTTAATCTTTTCTGCCCATTCTGTTCCACTTAAATGAAATTCGGGTGCAAGCTCACTAAAAGAACCCTCGTTATTAAGAGACTGTACTCTATTTAATATTTCTCTTTGAAAATCTTCAGCGTCATACGCTTCTTCAGGCAATAATCTAAAACATTTTCCAGCCAGTTCCATCATCGCTAACGGAAGTGTTTTGTAAGTAACTTCTTTGTTCCACTTATTTGAGATTTCTCCAACCATATTGATCTGGTATTCCTCATCCTCAAGAAAATCTTCTAAGCCATCAAAATCGTTTCCCTGAATGATTTTATTGAGAGAGTGATAGAAAGCACAATAGTCTTTCTCGATACTGCCTGTTTCAAAAGTATACCAGAATCCTTTGTATCGATCAGAAAGCTTCATTGTTTCTAAATAACCCAATTTAATATTCAATGAGGTTCTTTTTTTATTAAACAAGAGCAAATCACCCAATGACCACTGTGTTCGAATCCATTTAGTTGGAACACTATCTACTCGGTGGTCAACGCTAAAAAGACCGGGACCTTGTAAATCTACCACAATCATTTTATCTGGCTTTCTATCTATAACCATCTCATAGGGTATATTGTTTTTATAGCCTCCATCCATGTATGGCGTACCATCAATAATGGTTTTTTCCATTGCTGGATATAATGAAGCACTAGCTAACAAGTAATCTTTTAAACGATTTTCAGGTATATCTTTTAAGTAAAAGAATTCTATTTCCCCAGTATCATCATTTGTAACTGATAGTCCAAAATCAATGGAAGACTTGCGTATAGCTGATTCATCAGTAATATATTCACTAATAAGTTCTTTTAAAGGCGCTGAACTCAATCCTTTGGAGCCAATAGCTTTAATGAAGAAACTACCTAATGTTCTTTGATAATCATTGAAACTATCAATACTTAATGGAAACTCATAGTCTAGAATTGACGAACCTTCGATATCTTTCCACATAGTTTCAGCCTCTTCGACATTGCCTTGAAGCATTAAAGCGCCGTTTAAAGCGCCTACTGATGTTCCTGTTATAATATCTGGAATAAAATTTAATTCTTTTAACGCTTTCCAAACACCTATCTCGAAAGAACCTCTTGCCCCCCCGCCGCCTAGAACAAGTGCACTTTTTTCATTTTCTTTTAAATCGAAAAAATCTTCAATCAACTTTGGTGCCTCCTAATCAGTCAGATCATTCTTATTCATAGTACAATCTGATAAGATTTTTGACAACTTTAATCACTTCAAATAAAGGTTCTATAATATTTAGTGTTGGTGAGAATTCGCCAACACTATTTTTATGTAAAATGAAACAAGCGAGATTCTCTGATAGACTGTAGTTACCACACCAAATCTATAGGAGGAATCTCGCTTGCTTGAATCTTATGATATCAAAAAATTACTTCATATCCAAGATGAATCGATCACATTGACTCAGATTGATCGTCAAACTCTTAAAGGTGTTTTAACCAATATTGTCAGGGGGACGATCACTTATACACCCAACTATTGCCCTAAGTGCGGTGTTAAGAACGTTGATTACACGATTATTAAGCATGGAACCAAGCTAACTAAACTTGTTTGGAATAAAGTAGCTGGGTATCCGACGCGCCTTTATTTAAAGAAACAACGTTTCTTTTGTAAGTCCTGTATGCAAACCTTTTCCGCTCATTCCTCAGAAGTCGAAGAACATTGCTTTATTTCTAAGAAAGTAAAGCAACACATTGGCTTTCAATCTAGAGAAGATCTTTCGATGAAGTATATAGCAGAAGAACATACAGTGTCACCTTCTACCGTTAAGCGAGTCATTTGCACGCTTGCCCAAGCCTATTACTCTGACTTTCAATCTTTACCGTCTTGTTTGCTTTTCGATGAATTCAAGTCAGTCAAAAATGTGAAAGGTTCAATGAGCTTCATTTACGCCGATGGCGATACACATGAGGTCATTGATGTCCTTCCTGATAGAAGAAAAACTTATCTCAAACTTCACTTTCAAAAGTATTCGCTAAAAGTGAGAGAGCAGGTAAAACTTGTCGTGATTGATATGAACGCAGCTTATGAGTTCTTTATAAGAGAGCTTTTTCCAAATGCACAAATAATTATTGACCGTTTTCACATCATTCAGTTGATCAATCGTTCTTTAAATAGAATCAGGGTCAAAGTGATGAAACAATACAATCGGTCTAGTTACCCATCTAAAGGAATCTACAATAAATTTAAAAATCATTGGCGCCTTCTATTAAAAGAGGAACGAACACTGTCGAGTACAGATTATAAGTACTATACTTGTTTTGGACAAACCACCCAACAACACGTCGTTGATACACTACTCAGCTTTAGTAGCGAACTAGGAGAAAGTTATCGTTTATATCAAGATCTTTTGCATGCTTTAAAAACAAAAAACTACAGCCAATTTCAAAACACATTAAAACAGACTACTTTTGACTATCACAATACAATGAGAATCAGTCAGCGAACATTACATTATCACTTAAAAGAAGGTCATATAGAAACAGCGTTTCTATATCGCTATTCCAATGGTCCGCTAGAAGGCTCTAATAACAAGGTGAAAAATATAAAACGTACAGCTTATGGCTTTATCAGCTTCAATTCTTTTAGAAATCGTTTAGTTCTCTCACTAAAAATGAAACCCAAAAAAAGAAGATCTATCGAATAAATCGATAAATCTTCTTAAGGGTAACTAACGTTACCAACACTATTTGACACAGAGCCCAAATAAAAAAGCACCGATACCAAGTATCGATGCTTTTTCATATCCCTTAACCCATGTCTTTTACTTTCATCAAACGCGTGATAGAAGCACGTTCTGCTTCATCAAGTTTCATTTGAATAAAGTAAATAGTTTCTTCAAGTTGTGGAATCGTCATGAATTCAAGTGCATTTACACGACGTCTAGTTTTTTCGATTTCATCAGCCATCAATTGACAAGTTTTCTCAATTTCAGCTAATTCTAGCATGTCTGGCATAACTTCAACCAGATATTCAAAGGTCAAATCTAATTCACCATTAGAATTCAGATAGCCATAACTTAAGTCTTTTGGATCCCCGGCATTGTCATCATATTGAAAATGCATTTGAGGAACTCGAACACTCATGATATTTTTCTGATCAATGTTTAAATTAACACTTTGAGTCGGCACTGCCATAAGCTCTTCAATGAAGTTTTCATGAACAAGTGACTTAGCCATCGCAAAAGATTGCATAGCTTTAGATAGTTTTTCTTCCACTTCGATACGCAATTCATTGTTTTGACGAATCAACGTAATGAAACGTCTCATCAGTTCATCTTGCTTATCTTTGAGGAGTTTATGTCCTCTAGAAGCTAACGAAAGACGATCTTTAAGGTTTGATAGTTCCATTCGAGTGGGGTTGACATTTAATCTAGCCATTTACCTCACTCTCCTTTTGGTAAATATTTATCCAGCATATCATCCTTGATACGTTTCAGTTCACCACGTGGTAAGACTTTCAGTAAGTCCCATCCTAAATCAAGTGTTTCTTGAATCGAACGGTTTGCATAGTTACCTTGATTTACGTATTCTTTCTCGAATTTGTTCGTAAATTCAACATAACTACGGTCACTCTTAGACAAAGCCGCTTCCCCAAGTACTGCAGATAATTCTTTTGCTTCTTTACCTTGTGCATAAGCGGAGAAAATCTGGTTCATTGTAGCTGAGTGGTCTTCACGCGTTTTACCTTCACCTGTACCTTTGTCTTTCAAACGAGAAAGAGACGGCAGTACATCGATTGGTGGCTGATACCCTTGGTTGAATAGGTCACGAGACAAAATGATTTGTCCTTCTGTGATGTAACCTGTTAAATCGGGAATCGGGTGCGTGATATCTTCTTCAGGCATTGTCAGGATTGGGATTTGAGTAACAGATCCTTTAGATCCTTCCAAACGTCCAGCACGCTCATATAATGTTGCCAAGTTGGTATACAAGTAACCAGGATATCCACGACGACCAGGAACTTCACGTCTAGCGGCAGAGATTTCACGAAGTGCTTCCGCATAGTTTGTCATATCAGTCATGATAACTAAAACGTGCATATCTTTCTCAAAAGCTAAATATTCAGCAGCTGTTAGTGCCATACGAGGTGTTGCAATACGTTCGATTGCAGGATCATCTGCCAAGTTGACAAATAATACTGAACGATCGATTGCGCCGGTTTTCTTGAAATCTTCCATGAAGAATTCTGCTTCTTCAAACGTAATACCAATTGCAGCAAATACAACGGCAAATTTGTCATCAGAATTTGTAACACTTGCTTGTCTAGCGATTTGAGCCGCAAGCTCTTTGTGTGGTAAACCAGATGCAGAAAACACAGGTAGTTTTTGTCCACGAACCAAAGTATTCAAATGATCGATCGTTGAGATACCAGTTTGAATAAATTCATCTGGATAGTTACGTGCAATCGGGTTGATTGCAATACCATTGATGTCTAAACTTTTTTCAGGGATAAGGTCTGGTCCACCATCATTTACGCGACCCATTCCATCAAACGTACGACCTATCATGTCTTCAGATACGTCTAGTGATAGAGGTCTACCTAAAAAACGTACTTTAGTATCTTTCAAGTTAATACCAGTTGACCCTTCAAATAATTGAACAACAGCATTTTCACCGTTAATTTCAAGTACTTGTCCACGTCTTCTAGTACCGTCTTGAAGTTCAATATCAACAAGTTCATCATATTTAACACCTTCAACACCGGTAACGGTCATTAAGGGTCCGACTATTTCGGAAACTGTTTTATACTCTTTAAGCATCTGACTCTACACCACCTTTTTCAATAACCTTTTGAATCGTTTCTTCTGTTTGTTTACGAATATCAGCGAAACGAGAAAGTTCTTCTTCAGGGATAAATTTAGAACGTCCGATTCTTTCACGGATTTCTTCAGTACCCTCATTGATTTCATCATAATAAGCACCTAAGTCCATTGCACGAAGAGCTTTATCTTGGAAATCAAGAATCGTTTCGATCATTTCAAATTGTTTCTCACGAGAAGTATACGTATCAACATCATCAAACGCATTTTGTTGTAGGAAATCTTCACGAATCATTCGAGCAACAACTAATTTCAGTCTGTCTTTTTCAGATAAAGACTCAACCCCAACTAAACGAACGATTTCTTGAAGTTCTGACTCATCTTGTAGTAAAGATTTCACTCGTGTAACTTTACTGTTCCAGTCAACACTTAGTTTATTACCAACATATTCATTCATTTCATTTGAATATAATGAATATGAGCTTAACCAGTTGATAGATGGGAAGTGACGTCTTTGTGCAAGTGACGAATCAAGACCCCAGTAAACTTTAGCTACACGCAAAGTATTTTGTGTAACCGGCTCTGAAGTATCTCCACCTGGAGGTGAAACAGCTCCGATTGCTGTGATTGATCCTTCACGTCCTGTAGAACCTAAAGAAACAACTTTACCAGCTCTTTCATAGTATTCAGCTAGACGACTACCTAGATATGCTGGATATCCTTCATCCCCTGGCATCTCTTCTAGACGACCAGACATTTCACGAAGTGCTTCTGCCCAACGAGATGTTGAATCGGCCATGATAGCTACTGAGTAACCCATATCACGGAAGTACTCAGCGATTGTGATACCTGTATAGATAGAAGCTTCACGTGCCGCAACGGGCATGTTAGAAGTGTTTGCAATCAATACTGTTCTCTCCATGATTGATTTTCCAGTATTAGGATCAATCAATTCAGGGAACTCGTTGATAACGTCCGTCATTTCATTACCACGTTCTCCACAACCAACATAAACAACTAAATCTACATCTGCCCATTTAGCAATTTGGTGTTGTACAACTGTTTTTCCAGCACCAAATGGTCCAGGAACTGCAGCTGCTCCACCTTTTGCAACAGGGAATAATGTATCAATAACACGCTGTCCAGTAATTAATGGTTCAACTGGGTTTAATTTACGTTGAATTGGACGGCCGCGTCTAACTGGCCATTTTTGAATCATTGTGAATTCTTTCTCGCCATTTTCAGTTTCAATAACATATAGTGGATCTGTAAGTTTATACGTTCCACTAGCTATTGATTTAACTGTTCCACTGACACCGTTTGGTACCATGATTCTGTGTTCTAATACACTAGTCTCTTGAACAGTACCTAATATGTCTCCAGTGACAACTTCAGTTCCTACTTCAACTGTAGCTGTGAATTCCCATTCTTTATCTCTATTCAGTGGCTTGATTTCCATACCACGTTCCAAGAAGTTACTTTGTGTTTTATCCATAAATTCATCTAATGGTCGTTGAATCCCATCAAACATTTGTGCAATCATTCCCGGTGCAAGCTCAACTGACAATGGTTCTCCAGTTGTTTCAACTTTTTCACCAGGTCCAACCATTGAAGTTTCTTCATATACCTGAATAGATGCGATATCTCCTCGCATCTCAATGATTTCACCAATCAATCCTAAATTACCTACTCGGCAAATATCTTGTATATTAGCTGATTCCATATCTTTAGCCGTAACTAAAGGTCCGGAAACACTAACGATTGTTCCGTTACTCAAATTCGTACCCTCCTATAAAATATTTTGACCCACAGCTTTTTCGACGTTTTCTTGGACACGTTTCTTCCCAATGCCGCGTGAACCAGCATGATTCGGGATCAAAATGATGGCAGGTGTTAACTTAGCATCATATCTTCTTATCGTATCTGGGATCAGTTCTGCCAATTGCTCAGTTAAATAAATAACCCCGTATTTCTGGTCTGCGAGTTTGTCAATCGTACGTCTTGTCTCTTTTGCTTCTGAAGCAAAATATACATCGAATCCAAGCATTTTGAATGCTAATACAGATTCTCTGTCTCCAACAACACCAATTTTACTAGGCATAATTCAATCGCATCCTTTCTCTAATTCCATCGGCAGAAACGCCGTTTTCCTTACCAGAGAGAATGAGACGTAGATTTTTGACTTCAGTTTCTTTTGCGTAAATAAAAGCTGCAATCGGCAAAGGACCGAAAGACTTCAATTTAGCATCTTGCATCATTTTCATATAGGCATTATCAATTTCAAAATCCAATTTCACTGGTGAAATTTCGTTTGTATCAGAATCAACAGATGCTTCAATAATTGATTTATACTTAGTATCTTTCAAAATATTCGCAGCTGTACTCATATCTTTGTTTGCAATATCCACAAGATCAGCTTTTGGAATAGAGCCAGAGCTAGACAAAATCGTAACCAAGAAGTTACGTGTTCTGTTCTGTTTCATTGCTCGAGTCAGTGTAGATAAATTCTGAAAATCGATAAAAGTCTCAACCATTTCTGGTATACCTTGCTCACCAGTTTCGTCAGCAAGAATACGCATATGACTGAAGAATCGACGATCTAAAATAATGTCTATTGACTGAGTATTGTGGTACTCATCGTAGTCCGTTTGTACTTCGTTTATACTATCCAAGTAAGGTTGAGGAAGAACGTCTGAAGTTCCTGTTCTAACAGCTTGTCTCAATTCAGAGATATCGTAACGTCCGATTGGGATAAACAGGTGATCCAAATCTTGTTCTGTAAACTCCTCTTTGAATAACACTTTTAGATTATGGTATGCATAACGTAAGCCGAAAACTTCTACTAGAGCTTTATTTGGTGAGATTTTAAATAGCTCATCAAACGTCTGGTGTAACTCATTCATTAGCATGGTGTCATAATCTTTATCCTCTTTTATGCGATCAACATCATTTCTATATGGGGTTTCACGTAGTACATTTACAGCATCTTCAAATGAGTCCGCTGCCAGCATACGGTCATAATGTCCCCGATTAAGGAGGTTATTTTCATACACACGAATGAGTACATTACTTGAACCATAAGCGGTATCTTTCAAGTTTTTCTCCTCCTTAAACAAATAATTCTTTAGTTATGATGGGTACAATTTCTGATCTAGCATCTTCAATCAATGCATCGAATAAGAAATTGTATTCAATACCTTCTATCTGAACTAGCAATCCAGCTTCATTTTGAACCGTTTCGTTTGAAAGAGTCGCTTCAATTGACGAGCCAGTTGCACTTTCCAACCATGCTTGGTCGATTAAACCAGCTGTTTTAGAACCTAGTACAATGGTTACTTTACTTTCTGATTGGAATTGAGAAATAACATCTTTTGTAAACTGTTTGAAAGCTGCTTCGTTAATTTGATCTAACTCAACTTTAGCATCTTCCAAAACACGCGAGAGGATTGCCTGTTTAGCAGATAAGACATCATTTCTTTTTTGAATTTCAAGCGTATTGTTACGAATTGTATAGTTTTGTTGTGCATTTTCGTCAATTGTTTGCTTGCGTGCAGTTTTATCTTGCTCTGCTTTAGCGCGAGCCGCCTGAACTTCATCCTCAGCGTTTTTGCGTGCTTCTTCAACACGTTGACGAATGGCTACTTTTTCTTTTTCAATAACTTTTTCTGTCAATAATTTTAAATCCGCCATACTGAACCTCCTTAGTATTTCTTCTTTCAGTAAAGAGTAAAGATTACGTTCAATACGATCTTTACTCTATTGAAGAAGTGATTTTATTTTTATTATAAGATGATCATTACTAAGGAAATAACGAATCCTAAGATTGCATAAGTCTCAACCATTGCTGAGTAGATGATACCTTTAGTAGTGTGTTCTGGTTTTTGAGCTAAGATTTGCATAGCTGCTGCAGAAACGCGACCTTGGTTACCACCTGAAGAAAGACATGTGAATGCTACTGGTAATCCAGCCATAAACAGGTACCAACCTTCTGATACTGCTAATTCAGGAGTGATTTGTAGGAAAATCAAGAATCCGATAACGAAACCGTAAAGACCTTGTGTTGCTGGTAGCATTTGTAGTACTAATGCACGACCAAATGATTCTGGTTGTTCTTTTGTTAACGCTGCTGCAGCTTCACCGGCAGTTGCTACCCCGCGTGAAGATCCGATACCTGAAAAGATAACAGCCATAGCTATTCCTAATCCAGCAAAAATTTGACCCATGTTGTCCCCTAAAAGTGTTTGTAAAAATTCCATTATATTATTCCTCCATTAATTTAATTAGTTTCTTTTTTTAACCAAATATGTTTTTCAAGTGTTTTAAGAGGGGTTAATGGCTTACCGCCACCCTCGAAGAATTTACCGAAAAATTCCACGTATTGTAGTCTTGACGAATGGACATATGCACTCAAGAATGATAATGCAATATTCATTCCTTGAAGAGCGATGATTAATACTACCCCGATTGTGAATCTGAACAGTGGCGGTAAGAATCCGATAATCAAGTTAAATGCCATTGCGATATTCGCACTTGCTACACCCAATGCCATTAAACGAGTATAACTGACGACGTCTCCGACATAACCAGTAACACCGTACAAATTATATAAACCTAATCCAAATCCCATTCCTTTGTTCTTACTAGAGATGGTTGAAACGACAATAATCCCAGCAACATTAATCAATGTCAAACCAAGACCGACTTGAGAAACGAGTGGTATATTGAAGACCATTGAGCCTAAAACATAAACAACAAGTCCCAGTAGCATCATTGCCCAAGCGTAACCATCCACATAACTAGAAGCTCTTTGTCCTTGACGGTTTTTTATAATACCGTTCATAACTAATCCAAAGATCAATTGAATTACACCCAGAGCGACAGATAGAATCATGACTTCAATGACGTTATCTTGTAGTGAAAGCACATGAAACGGTAACGATACTCCAAAGAAACTTCCGAAAAATAGTCCAAATGCCATAGTCGGATACGATAGTATATGAAGAAACTTCATAAATCTTCTCGTAGAGCCTTCCACACTGAAGAATTTCAATGCGACAAAAGTAACAAGTCCAAGTAAAATTCCGTATCCCAGATCTGCTCCGATCATACCAAAGAAAATCATGAAGAATGGGAACATAAGTGGTGTAGGATCGACTTCATTGTATTTTGGCAAGCTGAACATCTCAGTAATCAATTCGAATGGTTTGATTAAATTGCTATTTTTCAAGACGATTGGAACCTGGTTAAATTCTTCCATTTTCACGTCGTCTGTCATAACGACAATACTATCTTCCCCAATTTCAGAATGAAGAGTGTTTTTCAATAAATCAACTTTCTCTTCTTCAATCCATCCACTAGCAATAAATAAGTGTTCACTATTTAAAACTAAGTCTTTAGCTAAATCTCTTTGCCCGAGGTTGTAGTAATATTCTTCTGCTAATTCAAGATCTTTAACAAGTGATTTCCACTCTTTCATTTCTTTTTTAGCAGCCGACTCTTCTTCACGTAATTCTTTTTGAGCATTTAAATTAGCATACAATGCATCTTCTGGTAACAGGTCATACGTGTATTTTAATTCTCTGAAACTCAATTCTATAATGAGCTTATTGAAAGCTGCTTCACTATCCTTTGGAACAATGATCATATAAGCAGATTCATCTTGTCTACTATAGATCTCTTCAAAGTATACAGTAGCTAGCTCATCTAATCCTTGAGTTAATAAAGGTGCATGTTCATTATCAACTGTTCCGATGTGAACATTCAACAACTTAAGTCCTTTAACTTCTTGAGGAAGGAAATTAAGTCCTCGCCATTTTCTTAAAAACGATTCTTCTTCTTGGAGAGCTTTTTTCTGCTCTTCAATCTGATTCAATTTTTGTTCTCTTGAATTCACTTTGTCGATCAAAGCATCCACGTCTACGTTTGAAACATGGCTCTCCAATTCTTCTAAAGTGAAAACATCACGCTTAGTCTTTAATTTTTCAATTGTTCCAGGTTGAGGAACATACTTGTTAACGTAAGTGATCGCGTGTTCAATATCTTGAATCTTTGTTTGGAAATCCGCAGTTTCTTTATAAGAATCTGTGACTTCAAACTGATCAAGAATTTCTTCTTCTAAAACATCCGATAGTGAAATGACTTCGATACTCTGCATTTCTTGAATAGAACGCAACAATGTTTCTTTGTTCTGTTGCTCGGCCATCAAAGTCAGTTTTTTCATTTTAGCGATTGCCATATCGACGCACTACCTCCTCTGCTATTCGATTGGCTAGAGCATTTTTGTTCTCTTGATAAGCCTGTTCGAACCGCTCTGCTTCTCTACTAGCGGATTCATCCATTTCAGCTTTGTCTTTCTCTAATTTACTACTGTAAATTTGCTCTTGCTCAGACTTGTATTCTGATAACTCTTTTTCAAGTGCTGTTCGAATAGATTCAACTTCTTGAGCTGTTTCTTTTTCGATCTGTTTGATTTCGTCATCAGCGTCTTTCCGTAATTGAGAAGCGCGTGCTTCAGCGTCTTTTACATAATTAATTGCCTCACGGTTCATATCGTGCCTCCTTCCGCCAAAAAGGGCGCAACTAACAAGCCTCTTCTCACCCCAGAAGAAATTATCCTTGAAAGCTCACGCCCAACCGCATTAATATTTTATTTCGACTACGAGTAATATGATACCATACGTCTCAGGAGATTTCAATTCGATAGGCCTACTATAAATGAAGATTTTTGTTGTAGAATCAAAGATTGTGAGCACTTGCAACTTCATATTCTTTATTTTAAGTTCACTCTAACCAATTTTGGATACTCTAACCTAAGAATCTTAATATCACGTGTTTTCAATAGAGTTTTCATTTTTATAATTTGCGTTTTTAAAGTTTGCTTTCTTTCTTATTACTATATAATATCGAGCGCAAAATAAATGTGCACAATGAACAGAAATTCGTGAAATCATCCTAAGTTAAAAAACATCAACTTTGACCATACTTATTAGTACGATAGTTCTTAAGGTAAGCTTTAGATGCTTAAATTGACTTTTTAATTCTTTATTGACAAACGGAATGCGTGTTCGGTATAATCTATTTAAACAAACGTTCGGGAGATGAGCTCATGGAAAAATTTGCAGTTGAAAAAAATCAAATCTTTCATTACTTTAAAGAAACTTATTTAAATCGTACTCACTTTGCAGTTCACAAACAAATGCCAGCTTTACAACTAAGACATTTCATCAAACAAGCTGTGCGCAAACAAAAACTTATTACTATACAATTGAATCCATCTGCACACCGCTCATCTATATCCGAATGTACGGGAACTGCTTCTTTTTCTCCTTATAGTAGTCAAATTATATTGAATAGCCACAATAGTAATACTGTGCATTTGATAAACAGTGATCAAATCAGACACATTAGACTAGCTAATTAAACTATACAGCTTAAACATTCGTTTTATTTATTGCTAGGTATATCTTTTAAAACTAAAAAAGTCTTCAGAGGGAGAAACCTGTTCCCTTTGAAGACTTTTTAGTTCATTACAAATGAATTTTTTACATGTTTATTATAAAACCTATAGTATTGGTGAAAACAAGCGACTAAATTGCTGTTTGAATAATTCCCATCTAGAATATTGGTTTATAATTTCTCTAGTTAACTCATAGGAAGCTTCCATATCTTTTTCGAAAATTGCTACTTGCTCTCTCGCTAAATGGCGATCATACATAAAAGTATTGACTTCAAAATTCAACTTAAAGCTTCGGATATCAAAGTTGGCGGTACCCACTGATAAGATTTCTCCATCTATTACGATCGTCTTTGCATGAATAAATCCAGCATCGTATATATATACTTTAACGCCTGAACTAATCATTTCTTCAGCATAACTAAGAGTAGCCCGATATATGAAAGGATGATCTGGTTTGTTGGGAATCATTAATTTAACATCAATACCAGATAAACTCGCAATTTTTATCGTTTCCATTAACGCTTCATCTGGTATGAAATAAGGTGTTTGTATATAAACGGACTCCTTGGCCATACTGATCATTTTAAGAAAACCTTTTTTAATTGCATGCATTTCATTATCAGGGCCACTGGAAACAATTTGTAGATCAGTAGTTCCCATAAAAGATGAAACCGGAAAATAACTTTCTTCATAACTGACTGGATGATGTTTAACAGATGCATTCCAGTCCATCAAAAACCTTGTCTGCAAAGGAAGCACACCGTTTCCGTTGATTCTAAGGTGTGTATCTCTCCAGTATCCCATCTTTTCATAAAGACCCAAATAATCATCTCCGACGTTAAAGCCTCCTGTATATCCTACTTTTCCATCAATTACGACTATTTTTCTATGATTTCTGTAATTCAATCTGAAAAATTTAGAACCGAAGAAGGGTTCAGCTTTTCCTCCAAGAGCTTTTAGGTGTTCAAAAAAATGAGCGCCTACGACTCTAGCTCCAATCGGGTCATATAAAACTTTAACTTCAACGCCATGTTCGGCTCTTTCTTCCAATGCTTTTAACAATCTTGTACCAATACCATCTGCTTTGAATATATAATAAGTCACATGAATATGATGTTCTGCTTTACCAATGTCTTCTATTAATTTATCGAATTTTTCTTTACCATCTGTGATAATATCGACTTTATTTCCTTTGGTCAAAATGGCTTCATTACTTTCTAAGAAAAGAGAAACCAGTTCCAATGTGGTATCCATATGCTTCGCTTCCGGAACATCTAAATTTTCAGACTCAATTAACTGTTTTTGCGCTTCAACCAATTGCGTCATACCAATTCTTTTCTGTGACCGAATATCGAAAATATTTTCTTGAGAAATCTTTCGTCCAAGAAATAGGTAAAGAACAAATCCAATCCCTGGTAACATTGTTATGACGAGTAACCATGCCCATATTGCTGCAATATCTCTTTCTCTTTCTCTGAAAACTGTTATAAATGCTAAGATCGAATTGATAAAAATAAATAACCAAAATAATGTTCTAATAATCTCCATTTTATTCCCCTTATAGTCCTTTTGTTGACTCCTCTATGAACACCTGATACTAAGCCTTCTAGAGTTTTTCTTAATCAGTTTACACTATTACGCCTTTACCCGTCTACATATATTACCCCTAGAGTGTTCCTAAAGCGAAGCTTCCTTTAAAAAAATACGGTATTCTGTAACAATTAGTTCGTAAAACAACAAAGCAGCCTCTATTAATAGAGACTGCTTTATGGGAAATATTTTCAAGGATCAGCTTTTTAATTTAGGCACAAACATAGATGAAGCTCTGTCGAATAACAGCACCAATACAATAATCGTAACCGCTATTGTAGCGAGCATGCTCGCTCCATTGAATAGCAGCGAAAACGTTACAGGATCAAGCCCCCACACTGCATAGTCTCCAAAAAAGAATACGCCAGCTACGAAGTGCCAGAACCAACGAGCAGCTGATCCTATGAACGTCGTAATGATCAAATACTTTTTAGCGGTGCCAAGTGAATTTTCTTTTATATTTTTGATAATGGTCTGGCTAAAGTACCCGGCAAAACCAACACAAGTGAAAGCAAATCCATATTCAATAATAAATTGATAGATATTCAGTATATAAGCTGTTCCAGCTACTACATGCAAGATTCCCCACAAAAATCCTGCAAATAAACCAGGCACCATTCCTCTTCTAATCGCAAAAAAGGTCAACGGAATCGTACCTAATGAAATACTAAAAGATGCTCCAATCCCTATTGGTATTAAAGACAAAATCATGGCAATGGCCGCAAACAATGTCCCTTCAATATAAACTCTTAACTTTTCGTTCTGCATACAAAAACTCCTCCTATAGATACTATGTATACTAGAGGAGGAGTATATTCTTATCATCATAGCAAAAAGCAAAAAGATACTTTTAGACACTGATTCTAGGTACTCTCCCTACGCACGTACGAACGTACAGGTTCAAAGGGTCTGGACTAATAGTCCACTCTCAGCCAATTCAATTGGCTCCCCTAGTACAAATAGTTAAGTTATCGCGATTTACTTGAATCGACGATTTTGGTTCACTTCCATTATAACAGGTAAGATGATTGGACGTCTACGTGTTTTTTTGAATAAATGATTTCCAAGTTCTTCTCTGATATCTTGCTTGATAGATCCCCAGTCGAAATCATTATGTTCAAGATTTTTGCGAACTACATCAGTAACGATTTCGTTAGACTCATTAATCAAATCCTGACTTTCTTTAACAAAGACAAATCCTCTTGTTACAATGTGTGGACCAGATACGACTTTGCGTTTTTTTCGGTCGATCGTTACAACCGCTACAAAAATACCATCTTCAGATAATAGTCGTCTATCTCTTAAAACAATATTTCCAATGTCTCCGATACCAATTCCATCAATTAGCGTATTCTCAGCTGGTACTTGACCAGTCTGATTTATTTTGCCATTTTGATAATTCAAAACATCTCCATTACTTAAAATAAAGATATCTGCGTTATCCATACCTGTTTCATTTGCTAAATCAGCGTGAGCTGCAAGCATACGATACTCTCCTTGGATTGGTATGAAATATTTCGGTTGAAGTAAATTGATCATCAATTGAAGGTCGTTAGGCGTAGCATGACCAGAAGCTTTCATATTATCAGAAATATGCTTAACGGTAGCGCCCGCTCTGTAAATCAAGTTCTCTGTTTCAGCAACGGTTACTTCCATTGCAATAGATGGACTTGTAGCAATAAATACAAGATCATTTTCTTTAATATTAACTTGTCCATGATTGCCTGTTGCCATACGACTAAGTGTTTTAATTGGTTCACCAGAAGCGCCTGTTTCAAGTACAATAATTTGGTTATCATCAAACTGATCAATTTTATCCACTGAAACAATCAAATTCTCATCAGGAAGTGTCAATTTGTCTAATTCAATAGCTGTTGCGAGAATTGCTTCAAGATTACGTCCTGTAATGAAAACTTTTCTTCCAGATGCTTGTGCCGCGTTCAGCACTTGTTGAATACGTAAAATGTTACTTGCTACTGCGGCAACAATAATTCTACTATTTGAGTCTTGGAAAATATCCAACACTTCTTCTTGAACTTTTTTCTCAGAAACATTTTCTATCATGCTTTCTGCTTCGTTTGAATCACTCAATAACGCAAGTACACCTTCTTTACCGATCTCAGAAATCTGAGAAAAATCCGTACGGTATCCTTCACTTGCACTTTGATCAAACTTAAAGTTTCCAGTGTAGACAATGTTTCCATCATCAGTCTTAACAGAAATCCCCATAGAGTCAGGTATTGTATGCGTTGTTCTGAAAAACTTCACTAGGTTTCCATGGAAATCAATTTCTGTGTGTTCATCGATTACATGATAATCATCAAAATTAGCCCCAAGACTAGATTCATTAACAAATAATTTTGCCAATGCAATGGTTAGTTCTGATCCAAATACAGGTACATTGAAAGACTCAAGGAAATATGGCAGTGCGCCTATAGCATCCTCATGTCCGTGTGATAAAAATACACCTGCAATACGGTCTTTGTTTTCTAGTAAATAACTGAAGTCAGGAATAACTGCATCAATACCATACAAGTCGTCTTCTGGATACATTAATCCACAATCCAAGACAAAAATGTCCTCTCCTGATTCAATAACATATAAATTTTTTCCGTTTTCTCTTACTCCTCCAAAAGGAATAATCTTAATATTACTCAAATTTTTCACCTCTAAAAGTTGATTTAACGTATAGTTCAACTTAGTTATTATAGTCTATTTCACCTATTTTTCTTACGTCCGTTCACTCTACACTGATTTTAGTATAGCATAGAAATTCCTTATTTCCTACTAATCTTCAACTTGGGAACGAGTCGACTTTCTCTTTTAGTATCTGTATACTTTACTACTATAAACTTGAAGGAAATGGAGATCGAAATTATGGTTCCTCAAACTTTAAAAGCTCATCATTTGGATTACTTAAATAGTCAGACCACTCATTCTGTTTCAATAGTAGAAGTTAGTGCGGCTTGTGCGTGTTCTGAAGAAATGACAAAAAATGTATTAAAAGAAATTGCGGAAGATAAGATGCCCATCCACTTTGACGATCAAACGGTCACGCTCTTGAATCCTATTTTATCTAAAGTGTCTATTGTAAACCAGCTGAAAACTGAAAGAATTGGTCACCATATAACACTTCTTCAGTCAGTGGATTCTACAAATGATTATATCAAAGAGCATTTAAGCTCATTAAATCATGGTTCCTTAGTTCTTGCGCATGAACAGACAGTGGGAAAAGGACGGTTAGGACGACAATGGTCTTCACCTGCTGGAAAAACTCTATCCATGAGTCTACTACTCAAACCATCAAATCAAAAACTACGTTACTCTATTTTGACACAAATGGCCGCTGCTGCGCTTGTCCGATCTTTAGCAGCAAATAGTGACGCTCAAATCAAGTGGCCCAATGATGTCTTGGTCAATAAAAAGAAAATCTCAGGTATTTTAACTGAAGCAGAGTACTCAGGAAGCCAACTTGAAGGCATCATCATTGGTATAGGTGTCAATACCAATCTGGATAAAGAAGATATTCCTGAACCCTTAAAAGAAAAAGCCAGTTCGCTTAAAATAGAAGCCGACACAGTTGATCCAAACAAGATTGTTTCTAGATTTTTAGAGTTTTTTGAAACCTACTATGAGTCCTGGCTCTCTGATCAGGACACGAAGCCTTTTTTAGATGTCTGCAGAAAACATTCCGCTTTGATTGGTCATCGCTATTGGATTGAAGATACAGTTAGTAGAAGAAAAGCTTCTATCGACTCTTTGGATGATGATGGGGCTCTAGTCGTAACTTATTTAGATACTTCTGAAACGACGCCACTCATTTCTACTCATTACTCTATTCGAGGAGACGATGGATATATCTAAATCTAGAATACAATAAAGCACCCTCTTATCCATCAACTGATTCCAGTTAGATTTCAAAAGGGTGCTTTTTTTAATGGCTTAAATTATTCTGTTTCAGTTTCATTTTCTTTCGCTTCAAGAACAGCTTTTCTAGAAAGGTTTACTCTTCCCATTTTATCAACTTCTGTTACTTTAACTTCAAGAACATCCCCAACTGAAATCACATCTTCAACATTCTTGATGTATTTATCAGAAAGTTCGGATACATGGACTAAGCCATCTTTTCCTTTGATAATTTCTACAAAAGCACCGAATTTTTCAATTCTCTTAACGGTTCCTTTATAAATTTTTCCAACTTCTACTTCTTCAGTCAATTGCTCGATGATTTCGATTGCACGTTGAATTGCACTAGCATCTTGACCGTAGATAGAGACTGTTCCTTCTTCATCGATATCGATTTTAACATTTGTTTCAGCGATGATACCATTAATCGTATCTCCACCTTTACCGATAACCACCTTGATTTGTTCTGGCTTGATTTTGATGGACTCGATTTTTGGTGCATAGGCACTCAACTCAGTGCGTGGAGCTTCAATAGCCGCTTCAAGATTATCAAGAATTTCAAGACGAGCTTTTCTAGCAGAAGTCAACGCTTCTTCCAAGATCTCTCTAGTAATTCCTTCAATTTTAATATCCATTTGTAAGGCTGTGATACCTTCTCTTGTTCCAGCAACTTTAAAGTCCATATCACCAAGGTGATCTTCTAGACCTTGGATATCAGTCAGTACAGTATAATCGTCACCTTCCATAACTAATCCCATTGCGATACCGCCAACTGGTGCTTTGATCGGTACTCCAGCGTCCATCAAAGCTAATGTCCCTGCACAGATACTCGCTTGAGAAGAAGAACCATTTGATTCAAGTACTTCTGCTACTAAACGGATCATGTATGGAAATTCTTCCTCACTCGGGATCACTTGTGCTAAAGCTCTTTCTCCTAATGCTCCGTGTCCAATTTCGCGACGACCTGGTCCTCTTACTGGTCCAGTACTTCCTACAGAAAATTGCGGGAAGTTATAGTGATGGATGAATCTCTTGCTGCTTTCACTTCCAAGACCATCAATAATCTGATGCTCATTAAGTGGTGCAAGTGTGGCAACAGATAATGCTTGCGTCTGTCCACGAGTAAACAGTCCAGAACCATGAACACGAGGAAGAATAGAAACTTCTGATTCAAGTGCACGAATCTCATCGACTTTACGTCCATCGGGTCTAACATTTTCTTGAGTAATCAAACGACGTACTTCATCTTTTTCCATATCAGAAGCAATTGTTTTAACATCTTTCATCATGCTGTCTTTTTCTTCATGATCAGCTAATTTTTCTTGATAAGCTTCAATAATTTCTTGCTTAACGGCTTCTGTTTTTTCAGCTCTTTCTTGCTTATCGAACGTTTGAATGGCTTCTTTCATTTGATCGTTATAAGCCGAAGTGATTTCTTGTTTAAGGTCTTGATTTGGAACAGAAAGGATAACTTCCATTTTTTCTTGTCCAAGTTCCGCTACAATTTTTTCTTGGAATGCTACAAGTTCTTTGATTGCATCATGTCCGAAAAGCAAAGCTTCTAACATATCTTCTTCTGATACTTGTTCTGCTCCACTCTCAACCATGTTGATTGCTTCCTTAGTCCCCGCAACAGTTAGGTGAATATCAGATTGTTCTGTTTGCTCTTCCGTTGGATTGATGATGAGTTCTCCGTTCACTCTACCAACGTTTACACCCGCAATTGGTCCATTAAACGGAATGTTTGAAATACTTAATGCTAGTGAAGAACCAAGCATAGCTGTCATTTCTGGAGAATTGTTGGGATCAACAGACATAACTGTGTTGGTGATTTGAACTTCGTTACGAAACCCTTCAGCAAACATTGGACGCAGTGGTCTATCAATTAGACGAGCAGTTAAGGTTGCATTTTCAGAAGGACGTCCTTCTCTTTTGATAAATCCTCCAGGAATTTTACCAACTGAATACATTTTTTCTTCGTAACTAACCATTAACGGAAAAAAGTCACGGTCACTAGCTTGATTGCTTGCTACAGCAGCAGTTAATACGACAGTATCTTCATATCTAAGTAATGCAGCACCATTGGCTTGTTTGGCTAATTGACCGATTTCTACTGTTAAGGTTCTTCCACCGATTTCGGTTGAAAATATTTTTTTATCTGACATTATATTCTCCTTTTGATCTTTATTGACAGGAAGTTCGTTCTACTAAACAAATGTCATTTTTCCTATTAAAAAAATCACATTTGCATAGTAGAGAATCAAATCTTCCCGATTTTTCCAAATTTTGACTATAAAGAAAGCGAGATTCAAAAGAATCCCGCTTTTTTTATAAACCAAATCCAGCTTATAAATCCGGATTCGCTATTAAGATGATGGCAGGCGTATATATCTTTACCCGCATATCCATCTAACTTTTATAACTAAGCGGTTTATATAGCCTTTTATTAACGACGTAGTCCTAAACGTTGGATCAATTCGCGGTAACGTGTGATATCTTTGTTACGTAAATAAGCTAACAAGTTACGACGGTGACCGATTTTTTTCATTAGTCCACGCATAGAGTGGAAATCTTTTTTATGTCTTTGAGCATGCTCATTCAATTCGTTGATATCAGCAGTCAATACAGCGATTTGCACTTCTGGAGAACCAGTATCTCCTTCGTGACGAGCATATTCTGTCATGATTTGTGTTTTAAGTTCTTTTGTTATAGCCATTTCACTACACCTCTTCCTCTTTTTTTGAATCCAGTTACTGAGATAACGTTGGTGTTACGCCTATCCAAGTAATGGTCTATGTTCTAAAGTCTGAATCAAACGAAAAGTCTTTTCAGTACTATAGCACTTTATAAATCTTACAGCACTTCATACTAAAAATCAAGTATCACTGCCAACTTTTAGGATCCTTTTTCCATTCCATCAAACTCGTTCTATCACTATCTTTAATTCTACCTGATTCTAGGGCTACCTGTATCATTTCAGAGTATGTGGTGATTGTTTTCAAGGCAACTTCTAGCTCATCGAATGCATACGTACTAATCTCTAATTCATAGGTAAAGATTGCTGCTACACCCAATACTTCCGCACCTTCTCTTCTTGCTTCTTGGACAGCATTGATGACACTGCTACCAGTAGAAATCAAATCTTCGATGATAACCATTTTAGCGTCAGGTTCGAAGGTTCCTTCAATTTGTTTTCCTTTTCCATGCTTTTTAGCAGAGCTTCTAATATAAACCATTGGCAGATTTAATTTCTGTGCGATCCAAGCAGCATGTGGGATCCCCGCTGTAGCCGTTCCTGCTATCACTTCTACTTCTGGGTAATATTGATTGATAATCGAAACAAATGCCTCAACAATTGTATTTCTGATTTCTGGATAACTCATAGTGATTCTGTTATCACAGTAAATTGGACTCTTCATTCCGCTTGTCCAAGTAAATGGATCATTAGGTTGTATTGAGACTGCTCCGATTTCAAGCAAATCTTTTGATACTTTCGATGAGTAGCTCATATCATTCTCCATTCCAATATTTTAATACTTCTTGATAAGCAGTAGCCGGGTCTTTTGATTTTGTGATTGTTCGCCCTACTACAATATGTGTCGCTTTTTCTCTCTTTGCTTCCAGTGGGGTAGCAATTCTTTTTTGATCGTTCGTCAGATCTCCTGGCAACCTGATGCCCGGTGTAACACGCAAGAATTTTGGTGCAGTCACTTGCTCAACTTCTTTTGCTTCATGAACCGAACAAACGACACCATCAACACCGGCAAAATAAGAGAGTCGAGCATAGTTTAACACGCTCTCTTCTAGTGTACCAGAGACCTTTTGTTCTCTTTGCATGTTTTCTTCAGTTGTACTCGTCAATTGAGTTACCGCTATGAGTAATGGCTTTTTTGATCCTGCTTTCTTTCCATCTTTCAGCCCTTTTTTAGCGGCTGCCATCATCTCTACGCCTCCAGCTGCATGAACGTTGACCATGTCCACTCCATAACCAGCTAAGCCTCTCATTGCCTTATAAACTGTTGTTGGAATATCATGAAGCTTAATATCTAAAAATACATCATGTCCAGATTCTTTTAATTGTTTTAAGATTTCAATACCTTCTTGATAAAACAATTCCATCCCGACTTTAACGTTGAGAGATTGTTTTGGAAAGTGTGTCAGGAAATGTTCTACTTCTGCCTTTGTAGAAAAATCCAGAGCGATAATCGGCTTATTATCCATTGCTTCTCTCCTTTTTCACTTCAGAAATCAAAGACTCTATTGAGGGGATTCCTAACTCATTTAACCGTTTAGGCAACTCAGCTATAATTTGCTTCATAATCAGAGGATTTCTATAAGTCGCTGTTCCAATCGCTACTGCAGATGCTCCGGCAAGTAACATTTGCAAAACGTCATCAGTTGACTGGACACCACCCATACCTATAATTGGTAAATCAACTTCTTTAGCGATTTGATAAACCATACGAACCGCTATTGGCAGTACGCTTTCTCCAGATAATCCGCCCATGACATTACCTAAGACTGATTTTCTGGTCGCAACATCAAATTGCATACTTAAAACCGTATTGATTAAGGTTATACCGTCTGCTCCACCAGATTCAGCTGCTTTTGCGATTGCTACGATGTCTGTAACATTTGGTGATAATTTGATGTAAACCGGTAGCGTCGTCACTTTTTTCACTGCTTCCGTGATCTCTTTGACTTTTCCTGCATCCGTTCCAAAGGCTAGTCCACCTTCTTTTACATTCGGACAAGATACATTGATTTCTAGAGCTGAAATCCCTTCTGATTCACTAATTTTTTTAGCTACGTAAGCAAATTCTTCTACTGTCTTTCCAGCAACACTTGCTATAACGGGCGTATGATACTTTGCTAAATTAGGAATTTTATCAGAAAGCACTTTGTCTACTCCCGGATTTTTTAAACCTACAGCATTCAATGCCCCATGCTCCATCAGAAAGAACCTGGGGTCTTCGTTTCCAGTTCTGGCTTCTTTTGTTGTAGATTTGAGCACAATTGCTCCAAGTGTTTCGTAGTCATATAGATCATGATACAGATCTCCAAACCCAAACGTGCCACTGGCTGGCATAATGGGGTTCTTCATATCCAATCCTGGTAGAGATACAGCTAAGTTTTCCATATACATTCCTCCATGAACTTTTTATAGTGCACTAGTAGAAAACGATCTAGATTCTAATACGCTTAAAATGGCAGATACTGTGTCCAGTGAAGTCATTAAAGGGATGCCTTTTTCAATCGAGGCTTTACGAATATAGAACCCATCAGTTATTGCTTCTATATTCTTGCCCATTGTGTTGACAACAAGATCTACTTGGTTGGCTTGAATTAAGGTTAAAACGGGTTCTTCTATCTGTTCAGTTGTTTTTTCTGCTATAGCTTCAACTAATATGCCCTTATTTTTCAATACTTCCGCAGTACCCGCAGTCGCGATAATGGAATATCCGGTTTCTCGGAATCGTCTGGCAAGTTCAATACCTTCTTCTTTATCTTCATTCGCTAAGGTCATCAAGACTTTACCGTGATCAGGTAAATGCATACTACTCGCTTCAAAAGCTTTATATAAAGCTTTTTCAAGTGTTCTGTCACTTCCCATGACTTCTCCAGTTGATTTCATTTCTGGTCCGAGTGATGCATCTACTCGGTGTAGTTTTGAAAAGCTGAAGACAGGTGCTTTTACATGTACGAGCTTCGGCTCTTTGTAAAGTCCACTTGTATAGCCTTGATCCTTCAAAGATTGTCCAAGAATGATTTTTGTAGCGACTTGAGCCATAGGTATACCTGTAACTTTACTTAAGAAAGGCACTGTACGACTTGCTCTTGGATTGACTTCAATAACGTATACTTGGTCTTCATGGATAACAAACTGGATATTCATTAGTCCAAAGCAATTTAACCCTTTGCTGAGTTTTTCAGTATAATCAACAATGGTATTTTTAATCTTATCTGATAGGTTTTGAGGTGGATATACAGCCATAGAGTCTCCAGAATGTACACCTGAGCGTTCGATATGTTCCATAATTCCTGGTATCAAAACGGATTCTCCGTCACAGATAGCGTCTACTTCTACTTCTTTACCAATGAGATAACGGTCAATCAGTACTGGATGCTCAGAAGATAGTTTAACGGCACCATTCATATAGACTGAAAGATCCGTTGTATTATCCACAATCTGCATACCTCTTCCGCCCAGAACATAGCTTGGTCTCACTAAAACGGGATATCCAATCGTTTCTGCAATGGCTAATGCTTCAGCTTCTGTACGTGCTGTATCCCCTTTAGGTTGCGGTATTCCAAGTCTCTTCAATGCTTTTTCGAACGCATTTCTATTCTCAGCGCGGTCCAAGTCTTCAACAGTCGTACCTAGAATTTTGACACCACGTTTTTCTAGTGGCTCTGCTAAGTTGATTGCTGTCTGTCCACCAAATTGTACGATGACACCCTCTGGTTGTTCATGGTCAATAACATTCATCACATCTTCTATTGTTAAAGGTTCAAAATAGAGTTTATCAGATATCGAAAAATCGGTTGATACTGTTTCTGGATTATTGTTCATAATGATGGCTTCATATCCCGCTTGTTGGATTGCTTTTACCGAGTGTACCGTTGCATAGTCAAACTCTACACCTTGACCGATTCGAATAGGTCCTGATCCTAGAACTAGAATAGATTTTTTGTCTGTACGGATACTTTCCTGTTCTTCTTCGTAAGTACTGTAAAAGTAAGGCGTTGAAGAATCAAACTCTGCCGCACAAGTGTCAACGGTTTTGTAGACTGGTAAAATTTGCGCTTTTTTTCTTGTATCCGCAATGTACTCTACAGTCGTTTCCCAGACCTCAGCAATTTTATAATCCGAAAATCCATATTGCTTTGCGTAAGTCAATGTATCCAAGTCGTAGGGTGCTTTTTCTAGCATTTGTTCGATTTCTACGATATGGAATAGTTTATCTAAGAAATACAAATCAATTTTTGTTAGTTGCGCCAACTCTTCAATTGGGTAAGATCTTCTGATTGCTTCAACAAGATAAAAGAGTCGATCGTCTTCTGCTTTAACGATTTTATCGATCAATCGTTGATCATCTATTTGCTTGCATTCTTCGAGTTCGACGTGTTCTGCACCTATTTCCAGTGAGCGTACTGCCTTCAAAAGACTTTCCTCAATAGTTCTTCCAATAGCCATGACTTCCCCAGTAGCTTTCATTTGAGTTGTCAATCTACGGTCCCCTGATTCAAACTTATCAAAAGGCCATCTTGGAATCTTTGCGACAACATAATCTAATGCTGGTTCAAATTGAGCATAAGTCGTTTCTGTAACAGGGTTTTTCATTTCGTCGAGTGTCAGTCCAACAGCAATCTTAGCTGCCAGTTTAGCAATCGGATAACCGGTTGCTTTACTTGCAAGTGCTGAAGACCGGCTCACGCGCGGATTCACTTCTATGATGTAATAATTAAAACTATCTGGATCCAGTGCTAGTTGAACATTACATCCACCTTCAATTTCTAACGCTCGTATAATTTTCAAGGATGCGTCTCTTAACATTTGATACTCTTTATCTGTCAACGTCTGACTAGGCGCTAATACAATTGAATCTCCAGTATGAATACCTACTGGGTCAAAGTTCTCCATATTACAAACAACCATTGCATTATCGTTTCTGTCTCGCATGACTTCATATTCAATTTCTTTGTACCCTGCGATACTTCTTTCCACTAAACATTGATGAACTGGAGATAGTTTGATGCCGTTCGCCACGATTTCTCTTAGCTCTTCTTCGTTATCACAAAGACCGCCACCTGTTCCACCCATTGTAAAGGCAGGTCGAACAATCAGAGGGTACCCGATTTTTTCTGCAAAGTCGACCGCTTCATTTATGGAGTGGACGATTTCACTATCAGGGACAGGTTCATTTAATTCATGCATTAATGTTCTAAATAAATCTCTATCTTCTGCTTGATTGATCGCTGATAATTTTGTTCCAAGTAATTCGATATCCAATTCTTCTAATATTCCGCTACCATCTAATTCAATAGCCATATTCAGTCCCATCTGTCCACCAAGAGTCGGTAAGATTGCATCTGGGCGTTCTTTTCTTAAAATTTTTGAAACAAATTCCAGTGTCAGTGGTTCCAAATAGACTTTATCTGCGATTTCTTTATCAGTCATGATTGTAGCTGGATTGGAATTTACCAGCACAACTTCATATCCTTCTTCTCTAAGTGCTAGACAAGCTTGTGCTCCAGCATAGTCAAATTCCGCTGCTTGTCCAATAATAATTGGTCCCGATCCAATAACTAGGATTTTATGAATATCGTCTCTTTTAGGCATCTTTATTCCCCGCTTTCCAAGAATCCATCAGTTCTGTGAACTGATCAAACAAATCTTCTGCATCATGTGGTCCAGGTGCTGCATCGGGATGATACTGCACGCTAAATACCGGATGAGTACGGTGTCTTAGTCCTTCTACCGTTCCGTCGTTAATCTCAAGATGTGTGACTCTTAGTTGATTAGGATCAATGGATTCTTTTTCCACTGAATATCCGTGATTTTGAGAAGTAAAAGCGATTTTTCCAGTTGCAATTTCTTTGACTGGATGATTGAATCCTCTATGTCCAAAATTCATTTTGTATGTTCTAGCACCATTGGCTAGAGCAATTAATTGATGCCCCAGGCAAATTCCAAATACTGGAACTTGTGGTTGAATGGCTTGAATCATCTTTAATACATCTGGCAGATCCGTTGGGTCTCCAGGTCCGTTCGTTAACATAACGCCATCTGAATCAAGGTTCATAATGGTTTCAGCTTTTGTATCATGTGGAAGGACTGTTACATGACAAGAGCGTTTATTCAATTCATGCAAAATACTATGTTTTAAGCCAAAATCGATGACAACAACTTTTCTGCCATTATCTGGACTAACATAAGGTCTCGTTGTGGAAACTTGCGCAACCTGATTGTGATCAAGTTCTGTTTCAGCTAGGATTTTTAAGTATTTTTCGACATTTTCTGTAGCGTCCGTTAAGATTGCTTTCATAGCCCCATGTTCTCTAATGACTTTAGTTAACCTTCTTGTATCTACCCCTGAAAGTCCTGGAATATCTTTTTCTTTTAAAAATTCATCTAAGTTCATCTGACTACGCCAGTTAGAGGGTCTTCTAGCATATTCTTTAACAATGACTGCTTTTGTCGTTGGAAAAACTGATTCATGGTCATCGCGATTAATTCCTGCGTTTCCTATTAACGGGTAAGTAAATGTCAGGAGTTGGCCATTATAAGAATGATCCGTGATTGATTCCTGATATCCTGTCATACCTGTGTTGAAGACGACTTCTCCAATCGTTTCTTTGTCTGACCCAAAGCCGTATCCTTTGAATATATTTCCATCCTCTAAAATCAACATTCTTTTTTTCAACTAAATTCCCTCCTGGTATACAACTTTTCCATTTACAATTGTCAGATACGTATCTCCAGCGATGTCCCACCCGATAAATGGTGTGTTAGACGATTTAGATTTTATCGTCTCTTTTGAGATCTTCGCTTCATTTTCTAAATCAAAACAAGCGATATCTGCCGGAGCACCTACTGTTAATCTACCGGCTTCAAAACCAAATACTTTGGCGGGTTGTATCGTCATCCAGTCAATGAGCTGCTCAAGTGTGACTTTATGCGTTTTAACTAGATAAGTGTAGAGTAATGAAAAAGCTGTCTCACTACCGATGATTCCAAATGGTGATCCAATCATGGACCCCTTTTTCTCGTCTTCACTATGAGGGGCATGATCTGTTGCAATCATGTCAATTGTCCCATCGAGTAAGCCTTCCAAAAGCGCTTCTTGGTCGTCTTTCCCTCTAAGTGGTGGATTCATTTTATACAGCGTATTATCTGACGGAATGTCTTGTTCAGAGAGTAGTAAGTGATGTGGTGTAACTTCGGCTGTAACATTAATTCCAGCCTTTTTAGCTTCTCTAATCACTCTGACGCTTTCCTTCGCTGATACATGGCAAATATGATAATGTACCCCGGTTGCTTCGGCTAATAACACGTCCCTAGCGATCTGAGTGGACTCTGTTAGTTGACTCATCCCAGGTAAGTTCAATTCTTTGTTTCGAATTCCTTCGTGCATCACACCCCCACCAAATAGCAAGGAATCATCTTCTGTATGAGCAACAATCGCAACATGGTTTCTGGCTGCTTCTTCCATTGCTTTATACATGGTTGCTGCTGTTTGAACGCCTACGCCATCATTTGTAAAGGCAAAAGCGTCTGCTTCTATTAAAGCTTCTTGATCTGTAAGGTTTTCACTTGTAAGCGATTCTGTGATTGGCGCGTACTGCTTGACATTTACTAAAGCTGTGTCTTTAATCAACTGTTGTATTCTTTGCATCTTTTCAGCATTATCTGGAGCTGGGTTTACATTAGGCATCGCACAGATCGTTGTAAATCCTCCTCGAGCAGCTGCAGCCGAACCTGTTTCAATTGTTTCTTTATATTCAAATCCAGGTTCTCTAAGGTGAACATGTACATCTATCAGACCTGGTACAACCAGCTTTCCTTGAACGTCAATGACTCCTACCCCATCAGAAGAGAGTTGCTCCCCTATTTCTTTTATTTTCCCACCTTCAATCAAGATATCTCGAATCGGATTTGAGTGACCTGTCAAGGTACGTGCATTTTTTATCAGTAGTGTCATTGTATCCTCCTAATGTTCATTAAGTAGTGAGTCGATAATGGCCATTCTAGCGTATACACCATTTTCCATTTGCTTGAAAATTCTTGAACGTTGGCACTCGACTAATTCTGTTGCAATCTCTACACCTCTATTTACCGGTGCCGGATGCATGATGATTGATTTTTCATTCATTCGTCTTTCACGTTCAACGGTTAATCCATATTTTTTTAAGTAATCCTCTTTTGAAAAAACTTGTTCGAGATTACTGTGCCGTTCGTGCTGTACTCTAAGTAACATCAAAACATCTACTTTGTCGATCAACGCATCCATCTCTACATGAGTCCCATAAGTTTGAAGCGAAGCATCCATCCACTCTTCGGGGCCAGTAAAATAGATCTCAGCTCCTAGCTTTTTCAATATTTGAGCATTACTTTTTGCTACTCTGGAATGTCTTATATCTCCAGCAATCGCGATTTTTAAGTTTTGAAATGTCTTGAATTCTTCATAGATGGTCATTAAATCTAAAAGAGATTGGCTTGGGTGCTGACCGGCTCCATCTCCACCATTCACAATCGAACAATTCAATCCAGGTGTGTGAATCAGTTCTTCGTAAAAAGCTTCTTGTCCGTGTCTTATTACGACAAGATCTACTCCGATTGCTTCAAAAGTTTTCACAGTATCATACAGACTTTCACCTTTTTTGATACTACTCGTCTCTGGGGAAAAATCTAACACCTGCATGCCTGATTTTCTCTCTGCCATTTCAAAGCTCTTATGTGTGCGTGTACTGTCTTCAAAGAAAAGATTTACTGCATAACGATCATGAAATTGGGCAGTCAGCTTACCAAGTTTGAATTTTAATGAATGATCAATCAAGGTGTGAACTTGATCAGGCGTATAATCATTTAAGGTAAGAAAATGTCTACCTTCAAGTTGTTGTACCCCATTTTTCATTTTCAAGTTCCTTTCTTTTCTACTTTTATTTACAAAAAAAGACCTGAGCCGGATGCGCGTCAGGTCTGAGGGTAGTCTACTTCCATTAATTTGGTGAAGAGTCTTCTCACAATTGTGATAGCTTCTTCAAGCCTTCTAATGGATTCCTCAGTGACCTTTTGTGCCTCTCTGGACTACTTTTTAAAGTTCACTTATGATTTAGTTGGTTTGATGATCGTAACAGTATCTTTGTCATCGATTTCTTTTAAAGAGACTTGAATCGTTTCATCCTTAGCTGTTGGCATGTTTTTCCCTACAAAATCGGCTCTTATCGGTAACTCTCTATGTCCACGGTCAATCAACACAGCAAGATAAATTCTTTTCGGTCTTCCGCTATCAATAACTGCATCTAAAGCTGCACGTATTGTACGACCTGTATATAACACATCGTCTACAATCACGACTTGTTTATTTTCGATTGAAGTAGCAATATTCGGTGCCGGAATAGTCGTTGTTTCATTTTTATGATCATCACGGTAATTAGAAATATCTAACTCCCCGATTTCAACTTTGTGTCCTTCTAATTGTTCAATTCTTTGAGCAATCCGTTGAGCAAGGAATACGCCTCTTGTTTTTACACCAAGAAGAACTAGATTGTCGATTCCTTTATTTTTTTCAATGATTTCATAGGTAATTCTCGTCAAAGCTCTTTTGATTGCGACTTCATTGATTACTTCTATTTCCTGACTGTTCTGCATATTGACTCCTCCAAATTTGTTTTTACTTTTCGTTAATGATCCAAATCGAAGCAACATATGAACGCCAACAGACAAAAAAGCTCTCTTATCCTTGTGCGATAAGAGAGCTTCCTAATAATTTGTTAGGTTTAAAGATGAAGATACACTTCACCTGTGAATCTCCACTAAAAGCTTATAAACATTGCTCTGAATGAAGGTTCTGCTCCTTATTAGCCTCACAGGACTACTTGTTAAAGGATATCTATTAACTTTTCATTTACTCTACAGGTTTTTTAAATAGAAGTCAACAAGCTTCTGTTGATTACTTAGGAAATTTCGTTTTAATCTCCAGAACCACATCACGTAGCTGAGCGGCTTTCTCGAAGTCCAGCTCTTTCGCTGCTTGTTTCATTTCGAGTTCCATTGTCTCAATCAACTCTCTTCTTTCTTCTCTTGAAAGCTGTTTAAACGTATCCTCTGTCAAGTCTTCCCCATCTTCGATAATTGTAGAAATCTTGATAAGATCTCGCACTTCTTTCTTGATCGTCTTAGGGGTAATACCATGCAACTGGTTATATTCTTCTTGAATGACACGTCTACGTTCAGTCTCTTCAATCGCCCTGTTCATTGAGTCTGTTCGTTTATCAGCATACAAAATGACTCGACCATTTTCATTACGCGCTGCACGTCCAATTGTCTGTATCAAAGAACGAGTACTTCTCAAAAAACCTTCTTTATCTGCATCAAGAATGGCAACCAGTGAAACTTCTGGTACATCTAGTCCTTCTCTTAGCAAGTTGATTCCAATCAGTACATCAAACTTCCCTATGCGGAGATCTCTGATAATCTGTGTTCGCTCGAGGGTCTTGATATCACTGTGAAGATATTGTACTTTGATTCCAACTTCTTTCAAATAGTCCGTCAAATCTTCAGACATTTTCTTTGTCAACGTAGTAATAAAGACCCTTTCATTTCTTTCAATTCGCAAGTTCACTTCTTCAATCAAATCATCAATCTGTCCTTTAATGGGACGAATCTCAACAATTGGATCTAAAAGTCCAGTCGGTCGGATAATCTGTTCGACAACTTGAGTTGAACGTTCCATTTCATAATCTGCTGGTGTTGCAGAAATATAAGTGATTTGAGGAACTCTTTCTTCAAATTCTTCCAGACGAAGTGGTCTGTTATCTAGCGCACTTGGTAATCTGAATCCGTGTTCTACAAGTTGTTGTTTCCTTGCACGGTCTCCGTTGTACATACCTCGAATCTGCGGCATTGAAATATGAGACTCATCTACGATAAAAAGCGAATCTTTTGGAAAGAAATCAAGCAATGTATAAGGAGATTCTCCAGGCTTTCTTCCATCCATATGTCTAGAATAATTCTCTATCCCCGAACAGTAACCCATCTCCATCAGCATTTCAATATCATAATTCGTCCGCTGCTCTAAACGCTGTTCTTCAAGCAACTTGTTATCTTCTTTAAGCTCTTTTAGTCTTCCATCCAATTCATCTTTTATGGACTCGATTGCTGACCTCGTCTGTTCGTCATTTGAAACAAAGTGGGTAGCTGGGAAAACCGCCACATGAGAAAGATCTGCTTTAACTTCTCCTGTTAATACATCCACTTCTCTTATGCGTTCAATCTCATCTCCGAAAAATTCAACTCTGATCGCTTCACTTTCTCTAGAAGCTAAGAATATCTCGACGATATCTCCTCGAGCACGGAATCTACCTCGTTGAAAGTCGATATCATTTCTTTCAAATTGCATATCAACTAATCTTCTGAGTACAGCATCTCGACTAATTTCCATACCAGATCTAAGAGACAATACATGTTCTTCATAATCTTTTGGATTTACAAGTCCATAGATACAAGAAACAGAAGCAACGACAATCACATCTCTTCTTTCTAACAGTGAACTTGTAGCCGAATGTCTCAATTTATCTATTTCATCGTTTACTGATGCATCTTTTTCAATAAATGTATCGGTCGAAGGTACATAAGCTTCTGGCTGGTAATAATCATAGTAACTTACAAAGTATTCTACGGCATTATCAGGAAAAAACTCTTTGAATTCTGAATATAATTGTCCCGCAAGTGTCTTGTTGTGTGCAATAACAAGAGTCGGTTTATTGACTTGCTGGATAACATTTGACATCGTAAATGTTTTCCCTGTACCTGTAGCGCCTAGTAAAACTTGTTCTTTCTGACCTTCCTTGATTCCTTTAACGAGTTTTTTGATTGCCTCTGGCTGGTCTCCACTCGGCTCATAGACAGATTGTAACTTGAATTGATTCTCAGGCATTCTTTATTTCCTCCTAAACCTAAACATACATTCGTATTAATAATACCACAAAAGGTCAAAAAAAGTTCTCCTTTAGACTATGTCTGAAAGAAGAACTTCTTATACGAACTTAAGGTCATTAACCTAATTTTTTAGATAAACGAGACTTGTCGCGAGCAGCTTTGTTTTTGTGGATTAATCCTTTAGACGCTGCTTGGTCAATAGCTTTAACAGCTGATTCAAATAATTCAGCTGAATTATCTTGTCCGTTTTCAACCGCAGTTAGATATTTTTTCTTAGTGCTACGCATAGCTGACACTTGCGCAACATTGTTAGCATTCTTTTTAACATCTTGACGTTGACGTTTAATAGCTTGTACCATGTTTGGCATTCTGAAAACACTCCTTTATAAAAATTCTTTAAATCCAGTTCACTCGAATTAAATACGCACATTTCTGCCCGTTTTCACCAAATGGAACCTTCTCTATTCAGTTGATTTTCAACATTCTCCATTGTACAGGATAATGATTGCTTTTGCAATATTTCAAACAGAAACTTATTTAGTTAACCTGTAAGTGTGACTGCTCATCAGAAAACTTTAAAATAAATAACTCAACTTGAAGTTCTGGATTAACTTTACCTGATTTAATTAAATAATCTGCATCTATAAGAAAATGATGCGCTTTAGAGAGTATAGTTTGTTCAAATTTCTTTTCTTTCTGCAATGCTAGCTTAACTCTAAAGGGATGTACTTTCAGGATTTTTGCAATATCAGCTTGCTGATAGCCTTTTCTTCTTAAAATCTTTACTTGGAGTAACAATCTAAATTGACCAATCATCAAAGCAATTATTTTAATAGGATCTTCTTTTTGCGTCAGTAGATCTTGATAAAGTTCAATAGACTGCTGCACCTTTTTACTCAACACTAAATCATTTAATTCAAAAATGTTTTGTTCTAGTGTTTTAGGAACTAGTTGCTCCACTGTAGATAGGGTGATTTGTTTATCTTGCTGATGATAAATCATCAGTTTATCTAATTCGGACATACTTTTAGAAAGATTCCGATCAGTAAGCTGAATCAGTTTATCGAGGGCATCCGAGTCAATAGAATATCCTTCGGTTTCACATGTAGACTTCACAAGATCGTAAACGGATTTTTCGTTCAGTGGCTCAATATTGATGATTTCAGCTTGTTTTAGAAGGGTTTTAGTTATTTTTTTTCGTTTATCCAGTTTTTCATAAGGTGCAAATATAACGAGTACCGAAAAATCGGAGGGATTTCCTAGGTATGATTCAAGATAACTCATATCGTGATCAGGTCCATTGGTTACCGTTTTACCCGTTAAGAAATAAGGAGCCTGTACAAAGACGAGTCTTTTATCTCCAAAGAATGGAAAGGATTCAGCCTCTTGTAAAGCTACATCAATCGTTGTTTCTCTCATGTCGAACTGGCCAAAATTGAACTCAGAAACTTCATCATCCAATACTGAATTGATGAGCGCAAATTTCACTTTTTCACTTAGATATTGTTCCGTTCCTTGAACCAGATAAACAGCTGAGTATGTTTTATTTTGTATTGCTTTGATTTGTTTTTTTAACTCAATCATCCTGAGCTCCTCACTAATTTATATCATCATGTTGAGGTATTACTTGTATCATACGATCATCATGATGTTTGATGAAGGGGAAAGCATAATATTCATACAGAACGGCTCCTCTTAGGTCTGTTCTGTAAATATCGATTGCTCTGTCTTGTAAACGAGTCAACACTTCAGGGTTTGGATGTCCGTAGGTGTTGTTTACACCGCTCGAAATCCATCCTACTTTTGGTTCCAATGAATCCAAAAAAGCTTCTTGCGAAGAAGTTAAACTTCCGTGGTGAGCTACCTTTAATATATCTACTGTCAGATTTGGATACATTCGGGTAATATCCTCTTCTCCGGTCGCTTCAAGATCTCCTGTGAATAACCACCTGTATCGATCGATTTTACCATACAAGACTAATGAAGCATCGTTTTTATTTTGATTTTCTTTTGTACTTTTATCTTCGTCTGGATAAATGACTCTTAATCCAGGACCCAAGGCACTTTCTACGTCCTTACTTAAAACAGTGAGGAGAATCTTTTGTTTTTTGAACTCTGGCATCAATACTTCAAGTGATGGATCTAAAAAGGTCGACTGAGTCGCTAAAATTTCTTTTATCTGTATATCTTGAACGATTTCTTCAAGAGCTCCAATATGATCAGCATCTGCGTGCGAAAGGTAAATTTGATGCAATTTGTTTACACCTTGTGATTTTATAGTAGGTAAGACAACATCTTTCCCTACTGCAAAAGGTGTTTCTCTTTTTTTCCACTCTTCTACCTCTTTCCATTCCACTAGTCCACCTGTATCAATCAAATAATTACCTTTCCCAAATGGCTGCTTGATTAACAATGCGTCTCCTTGGCCAACATCAATCATCATAACTTTTCCGACAGGTGATAATTGTTTAGAAAATAATCCTACAAAAAACAAAAGACATCCAATTAGGATCATGCCCTTTTTCCTATAACCTTTATTCTTTTCTAAAGTGATCAACAACACTATGATACCTAAAACTAAAAAAATCATACCGAAGACTGATAGCCTGCCGACTACAAAAGAAAAATCATAGCTTTCACTTAAAATTTTAACGCCTTGTTCTATTCCATCTAGTAAATAGTCTGAAACAGCGTTAGCATATTCAAACAATGGCCATTTACTGAACACGACTCCCAAAATAAATAAACTTACCAATAACGGCAACAGCAAAAAAGAGAACAGTGGAATGAAAAAGAAATTCAGGAGAATAACAATCCAAGAAAATTCAAAGAAATGAAAAGATAGTACTGGAATACTCACAATTGAGAGCACACAATTCAACACAATCGTTTGCTTCAAAGGGGACATCAACTGAATACTTTTCTGATTTGAAAGTAAAATTAACAGACAACTCAGTAGATAACTTAACTGAAAACCAGCAGAATACATTTGATAAGGATCAATCAGTAAAGCCAGCATCAAGGTTAATGCCCAATTGTCCAATGACGACGATGGGCGCTTTAGTAGTGTGAAAACTGTAGCAATCAAAGCTTGTACAATAGCTCGAAATACACTAACTCCAAATCCAGAAAGATATCCGTAAACAGGCAAGAATACCAGTAGCCAGAGGGCTGTCGTCTCTTTTGTTAATCTGCATTTTAGTAGAACGTTTCTCACCAAGGCAATTATAAACTGAATATGCAAACCAGATATACTTAAAAGGTGGATCACACCTAAATCTCGGTAGTTTTCCAAGGTGGACTCAGACATTTCTCGCTTATCTGCAAAAAGCAATGTTTTGATATAGGCACTCGTTTTACCAGATAGAATCCTATCCACAAATTCCAAAAAACGTGTTCTTACCCTATCCACTCGATATGAAAAGGGCATGCCTACCTTTTCTTCAGGGAGTTTTTTTATAGTGTCCGCTTGAAAAACCCAATAAATCTGATTTCTGTATAAGTATTTTCTATAATCGAACTGATTAAAATTACGTGCTTGATTGGGTTTGGATAATGAACCAGTCAGTTCAACATAATCAGAAAGAGAATTTGTTAAAAAGTCATTTTTTTCTGCTTCTGACTGTATTTTATAGGTAATGATGACTTCCTCATTACGCTCATTATCTAGACGAACTAGACTTGTAAATCTAAGCCGATCTCCATCAATATCAATCGTGCTTTTTTTAATGAGTACACGAATCGTTTGTATATCTTTGTTTAGCCATGTTTTTTCATTATGTGTCTTTAACATTGTTAAGCCACAAAGCATCAATGCGATAAATACTGAAAAGAATAAAATCTGACCATTTCTGGTCATGATCAAGCGAATAATGATGACTAATACCACTACCACAGACAGTGCTGAAAAGTTTTCTAAGACCATCATTATCATTGATAACGAAAGTATAGCCGGAAAGAATAGAAAACCTTTTATTTCAAATTTTATGAAATCGTATGATCGGGTTTTGAATCTGAATTATAAAGATGTCCTATATTTTGAAACAAATCATTTGGAACATCTACCTGTTCAACATCAATTTTAGCGTGCTCTAAAAGTTTCAGAGCATAATCATTATTGTGGTAATCCCTTAAATAGTATATTTTTTGAATACCTGATTGTATAATCGTCTTTGTACACTGTAAACACGGAAAGTGCGTCACGTAGATATCGGAACCTTCTGTCTTAACACCAAATTTAGAGCATTGTAAAATAGCATTAATTTCGGCATGAACCGTTCTAACACAGTGTCCATCTACTACATAACATCCATGTTCAATACAATGCACATCTCCACTTACAGATCCGTTATATCCGCCAGAAATTACTCTCTTTTCTCTAACAATGGTGGCACCTACTGATAGTCTAGTACAAGTACTTCTCATAGCTAGCAACATACTCTGTGACATGAAATATTGATTCCATGGGATTCTATCTGTCATCTTTTTTCCTCACAATCTTTTCCGATCTTAAATCAATAATGTATTCCTACGTCTATATAGTATACAAGAGAGTATTTTGCATATCAATCACTCAAAGATTAATCTACCACAATATCTTCTTTTATAGATTCAAATATTTTTTCTCCAATACCCGATATATTCTTAATCTCTTCAATCGCCTTGAATCGACCATTTTCTTCCCGGTAATGGACGATTGACTGCGCTCTAGAGTCTCCAATTCCGTTGAGCTGTGTTAATTCTACTGGGTCAGCATTATTGATGTTCACTTTATTTTTTTGAATTTCATTATTTACTCCGGTGTCAACGCTTGTAAATGCTTCTTCACCGATTGCTGGTATGTAGACCATCATCTGATCAACCAGTACAAGCGCTCTGTTGATTGTTCGATCATCCGCTGTTTCTGTTACGCCTCCTGCCTCTATAATCGCCTCTCCTAATCGTGCTCCTTCTTTCAAAGTATATACACCAGGATGAACTACTTGTCCTTTAAGCTCGATTACAAGCTCTGACGATTCTCTAATGTTTTCTTCAGCTTCATCATTAAAGGTTTCTTCTGCTGAAATACTTGTATCAGAAAATAATTCTACTAATTCTTCTTCTGCAAATGTCTCAGGTTTATTTACAGCAAACACCAAGACTAAGAAAAAACCTAGAATGATAGTAGTAAAACCTGCGATATAATATAACGGCGGCTGATTTTTTAACCAATAGATAAAATTTTCCATTTATCCTCTCCTCCAGTTTGACCCTGTACTATATATACTGTTTTCCTTCTCTAAAACTAATGAACAAAAAAATGGTTCTATAATAAATAACGTTGGTGAGAATTCACCAACGTTATTTTTCTTTGCTTAAATTAGAAAACAAGTGAGTTCTCCTGTAGAATAATAGTCGACCAAAACCAACATCCTTAGGAGGAACTCACTTGCCTACTTCAAATGATATGCAAAAAGTACTAGATATTCAAGATAAAAATATAATCTTTAAAGATAATTGTGTTTCTTATGGTTTACATAAACAGATAAATGTAAATTTATAGATTGTACACTGACCTATATTCCTACGGAATGCAAGAAATGTCAGACGCCAAACAAGAACTTCACTATCTATAAAAATGGGACTCAGAC
>NZ_JBHSUL010000035.1:0-111810 GCF_042660675.1 Marinilactibacillus sp. GCM10026970
ATTATAAACAAGAATAAACCCTATAAGGATTGTAAAAAAGCACAATTCTTACAGGGTTTATTTGTATTTGAATATTTTAAGGGACTTTTGTCCCAGCCTCTTTTCTTACTTCAATTTGTCATTTTCATAAGTGTGCGTCAATTCAAGATCCAAGAACTTTTGTTGTCTAAGTGCTTCATAAATTAGAATATTCGCTGTATTAGATAAATTTAACGAACGTACATGCTGGTCGTTCATTGGAATACGCAAGCAATCTTCCTCATATTCTTTCATAAATGCTTCTGGTAAACCCGTTGTTTCTTTTCCAAAGATAAAGAAGTGATCTTGCGTTGTATCTGTGAAGTTTTCATCTGAATAAACCTTATTCGCAAACTTAGAAATCAGATAGAACTTCCCGTTCTTTGCATACTCAATAAAGGCTTCCAGATTTTCATGATAAGTAATTTCAACTTCGTTCCAGTAATCGAGTCCTGCTCGTTTTAATTGTTTATCTTCGGTACTAAACCCTAGCGGTTTGATCAAATGCAAGTGCGTATTTGTACCTGCACAGGTTCTGGAAATATTACCAGTGTTCGCTGGTATCAGTGGTTCGTATAATACGATATGATTTGGCATTTCATTATCTCCTTAATTCTCAAATACATTTATGATATTTTACAGATTTTCCTTCATTGAAGCAATTGCTGTAGTGAATTCTTCAATTGTTTCTGGATCCGTTTCTTTAGCTAAAGCTTCCTCAAGAAAAAAGATCACATCCGGATTCGCTTCCCTTTTCAAGATCATGGAAATGGCCCAAGCTGCCGTTCCTCTAATCATTGGACGTGGATCTTGATCAACGACTTTCAGTAACTCTGGAATCGCTGTACGGTCACGGTAATTGGCTAGTGCAATAATCGCATTTCTCTGCAGGGGCTTCTTCCCTCTCCAAGAACCAGCCATTTCTCCATAAGTCTCTTTGAATTCTTTGTTAGATATAGTTAGTAAAGGTTTTAATAACGGCATTGTTTTTTCGGGTTCGGGTTCCATTTCTTCATGAAAATGAGAATCAATCCCTTTATTGTAAGGACATACGATCTGACAGATATCACATCCATAAATGACATGCCCCATTCTGCGACGATACTCTTTGGGCATATAGCCTTTGGTCTGAGTCTGGAAAGAAAGACATTTCTGAGCATTCATCCGTCCGTCTCCGAGTAATGCTCCAGTAGGACAAGCTGTTACACATCGTGTACAATCCCCACAGCCGAAAGCGACCTCTTCATCGGGATCAAATTCAATATTTGTTATAATTTCACCTAAATAGACGTATGACCCAAATTCTTTTGTGATCAGCAATCCATTTCTACCGATAAATCCTAATCCTGCTCTTTGAGCTACTGCAACGTCGACTAGTTCACCAGTATCAACCATTGGCTTGAACTCAGTTTCTGAGCTTGTCTCTTCTCGGATATACTCAATTAAGCGGTCCATTCGGTCTCTTAGAACATCGTGATAATCCGTTCCCCATGACGCTCGAGCAAATTCTCCACGTCTCTCCCCTTTGACTCTCGGAGGCTTGGTACCCATCTTTGAAGGATAAGCTACAGCTATCGCAATAATGGACTTAGGCTTAGAAAATATTCTATCAGGATAGATCCGTTCTTCAATTACATCATGTTCAAAGCCGGAAGTATGACCTTTTTCTTTTTGTTTATGTAATTTATCTTCGAGGTCATAAAAAGGCTCTGCATGTGTGAACCCAATTTTATCTATTCCAATTTCTTGAGCCTTCAATTGTATTTTTTCTTTAAGCGCTAAAGTCATTACGGCTACCTCCTTTCATAATGGGGAATCGGTATAAATTATAACCTATTTTCCTTTAAACTTAAATATCGTAATGTAAAATTAATTACACAAAAAAACGTATCGCCTCGGTGTCAAGCACTGCGAAGCGATACGTTAATTAAGCTGTTGCTATTTCACATTTTTTTATCAGCTTCTGATGGGGTGACTGATAAAAACCAATGAATCAAATCAGCTTATGTTCCATATGATAACACTGGACTATAGCGAATGCAAGGTACAGGCGGAATTAATCTCGAAAATAAGGTAAAGTTCAACAATATTGTGAACTTTCAGTAAAGGGGTTTACAAAAAAATCATCTGCAAATATAAACAAAGCATATTATCCAGTTATTTTTTCCAAGTTAAGCTTTTGTCCCAACCAATATTTCCATTTCAATGGTCACACTTTTCAAACCTTTCAAATCAATTTGCTCAGATGCATTCCATCCTAGCGGAGTCATTTCAACCAACAATGGAACAAGTGATGGTTTCACATCATGCTTATATTGAATACTAATTCTTTCAGCACCTGGATAGTGATCAAAGAATTTTTCTACTACGTCTTTATTAGAATAAGCTTTTTCGTCATTACCAGTTAATTCTCTTACCTCAATAAGATAACGTTCTGATGGAATAACCTTAATCACCTGACCGCCTTTTTTCAACAATCGATCAAATTCACTATAATTTGACGGAGAAAGAATGTTGAAGATGGTATCGTAAGCATTTGACGCAAAAGGTGATCGAGCCAAGTCGGCTACACTCCAGAATGCTTCAGTATATAGAGCAGCTGCTAGCTGTATGGCATCTTTAGAAATATCAAAACCAATTTTTACACCTTCTAATCCCATCTCATGTAAATGGTGAAGATGAGAACCTTCTCCACAGCCAACATCCATGTGAACCCCATCTTTTTTTGAAACAGTCTGGAGGACTTCTTGTAGCATTGGATGCCAAAGCCCATCTTGGGCAATGATTCTTCTAGATTTAAGCATTTCACTACTATAATCATTGTGGGGTTGTTTCAAAAGGAAATGAACCGTTCCTTTTTTTGAAAGATTAAATGAATGGCCTTGAATACAAATCATCTGATGACTATTAACTTCTAGGAAATTATCCTGACATACTGGACATTGAAATAACGCACTATTTTCTCTTAAGAAATGAGCTGATTTTTCGATCTTTTTCATAGCAACCTCTTTTACTTATTTTCCTTCATATTATTTTAAAACATGAAGTCTAAATATTCGTCTTAATTCTATATTCATGATATAACGAAAAGAGAAAATATGAAAGGATGATTTGTATGCCATGGGATACTAAAGACTATCCAGATGCTATGAAGAATTTAAAAAATGTCGTACGCAAAAAGGCTATTGATATTGCGAATGCCTTATTGGACAATGGTTACCCAGAAGATCGTGCCATACCAATCGCTATAAGCCAAGCAGAAGACTGGTTTGACAAGTCAGATCATGATGAAATACAAGCTTTTGATTCGAATCAGAAACCGAGAAAAGATGACGATCACGAACATACTAGTAATGCCGATTTGCTAGACAATGATGTACTGGTATACTTTGAAGACAATGAATGGAAAGTTCGAACAAAAAATGCAAAAAGACCAGATTCCACGTTTGACACAAAAAAGGATGCTACAAATCGCGCCAAAGAAATTGCGGACAACAAAGAATCTAATGTTATTTCCTACACTAAAGACGGGAAAAAACAATCTTAAAATTCTAAAAGAATACCATCTTAGACTACCTTATCAGGTAAGGCTAGGATGGTATTCTTTGATTAATTTCTATTAAAAGGCATACTCATACATCTGGGGCCGCCACGCCCTCTTGACAGCTCACTTGAAGGAATTTCCAATACTTTAACACCGTGTTCTCTCATAAGATTATTTGAAACATAATTACGATTATATGTGACGACTACACCGGGTTCTATCGCTAAAGTGTTTGATCCATCGTTCCATTGTTCCCGAGGCGCAGCGATAGCATCCCCACCCCCACAAGGAATCAAAGCAATCTCAGGTAGGTTTAAAACTTGTTTAAGGACTTCAGTTAAATCTGAATGTTGTTTTAAGTGGATATCACCGTCTGACTTGCCAGGCTCTAAGATATAAACAGACATTTTACCATCAAGTCCCTGAATTCCTGGGTGAATTGTAAATTTATCCTTATCAATCATTGTAAAAACCGTGTCCAAGTGCATCATTGCCCGAACTCTAGGAATTTCAATTGCAACAACTTTTGAGAAGGTCGCATGCTTTTCAAACAAGGTCCGTGCCAGTTCTTCAATAGCAAGACCAGAAGTTCTCTGGGAAATACCGATTGCTAAAACATCGTCACTCAATACGAGTACATCTCCTCCTTCAATCGAGGTAGAAACGGTTCTGTCTCTCCAGACTTCCAAGTTAGATTGCTTGAATTCAGGATGATGTTTAACAATAATATCCATGAATAAAGATTCACGTTTTCTAGCCTTGTAGGTCATATTGTTAATAGAAATTCCATTATCTAGTATGTTCGCAGGATCCCTCGTATAGTACAAATTAGGCATTGGTTGCATTAAAAATAAAGAGCTTTTTTCATGGTCGGCTATCCAAGATAATGAGTTCGAATCAATATCAATCTCATCATTACGAACACCACCCATAATTTTATCCACTAGGTCTTGCGTAGAGAATGTCATTAGATAATTTTTTAGTTCCTTTGTAATATCTGACTCATAAACTCCAGACTCATTCATAAATTTATCAATAACCATTTCTCTAATTCCTGCAGCGTCAATTGCTTCTGCTACAAGTTTTTCAAGATACAATACTTCTGATCCATTATCTCTTAAAAGTTGCGCAAAGGCATCATGTTCTTGTTGTATTATTGGTAAATAAGGAATGTCATCAAACAAAAGATCATGCATTGTGTTGGGGGTCAGATTCTCTACTTCTTTACCGGGTCTTTTTAATAAAACAGAATTTAGTTTAGTGATTTCGGATTTCACGTTGAAGATCATACTCATTTTTGTCCTCCTGTAGCAAGTAGTTATAATCATTATAATAAAGACTTTTACTTGGAAAAACAATCAAAAGGAAAAAATGGTAAAAGATTCACTCTAAAGCTATTATTTGAATTTTTATACATAATGATTGGAATTTTAAACAATAAAAGAACCTTGATTTAGCATCCTCGAGCTAGAAAGCGTCGAAAGTACATTCATCAAAGTTCTATATTTTATCTAAGACTAAAGGCATTTATAGTTTAACATCAGGTATAACGACAGGATCATCTACCAGGGCCGTATTTTCTGGTGGTGCAGCGACCGTCTCTGGTGTAACCTCATATTGAACAGGTGGATTATATGACTCCGTATCTGTTAATTTTTCAGATACGGCAATTTCTGCTTCATCTAGCATTTCATCTAGTTTGATAACCATCTTATTTTTGGATTCATTTGCCTTATCTTTAATGTCTTCTTGAAGCGCATCTCCAGATTTCTGAGCTAATAAATAAGCTGAAGCTACTCCTATCGTACTCCCTAAAATAACGCCTAATCCAAAACTTCCTTTTGACATATTGTTATTCGCCTCCTAAAAAATTTTCTCCATATTTCTCAAGTGTTACGAGCTCGACACAAGTACACAAAGCCTCTAAGGCAACTTCTAGTTTATCTAATCCGATATAACTTGGTGCCAATCTGATACTATTATCAAGAGGATTGATACCGTATGGATAAGTTGCATTCGCTGGTGTTAATTGTATTCCAATTTGCTCCATTTTGTCCACTATTTCGGTTGCACAACCATTTGCGGTTGTAAGATGAACAAAGTATCCACCTTTTGGTTCTGTCCATTTCAGAAACTGACTTCTTTCTCCTCCAAAGTATGCTTCAAAAATCGCTTGTATCCATTCAAATTTAGGACGCAAGATGTCTGCATGTTTTTCCATCAATATCTCTATCGTTTCTTGATCTTTCAAAAAGTCCACGTGTCTCTTCTGGTTCAACTTATCAAAACTAATAATTTGTTTGCTGAGCTCTTCAGCAAATTTTAGGATATTTGTCTCCGATGCGCCTACTGCCGCCACACCAGCACCTGGAAAAGTCATTTTAGAAGTAGACACGAACATAAAGGGACGATTCGGTACACCAGCTTCTTTGCAAGCTTCTAATATATTGAATGCTTGTTCTTTTTCATCAAATAGATGGTGAACAGTGTAAGCATTGTCCCACATGATCAAAAAGTCATCCGCTGCCGTGTGCATATCTGCTAAGCGTTCAACGACTTCATCAGAGTACGTTTCACCAGTAGGGTTGCTATACGTAGGGACACAGAAAATCCCTTTAATGGAAGCGTCTTGTGAAACAATTTTTTCTACTATTTCCATATCAGGTCCTGAACCGGTCAGTTCTACTGGAATCATCTCAATGCCTAACCTTTCGAGCATAGAAAAATGTCTATCGTAACCAGGACTTGGACAAAGGAACTTAACTTTTTCTTCATTACTCCAGTTTGACTTTCCTGTGAACATTTGCATAACGAGCACACTATACATTAATTGAAGGCTTGAATTTCCGGCGACAATGGTTTCTTCAATCGACGTACCTAGTAAATTACTAAATAGTAATCTAGCTTCCTTGATCCCCATTAGTCCGCCGTAATTACGAATATCTTGCTCATCTTCACTAAGCCAATCAGAACTTACCATTTTGTCTAACAATGGTTTTGCTAACTCTAATTGCTTAGTAGACGGAATCCCCCTTGCTATCGTAATTTCAAATGGTCTATTTTGATAAGCCTTGTATTGCTCTCGAACTTGTTCTAATCTCGAAGTTTGTTGATGATTATCCATACTGATCCCCCTATAATGATCTTAAATAAGTAAAATGATGGAAAGATTTATGCTATTAGTATAACGTATTTAAAAGAATTAGAGAAATTCTTCAATTAAATTTCATTCTAAAAAAAAAGCAGAGTACATCATACTCTGCTTTTTGATTCTAAATTTTCTTTGATTCGCTGAATACATTGGTTATGATCATGCGTTCTTGCAGGACATTGATAGCGTCCAAAAAAGATCATACGATGATGGGCAATACTCCACAATTCTTCTGGTAATTTTTCCATCAAGCTATCTTCTACTTGGCGGACGGTTGCTTGCTGCGAACAAATATTGAATTTCTTACTAATTCTTTCTACATGTGTGTCAACGGCAATAGCTGGTTTATCGAAAGCAACACTCATTACTACATTAGCAGTTTTTCGTCCAACGCCGGGCAGACTTTCCAACTCTTTATGTGTAGACGGTACAATCCCATCAAATCGTTCTATCAATTCTCGAGAACAGTTTTTAACGAATTTTGCTTTATTACGGTAAAGTCCAATGGTTTTGATTTTATTCATGATGTCATCTAATGGAGCCTCCATCATCAATTCTGGGGTAGGATAAGCTTCAAAGAGTGCTGGGGTCACTTTATTTACAGCGATATCTGTTGTCTGCGCACTCATTATGACAGAGATGAGCAGTTCAAAAGAATTCTTGTGGTTTAATTCAGCTTTAGCCTCCGGAAATAACTTTCCCATAGCTTCAATCAATTTAGTTGTCTCTGAACTAGTCAGTAAAACTTCACTATCAGACATGAAAAGCTCCTTTTTAAATCTTTAATCTTTATATTCTTTGAGCCAGTCATACATAGGCACCGGTTTAGCAGTGTCTTGCTTTTGACCAGAGTCATTTGATTTATTTTGATTATTTCTGTGATTCTGAGATTCTTTAAGAACTTGATCTTTATTCTTAATGTTTTTCTTTTCCCAGCTTAATAAGATGCGATCAATATATTTCAGGCTGTAAACTTGACTCAATACCGCTTCTCTTAAAGCCATTTGAATAAGTTCGGGATCGTAATGGTCTTCATCGATCCACATATTTAACGTTTGGATTTCAATTGGAGATAAGGGTCTACCGAATTCTTGCTCAAATAAATTATACAAATCCTTAGAAGACAGCCGGGAGGTTTCTTGTTCTTGACGCTCCTGATCTTGTTTCATAAGCAAGATCAGCTTTTCCCATAGAAGATCAAATGACAGTTCATCTTGACTCTTGCCATCTTGTCCAGTCTTGGTTTCAATAGATAATACACTCTTATTGATCAAGTTGTGAATTTCTTTGAAAGCAGCCTCTCGTGTCAGCTCCATCCGTTCTGCAATTAAAGAGACATCAGGAAATCCTTCTCCTTGGTCCACAAAAGATTTTAATTGTATCAGGAAAACGAACTGGTCATTCGTTAATCCAATTTTCTTGTAATTTTCAAGTAAAAGGGTAGAAATCGAAACGTTTTTTGACTTTAACCACTTTTTCATTAATGCTTCGTTCAACGTTTTCACCCTTCCAAGTCACTTTACGGGTAGATTCTATTCAACAAACGTGGGAATGGAATGGATTCTCTAATGTGCTCTGTTCCTGATAACCAAGTAATCACACGTTCAAGACCTAATCCGAATCCAGAATGCGGGACACTACCGTATTTACGCAAATCAAGGTACCATTCGTAATCTTTGATTGCTAAGTTATGCTTCTCAAGTTCTTTTTCTAATGCCTCGTAGTTATCTTCACGCTGACTACCACCAATGATTTCTCCGTAGCCTTCTGGAGCGATCATATCCGCACAAAGAACGATATCTTCACGGTCTGGATGTGGTTTCATATAAAAAGGTTTAATTGCTTTTGGATAATTTAAAATGAATACAGGCTGATCGTACTGGTTTGCGATAAACGTTTCTTCTGGTGATCCAAAATCTTCACCCCAAGTCGTATCAAAATCATTTTTTTGAAGCAATTCAACCGCTTCGTCATATGAAACACGAGGATAAGGTAAATGAGTGTATTTTTTCAATAATTCTTTATCGCGATCTAATACGTCAAGTGCCATATCACAATTATCAAGAACACTTTGTACTAGGTAAGCAACATATTGTTCTTGAATTTCCAAAGACTGATCCTGATCCATAAAAGCCATCTCAGGTTCGATCATCCAAAATTCAATTAAATGGCGTCTTGTCTTAGATTTTTCGGCTCTGAAAGTCGGTCCAAATGAAAATACTTTTCCTAATGCCATCGCAGCAGCTTCCATGTATAGTTGACCACTTTGAGATAAGTAAGCATCATATTCAAAATACTTCGTGTGGAATAACTCAGTTGTATCTTCAGCTGCATTACCGGTTAAGATAGGAGGATCAACTTTCAAGAAACCTTCTTTGTTGAAGAATTCATAAGTTGCCCGAATCACTTCATTACGAATTTGCATGATTGCATGCTGTTTAGAAGAGCGCAACCATAAGTGACGATGATCCATCAAGAATTCTGTCCCATGTTCTTTCGGTGTAATAGGATAGTCTTTAGATTCACTAATGACTTCGATACCGTCGACATGAATTTCATAACCAAATTTAGAACGTGTATCCTCTTGAATCGTACCCGTGATCCAAACCGAAGTTTCTTGTGTTAGATTTTTAGCCTGTTCAAATACTGTTTCATCTACATCACTTTTGATAACAACACCTTGAAAATAAGCAGATCCATCTCTTAGTTGTAGGAAGGCAATTTTCCCACTTGATCTTTTATTTGCGATCCAAGCTCCTATGGTTACTTTTTCACCGATATGCTTAGATGCTTCTATGATTCTGATTTTTTTCAATGTTCAATCTCCTTATCCTAATTCAATTTTTAAATTTAAATATTATCGATTGTGCGGATCCATTCGCCATCTTGCAGCGAAAGGATATAATACCCTAATCGTCCATTTTGGTTACGGTAACTGATTTCCCATACAGGTCTCTGATTATCAATACCCATTCGAGCATTTAGTATTTTCTTAGGCTGTCTAGCTTCACGAGTCATTTGGACAGCTTGCTGTTTAGGAATTGTATCTGAAACATTCAGAGTTGTTGTTTCCTGAGTTTCCTGATTTGTAAACACGATAAGAGACTCACCTTCTTCTGTTTCACCTACGACAGTAAAGATTGTTTCTGTATCATTATACCAATAAAAATCTGTTGCTGAAACGATTTCTGAGTTAGCTATGGCGTACTCAATAGCTTGTTCTTCAGTATCGTTGTATAGCGCAACGGATTGTCTGTATATAACAACTGAACCAATAATGAGTACAATTAGAAAAACAGAAAGTCCTATAAAAAATTTTTTCACAGTGATTTCCTCGCAGTCCAGATTTTCAACTATCTAAGTATAGCAAAATAATGAATGGAAATAAATATCCGGTCACACATTCTATTGTACATTCACTATTTTCCTAAAAAGTTTTCTACTTTCTCGGCCATTTGAGATAAGTCTATTTTTTCAATTTCAACTTCTTTAGGCAGAACTTGTCTTAAGACATTCGCATAACTTGAATGAAGAAAGCGGTAATCCAAAACAATCAATACACCTTTATCATTCTCGGATCGAATGAGACGTCCAAAGCCTTGTTTCAATCTCATAACAGCTCGAGGTAACATGTCTTGAATAAAAGCATTTTGATTCTGATCCGTTAATTTTTTCAGCCTTAGTTTAACGGAGGGTTGGTCTGGTGAATCAAATGGCAGCTTCGTAATAATGACAATTTTTAACGTTTCACCAGGAAGATCAATACCTTCCCAGAACGTATCTGCACCAAGTAAAATGGCATTTTTACTTTTCTTGAATTGTTTGATCAGCTTTGACTTCGTTCCAGATAAATTTTGAGCTAATATTAATTTCTTTTCGAGCGATTTCTTGTTCTGTAATCCTCTATACACCTGTTGTAAAGAATCATTTGACTTAAAAAGGATCAGAGCATTTTCCGAGGTTTGTTTAACCGATTGCTCAATTGAATCAATCAGATATTTCAAAAAGTCTTCTTTTGAATAATCAGAAAAAGATTTTGCTTGTTCTGGCACGTAAACCCTAAGCTGCTCGTCATAGTGATACGGTGAAGAAAGTTCGATAAATTCTAGACTTTTTGAAGCGATTTGTTTTCTAAAGAAATCAATGGAACCATCATATGACAGTGAACTACTTGTGAAGATTGCATGGGTGTAACGCTCTAATTGTTTTTGCAGTGTTTCTTCTACTTCAAAACTCGCTCGATGAAATCTCAATGTTTTTTCTGGATGTTTAGAGTAATAGGAAATCCAAGAATAATCTGCATGATCATTCTGCTTGAATACCGTTTTTAAGCGATGAGCATCCAAAGAAATGGTATCAAGAATTTCTTTAAAAATACCTAAATTGAATTTTTCAGTAGCGGTTAGATTTTCGGCGTTTAATTCACCGCTCTGATAAATGTGATTTCCTACATAGACAATTTCGTATATCAGTCTCGTCAGTTCTTTAAGTTGGCGCTTCAAAGAAATTGTTAAGTTCGATAGTTGAATAGAGTGTTCTTTCCATTTAACGATAGATTGTATCGGTTCAATAGGTATCGACAATTGACTAAGCCACTGCTCTATAAAGTCATTCCATTCAGATTCAAATAACTGCCGATTAGATTCAATCGCTCGCACTTGATAATCTTTGATCACATCTTTAGCCACTAGATCATAAAGCATAGCCATAATCGAATGTTCTCTATCTTGACTACCTAATTTTTTTAGATGCGTAGCGAATGATCCAGCTGATATGGAGGTATTAGCAGCGTCTTGAATAACGTCAGGAAAGAAATGCGCTTCATCTATAATGAGCTTTTTGACATTAGAAAATAACGGTTGCTCTTTTTTCCAGTCTTGAACGAGAAAAGCATGATTCGTAACGATAATAGAAGCTTGCTTGAGTCTTTTTTCTGCACGCAGGAAAAAGTCATACTCTACCCATTTTTCCATTTGATTTTTTGAAAGTTCAGATTTACCTATACGAACCTCAGACCAAAAATCATGGCTACTATGTCCACCAGCACCAATTTCATCGATATCTCCAGTGACTGTTTCAGTTAGCCAGACCAGAACGCGCATACTGAAAAGCGTTTCAATGTCCTCTTTATTTATTACGCTTAATTTATAGTCAAAACTGGCCAAGGAAAGATAATTATGTCTCCCCTTTACTGAAGCAATCGCTAATTCAAAAGGTACAAGTCTTTCTAAGTAAGCAAGACTCTCTTCAATCATTTGACGCTGTAACACCGTTGTTTTAGTACTAATTAAAATGGGATCTTCTGGACTTGCTTCAAAGCTGGCCGGTAATAAGTAACCAAGAGATTTTCCCGTACCCGGAGGAGCTTCAATTGCCAGACCAGACTTTGGAGAAGAGTCTTTTAAATAATGATAAACGCTATCCATCATTTCTTCTTGAACGTCTCTTTTAGAATACTGTTCATCCAATAAATTGATCTTGTCTAGCGAAGAAGCAGGATATTGCTTATCAGTTCTATGGTTATAAGCGTTTATTGAGATTGAAGGATCTTGAATTGCAATGCCTTCAACGACAATTAATTGCTGATTTAAATCTGTCGCTTGTGACTTCATTTCTTCTAAAGCCTCTTCAAAAAATAAACGTGTTTCTGCGATACAGTAAACGGAAAGTTCTGCTAGTTTCTCCACCGTTGTAAGAGGAAGTGTTCGGAGTTTTGAGTCTATCTGGTTCAACAAAAATCCAGTTGCTTCTGCATCAAAAAGTGCATTGTGCGGACGGTCCAGATCATAGCCAAGCCACTCAACGATTTCTTGAAGCGCATAACTATTTGATGTTGGAAAAACAACTTGGGAAAGTTGCACCGTATCTATTGCAGGAATCTTTAGTTCAGAAACCCCAACTCTTTTAAACTCTTCGTTTAAAAACTGAAAGTCGAAAGCAACATTATGGGCAACAAATATCGTTTCTTCCAACATATTACGAAGTAAAAGGGCAATATCTTCGAAATAAGGGGCTGTTTTTAATTCTCTAGGATGAATGCCTGTTAATTCTTGGATACGTTTAGGGACACTTTTAAGAGGATTTACGAAGGTGTCAAAAGTTTCAATGATTTCTCCATTTTTCATCAGTACACAAGCAAATTGAATCATCCGATCTTTACCAATACTTCCACCAGTTGATTCTATATCTACAATTGCATAAATTTGATCTTTCTTCATATTCCCCTCCTTCCCAATAACCTCAAAGTTATTCTCAATTTAATTTTTGTCCGTTTCTGGAATCAGCGTATGCTGTTTTGTCCAGGTTATAATTTCTTGTTTCGAATTATTGAGTGTTCCAAGAACAACCGCTTCTTCAATATGGTTCAAAGCATCCCCTAACCACTTACCTGCTTTTGCATTCGTTAGCTTAAGCAGATCCTTTCCAGTTACTGCAAGATCTTGCTTGGAATAAATCGGTAGACTCTCATAAATGGAGAGAACAGCTTCTGAGTCAGCTGGATACTGCAAGAAACGGAGGATGTTCTCAGTTTCAAGTGCTAATTCTTTTCCAAGACGATAAATATAGAGCACGTCTGCAGAAGACGCCATTCTAAATTTCACCGATCGAAATAAAGACGTTACTTGCTGGATGAGTTTATTCGATAATTTCCACGACTTCATAAAAGCATTAAGCTGATGATCATCATATTCGTCTAGCAAAAGATACGCTGTCCAGATTTGTCTCTCATTCTCCAGTGAAGAGCCAATTTCAGAAAATTTTCTCAAAGCTTCTTTTTTTAGACCAGGACAAAACTCATACAAGTTTGACTCAATAAAATATACTAATCCTTTATATTTGAATTGGCCAAGGCACATCTTAATAAATTCTACTTGAATCCGTTCTATAGCAATATGTTCAAGTAAAGCCGTATTTTTTTTCAAAGCGCGCACGGTCTCTTCTTCAATATTAAATCCAAGTTGAGCCGAAAATCTTGTCGCTCTCATCATTCTAAGGGCATCTTCACCGAAACGTTCATCAGGCACGCCTACTGCTCGAATGACTTGATGATTCAGGTCATCTGTACCATTAAACAAATCAGTGATATAACCATCTTTATCCATTGCCAATGCGTTAATAGTGAAATCTCTTCTTTTCAAATCTTCTGCTAAAGAACGCACAAAAGTAACCGAATCTGGACGTCTAAAGTCCTGGTAGGTTGATTCGGTTCTAAATGTCGTAATTTCGTAAGTTTCTTTTTCCCATAGTACCATGACCGTACCATGCTCTATCCCAACATCTATCGTCTTCTTGAACAAGTTCTGGACTTCATTGGGAAATGCACTTGTAGCGATATCGACATCGTTAACGTCTTTACCGAGCATAGCATCTCGTACACTACCGCCAACAAAATAAGCTTCAAATCCAGCTTGCTCGAGGACGTTTAAAACGGGTAATGCCTTTATAAAAACTTCTGTTAAAACCAGTTTATTTCGCATGATAGTAAGGTTGCATCCAGCTTATAAGGACTAGCGTACAACCATTCTCTCCTTTTTAAACACACTAAATCGATTCGTCATCGATTCGTTCAAAACGATCACGATCTCGGGTGTTGAATTTATTCATCGTCAGCTCGAAAGCTTCTGAAAGATCAATCTCAAGAGAATTTGCCAAAGTGATAATGACAAACAGAACATCACCAAGTTCTTCATCCAGCTTTTTGTCTAATTCTTCTGGTTTTTTCTGCTTTTCTCCATAGTTATGACTGATCTCTCTAGCTAATTCTCCTACCTCTTCTGTAAGTCTTGCTAGTTGCCCAAGCGGTGAAAAGTATCCAGCCTTGAATTGATTTATGTAATCATCTACTTCTTTTTGCATGTCTCTTGTATCTGTCACACCTCATACCACCTTTCAATTCGAAAGAATAGAAAAGTCAAAGAGTACAATCATTTCAAAATGGTTGTACTCTATTGAATTTCTTTAAACAAACAAAATTATCAATACGGTAGTTCATTGCTTAACTTTTCTTCTATTTCTTTAAGTTCTCTTGTTAACATCAAGAATTGTTCTTTTTCATCATTTTCAAGTGCGATATCAATATGATGAATGAGATCATTTCGCTTCTCACTTAATTGAAAATAATCGATTGCTTCGTTAACTTCAAGACTGAGATCATTTGAAATGGAATCGTTCCAGCTAGAAAAAGGATTGTCTTCTAAAACTGCTAAATACTCAGCAGACATCCATGAATCTGAAAACAATAATTCGATATAAAGATCTGTATGCCAGTTCAATCTTACTTCGTGAAACGCTTGTTCTGGGTTATCAAACGAATGACCATCTTTATAAAATTTGAACGCTTCATTTTCTGATCCGACGGCCGCCATTTTAATTCCCCGAGGTGTCTTTTCAGCACGTTCGACAAATTTTGCTTTGTTTAACACAATATCATGATTCAATAGATAATTTAATATCCACATAGATTCTCTGCGCTTCATTTGGTGTCGCTGTAAGAACCATTTCAGAAATTGTTTTTTAGCACTTAACTGTACTCGATTATTCAATTTGACTTCCCTCCTTATAGAACAGACACATTAAATATTCAAGCAGTTCTTCTATTATAGTATAACAAAAATCACTCCGTATCTGTTTGTTCATTGTTTAAGATTTCTTGAATTTCTAAATCGTCACTTTGGAGTTCAAGATAGCGAGTACCAATATTACGGGATTCCGCTAAACGTCCTTCTTCTCTTAAAAAGAAGAAATACTGCTTCATAAATTCAGTATTTGTATCAAAATAAGGATAAGCTTTTTCGAACGCTCTTCCAGCAGCTTCGTATTCTTCTAGTGCATCTTGAGCAGTAGCTAGATTCCAATAAAACTGTGGATCTGCATCTAATTCTGTTAAGGCTTGCTGAATCCACTCAACCGTTTCATCGTATCTTTCCTGATGATTCAAGAAATTTGAATACTGTAAAGAGATTGCTTCATTTTCTGGATCCAATTCCATCGCTAGCTTATAGTATTCTTCTGCTTTATCGGCATTGTTTCGCTTGATCTCGATATCAGCACCAATTAAATAGAGTTGATAATTAGTTTTATCTTGAAGCAGGCCTTCGCTCACAACTTCAGCAGCTTTTTCGATTTGATTCTCTTCATCCAAGCCTTTAGCTAGATAAGGATACACCGATGTGTAAGAATGATCCATTTCTTTTACTTTATGGAATGTTTCATTGGATCGCTGAAATTCTTTGATTTGGAAATAGGTAAATCCTAATTGAAATAACGTATCAATTTGATCATCGACTTCAACAGCTTCTTCAAGATATCCGATTGCGTTCTCCCAGTCACCTAACGCACTGTAAGCACTCCCTAGTCGCGTTACTAAATGAACGCCAGCAAAGGTATCTTCCCCATCTGTCAGTAACTGCTCGTACTCTCTAATCGCTTGAGCATGTTTCCCCATTGTGAAATGCAGTTCTGCTAAAGCAAATAGAATAACGGGTTCATTTTCTAAAATGGACTGGGCTTCTAGTAATTTTTGCTCAGAAACTTCTGGCAAATCTAGTACTTGATAGTAATCAGCGGATACAAGTAAAGCTTGAGGATAAACATCGCTCGTTTTCTCTACAGCCTGCAACCATTCAATGGCTTCTAGTTCCTTACCTTCTTCGATTGCGATTTCTGCTAGATTCACTTTGATTTCATCGTCATCTGACTGATCAAGTAAAAAATGTAAAACTCTTTTTGTTTCTTCTAGAAATCCTAATTGATAAAGAGAATCTGCCAGTTGATAAAGATCATCAATTGAATCATTTTTGAGCGCCTGTTCAAGATTCTGATTTGCTTTTTCTAGTTGTTCGTTCTGTAAAGCATCAATCATTTTTTGAGAGTAAGACATGCTTTCTCCTCCTGAAAATACAATTTTTATGTTCAACATTATAAAGTCTGTTCTTTGAAAATACTCTTCCTATCTTATCATATCCAATACTAAACGTCATGCACTCTTCGTATTTGGATAAAACAAAAACGCCTAAGCTATTAGACGTTTTTAAGAAATTATTCTAAATTACTTGATTGAGTATATGTTGTTAACATTAATGAAGCTTCTTTGCCTTCTTCTTGTTCATAACTAATCGCGGTGATATCTGTCTTTTGAGTCAGTTGATAGATTGCATCAATGAACACTGATAGTTGATTTAAGTTTTCGTAACGAACAGTGAGCTGATAGGGAATCGTTACGATCATTCCGTTGGCTTCTGTTGCTTCGCTTTCTATAGAATCTTCAATACTATTTAAAGACTCAATCGTTAACTGACTACTATCTGCAGCATTTTTAATACTTTCCATCCATTGACTAGGATCAGCATGACTTGGGATAACCGCATTAAGTGATTCGAGTTCTTCCAGTAAAGTGTCTTCAGATCCTTCTATTTCATTCACATCGTTTAAAAGCATTTGTTGATCATTTAAAATTCTATTTGAACTTTCATAAGATTGTTTAGCTGCTTCAATAACAGACTGATTACCAAAATAAAACAATAGCCCTAAAACGATTGTCAATAGACCCAGCAAGAAAATACTTTGTTTATTCCAATTAATTTTCATCCGTACCTTCCTCTCTCAGTAGCGTCTGATCTAGAGAAATACTGATTTCAGAATCAAATAAGGCTATATTGGTTTCGTCCACGGTTAGCGTCAGCAGTTCTGCTGTATGAACATAATCAATGGTATTCAAACTTTCAATCATCTCTGTGATTGCAACATAATCCATGCTATTCAATGCAATCACCAATGTGAAGTTTTCTAAAAGTGTGAATGTTGTAATACGAGACTCGTCTTCAGGCAAGTACGTGTTCAAATCTTCAAACAAGTAAGGCATATTATGCTGGTTGTCTTCTATAGTACTAATCGATTCTTCTAACTGAATTGTTTGTAGATTTAATTGTTCGATCTTTCGAGCCTGCTGAACTTCGCTGACTTGATTTTCAATCGTTCTCATATTGTGTTGATCTTGCAGAGTATAATATCGATTCATAATAAATAAGTAGAGAAACAAGATTGACAATAAAGTGAGAAATGTCGTAACTATGATATATGGTAGACGATTGATTTGTTTTTTCTCAAATAGATTGATATTGATCATCCTGCATCAACCTCCTCTACCGTTTTCTTAAAAGGTTTCTTCAAGAATTTAATTTCTCGTATGGGTTTTCGCTTTTTCTTATATTTTACTGCTGGTTTCTTGATAGTTAGTCCTAATAAAGGCGCAAATTCCTTTGAAAATTCTGAAGGCAATTTTAATTGGGAAAGTGGTATATCAATTCGATTCTTAATCTTCTCGAAAAGATATTCAAAGTCTGGAAAGTCTCCAGTTAGCAATATGCTTGTAATCATCTTCTCTCCATTCATAATGGAGTACTTGTAGAAATCTAGATATCTTTCAATCGAGTTGATCTGTTCTTCAATAACAATATCCAATTCTTCAGGCGTACCTATCCAAACCCAACTGCCATCGGCTTTTTGTTCCCAATTTTGAACGACTCTTTGAAAGTTTGTTTGTCGGTTAAATTGAGGAGTATCTCTATGAAAAACTGTCAGAGAACTATCAAATGGATGCCACTGAATGAGCAGCAAATGATCTTCCTCTGAAATGTCAGAAGCATTAAACTGCTTGAAAACACGATATACAGAGAGATATGAAAAGTCAGCGACTTCAGGATAAAGTTGTAGGGACTCAACTAATTTTTGAAAAGATTGGACCAGTTCATCAGGATAAGCGACCAGTAATAGTTCTTTTGAATCACTTAATTGATTGATCACCTGAAAATCGATTTTTGGCTTATCAATGGGTAGGCGTATTTTACTGTTCAAGTGTAAATATAAATAATCTTTAATTTCAGACTCCTCTAATTGAATGGGCACTTCTTCTTTTCGAATAATTGTAAAATGATCAGGAAGAATAAGGTGAACTTTAGCATTTCTCAGTTTTTTCTCGCGCACAAATAATTCTAACCTTTTTTGCACTAAAGACTCGTTCGTTAATTTCCCTTCTATTAAAACGGGTACATCCATTAATAAAAAATCATGCTCTAAAATATCTTTTTTCTGAGCATCCACAATCATGTATTGAATACTTTTATCTTTAAATAGCAGGAAAAGAGTGTTTTTTTTCTTGAATAACATATTGTTCCTCCATAAGTCTTCTTGTCTACATACAAGTCTTGTTGTCTATAGTAAGGATAAATATAAATCGAGTAATTGATTCCCAAAAAATAATACACTTAGCGCAGCCGCACCAATATAGGGTCCAAAAGGTACTTTTGTTTTTCTCGTAACTTTATTGGTCGCGAGCAATAGCCCATTAATCAAAGCACCATATATCGTCGATAGTAAAAAAAGTAATAAAAATAACTTCCATCCAAAAATAAAACCGAATAAAGTAAAGTATTTCAAATCCCCCATCCCCATTCCGCCTCTAGAAAGGACAATAATGGCCAGTAATAAAGTGAAAGCCATTATTGCTCCAAGAAGTGCAGATAAGAATGTTATAGCTGGTGTGAAGATTTGAATTAGTACGAAAATAGGTAAGAAAAAAAGTAAAATGTGATTTGGAATCTTTTGGTAAGCAATATCCGATACAGTCACAGTAACAATCATTGAAACAAGGACCAAACTAACCATTGTCATCCATGTCCATCCGAACACAATATAGGATAAAGCAAACAATAGACCTGTAGTGAACTCAACGATTGGATATATTGCAGAGATACGATTTCCACATCCCTTACATTTACCTTTCTGAAATAGATAAGAAAGCACAGGAATCAATTCCGACCACCCTAGAGTTCGTTTGCACGTATAACAATAGGATTGCTTTTCTTTAAAAAAAGTCCCTTCTGGAATCCGTAAACCTACTACATTATAAAATGAACCTAAAACAAGACCGTATATGAAAAATAATGTGATTATGAAGGTATTCATTATGTTTCTCCTATGTAGAGAGAAAGAATATTATATTTCTTTCTCTAGTATACTTTTTACTTAATTGAATAAGTTTTTTCTTGATCTTTTGTAGTCACAACAACTGTAACCGAATCTGCTATGGATTTACCATCTTTAGTATCTAAATAACCAGATTTTCTCAGTTCAGCTACACTAACACCTTCTGAACTAATATCGTTCTCAATGTCATATAATCTTGCAGCATCAATAACTAAAGATTGTTCTGCATCAGCAGCTTTAGTTTCAGCATTATCTACTACATTTCCGATTGCTGGTATAGCGATTGCTACAATAATTCCTAAAATCACTAATACTGCAAGTAACTCAACTAATGTAAATCCATTTTCTTTTTTGATCATTTTCTTAATTTGATTTCTCATTATTTTTCTTCCTCCTAATAATTGCGTATGTTATTCAATGGCAGCCAATGTACTTTCTAATATCTATCGATTTTCTATATAGCTATGGCCATTCCCCCTTTCAATTGTAGCCATCAAAATGTCTCAAACAATGAAAACATTGGAATAATAATTGATAGTACAATTGCTCCAACAATTGCTGATAAGAAGACTATTAATATAGGTTCTATCAATGACTGCAACTTGTCAGAAGCCTCTTCCAATTCTCGATCATAAACTTTCGCTACTTTGTGTAGCATTTCATCTAAAGCCCCACTTGACTCACCGACCGTTATCATCTGAGTGATCAAGTTTGGAAACATCCAATGTTGCTTCATTGGCACGGATAAAGATTCTCCTCTTTCGAGTGAATGTTTACTCTCCAACAAGACTTTTTTAACTACTCGATTACTCATAACATTTGAAGTAATATCAACAGCCTCAAGAATGGGAACCGAACTATTCAAGAGAGAACTTAATGTTTGTGTCATCCTAGCTAAAATCGATTTTTGAACAAACATTCCAACCACTGGAACTTTGAGCAAAATACCATCAATAATAAAAGCAGTCGATTCTCTTTTAGTTAACTCTTTAAAGATATAGACGATTAATATTGCTGATAAGATGATGCTCCACCAGTAACGTTGCATAATTTGACTAAGGTTCAAAACAAATTGAGTATAAGCAGGCAATTCTTCTCCAAAACTTAAAAACAAGTCAGCGAATATTGGAACAATAAATACAAGTAGGAATATTGTGATTAGAATCGCCATCGCTCCAACAACAGCTGGATAAGTTAAAGCAGTCGATACTTTTTGTCTCAAGCGATGTTGTTTCTCGTAATAATCAGCCATTCTTTTTAAAACATCATCCAAACGACCACTAGCTTCGCCGGATTGAATCATATTTACGAGCAAATCAGGAAATAATTTTGGATATTTTCTCATAGCTTCAGATAAAGAAATTCCTTCTTTAACTTGAAGCGTAATTTGTTCTAGAGCTTCTTGAAGTGGTTTGTTATCAATCTGCTTTGAAAGGATTTCTAATGCATCCAGTAAAAGAATACCTGAATCAATCAACGTAGAAAATTGTCTAAGAAATAAGACAAAATCTTTAGATTTGATCGGTTTGCCAATATAAATATCTTTATAAAGTGCAGAATTCAGCTCTTTGATACTATAGACAATCAAATTAAGCTGTTCAAGCTCCATTAAAGCCTCTTTTCTATCTTGAGACTCTAATTTCCCTTTAACATATGTTCCGTCGTTTCTTTTCGCCTTGTAAGCATACATTGTCATAAAATCATTCACCTATGAGCTTTCTTAAGTGTTCGAGTAAGGAAGGAGTTCAACTGAATTGATTAGGCCTTCTTGCGACTTTAATTTCATATCCATTTCCATTGTATGCATCCCCTGATCACGAGATGTCTGCAAAGTATTTGGTATTTGATGCATTTTTTCACTTCTGATTAAATTTTTGATTGCTGCATTATTAATGAGCATTTCAGTACAGGCAATTCTACCTGTGCTTCTAGCTTTAGGAAATAATCTTTGTGACAAGATACCAACTAGTATATTCGCTAGTAGCGTACGCACTTGGTCTCTTTGATGTGTTGGAAAGACGTCGATCATACGGTCGATTGTACTTGAAGCATCTTGCGTGTGAAGTGTACCTAAAACTAAGTGGCCAGTTTCTGCCGCTGTGATAGCTGTTGAAATGGTTTCTAAATCTCTAAGTTCCCCGACAAGAATCACATCCGGGTCTTGTCTTAGACTAGCTCTCAAACCATCTTTGAACGACAATGCATCGAATCCTATTTCTCGCTGAACAATGATGGACTGATTGTGAGAATGCAAATATTCTATAGGATCTTCTAAGGTAATGATATGCCGATTCATATTCTGATTCATATAGTCGATCATAGCTGCCAAAGAAGTACTTTTTCCGCTACCTGTTGGACCAGTTACTAAAATGAGTCCGTGAGGCTTTTTTGCAAGTTCTCTTAAAATATTTGGAAGCCCCAACTCGTCAAGTGATGGAATTTCTTTGGAGATGATTCTAAAAGCTATAGAGAGCGCGTTTCTTTGGTAAAAGACATTTACCCGAAATCTTGATATACCATTAATTCCGTAAGATAAGTCTACTTCTCTATTTCTCTGGAGATCTTCCCATAATTTTTCAGTGAGCATTTCTTTGACAATTGCTTCTAAATCATCTGGCATGAGCTTTTCTTCCGTTTTCTGCGGAATCAATCTACCGTCAATACGATAAACCGGCTGAGAACCTGCTGTTAAGTGAATGTCTGAAGCTTCTTTGTAATAAGCTGCTGTTAGTATTCGATGTAAATAATCCATTGTATCCCTCTAATCTAATGTTGCGACTCTTAATACTTCTTCAATAGTTGTAAATCCTTTTTGAACTTTATCTAGCCCGTCATCAATCAAAAATGGAATTTGCTTGTTTTCCATATACTGTTTAATCTTTTGAAGAGAAGCATGGTTCATCATCATTTCTTTCATATGATCATCAATCACAATCAATTCATGAATCGCCATTCGACCCCTGTAACCAGTGAATCTGCATCGATTACACCCTCTTCCCAAACATATTTCGTCGATTTCTCTACCTCTTTTTTGGAAGATTTCTTTTTCAATTTGTGTCGCTGCTCTTGTGTACTGGCAATCTTTACAAACTTTTTTAACTAATCGCTGTGCCATAATTCCTGAGAGCGAAGAAACAACCAAATAAGGTTCTACACCCATATCGAAAAGTCTTGGAATAGCTTCTATTGCACTATTGGTGTGTAATGTACTGAATACAAGGTGACCTGTAAGAGACGCACGGATACTAATATCTGCCGTTTCTCTATCTCTTATTTCTCCGACCATAATAATATTAGGATCCTGTCTTAAGATGGATCTAAGTCCCGTTGCAAAATTTAGGCCGATATTCGCGTTCACTTGTACTTGGTTGATGCCATCTAGTTGATACTCAACTGGGTCTTCTATCGTCAAAATATTGACATGAGCATTATTCAATTCGTTGATAGATCCGTAGAGTGTGGTCGACTTTCCAGATCCGGTAGGTCCGGTAATCAAAACTAAACCAGAAGGTTCTTGAATGATCTTTCTATATTCTTTAAGCGTACCTTCAGTTAAATCTAAATCACTCAATTTCTTGAGGACATTTGTCAAATCAAGTATTCGGATAACGATTTTTTCACCATACACAGTTGGTAATGTCGAGATTCTTAAGTTGATAGACTTTTCCATAATCGTTAAACTGATTCGACCATCTTGAGGAAGTCTACTCTCTGTAATATTCAAACCAGAAAGTATCTTGATTCGAGCCACTAAAGAATTCATAGCAGATTTTGGTAGAGTTCTTTCGTTTCTCAGTACGCCATCTACTCGGTAGCGTACATTCACCAAAGTCTCGGTCTGGTCAAGGTGGATATCAGAAGCATGCATTGTTACACCAGCTTCAAGAATTTGATCTAATATACTGACTGCAGAAGCATTGAATTCTTCTTCGATTAATTCAGAGCTCTCGTCGTAGTCGTATAGATGATTGACGGTTTGTAAAATATCATCTTTAGTTGCAATAACAGGTTGTACACTGAATCCAGTTGAAAGTTCTAGGTCTTCAATCGCATAGAAATCCAGAGGGTCATGCATGGCTACAATCAAGCGATGTGCTTCTTGTTTGATTGGGAGCAGAACATTCTCTCGAGCAAAGTCTTTGGATATAAGATCTATTAGACTAGTATCGATTGGATACTGATACAATGAAATGCTTTCTAGCTTGAGTTGGATTTCAAGTACATCTAGTAACTCTTTCTCAGTAATGTACTCTTGTTCTACTAGTGCATCTCCAAGCTTTTGATTCTTTTTCTTCGATTCAAGGACCTTAACGATTTCTTCCTCAGTAATCAAGTTAGCTTCTTTTAATAGATCACCTAATTTTTTTCTTTGAGTAGCCATCTAGTTTCTTCCTCCTTTTGAAATTCTATTTTTCTATGGATGCGTCGCTTTTTATAAGATCAAAATTTGGTTTATCAGACTGTTTTCTAGAACTAGTATTAAAAATATTTAAATCAACAATTGGTTGTCCAACCTTTATCTCTCCATCTCCGGATGAGATAACTCGTTCCCCAATAACAATGCCCTCTATACTTCCACTTCCTGAAAAGTTAAATTCTGCTAATGGAGCAATTACAGTAGCCTTTGTTTTTGTACCGCCATCATGAGATATGTATCTCCCTCCACTTATCAGTAGTCCATTAATTCCATGAGCTGAATTAACGTTTACGACTGCATTTTTCACAAAAATAGATCCATTGACAATTCCACCATTCATAATAAAATCATCTGTACCAGCATAAAGAATTTTTAATTGATCAGTATTACCCTTTTTATTGAGATTACTATCATTACTTGTGTTGAGATTAAAATTATTTTTTACATAAAAAGTGAGCGAGCCACTACCCTTAATTTCCAAATTACCTCTATTAAAGTTTAAATAATCAACTACAACGATAATGTTTTGACCCAAAGTATCTATTTTAAGCGGAACATCACTATCCACTTTGAATTCGTTAAATGAAACGTTATCAGATAACTCAAATATAAAATCTTTATTATTAAAAATCCAACTATTATAATAGAAAGAGCCTTGATTTATAAACTTATGCTGATTACTTCCATCAGATGATGCTATTGTTTCATCAGGCAACGATTCATACGTTGGTATCTCAGGGAATGTTTTGACGAAATCATAGTATAACTCCCATGGTATATCATTATTTGTTTGCTTGAAAAATGGACCATTTTTTTCTTGAAAAGTAGTATCATCGATAGGAATATTTAGTAGATTATTTCCTGTTTCTAATTTTTTTATGAATGTATAACCTTCTCTAATAGAAGCGCCTCCATCCATATAGATTGATTTATTTTCTAAAGAATCAAAATGTACATCTCCTATAATCTTTCCACTACCAGTCAATTCAATTTTATTTTTCACTATTGCCGCTGCATTATCAGGTAATGCAGGCAATACTCCAACTTGATTCTTTTCTGTATAACCAACAGTGAAATCTTTAGAGATTATTCTTTTGGAGTCTCCGACTTGGCCTTCGGAAGTCAGTGCGTATGTCCTCGGATTTCCTGATGAAACTTTTTGAATCGTTACGTTTGAAGAAGGATTCTTTCCAAATTGAGCATCATACCCATCGGAGTTTTCACCTTCCAATTTTTTGAATGACTGTTCAATTAAAGCATAAAAAGTATCTTGATTTGTATCCATGTCATATGTAGTTTTGACAACAGACTCAACGATTTCATATTTTTCATTTAAATCAGCTTCTGCAATATAATAAGCCGATACTGAATCTCTATTATTAGCGGTCAATCGGTAACTTCCAAGGCTTACAGTGGCCAGTGCTGCTGCTAAAACGGCGAGCACCATTAAGACCATTAATGTCAAAACTAATCCTGATCCTTGTTCATCTTTAAATTTAGACACTGAGTCACCTCCTGAAATAGATTATAGTAGAGATTTCTTCAATTGGACGATTTTTTTCTGAAAGACTTTCTATTTTTAATTCAATACTTTCTTCTGTTAAGGAAACGTCGAAACTAGCAATTTGATCACTCATGATTCCACCGTTTTTTCTCAAAGTATTTCCTTCTATTGAATAAACATTTTCACCAACGCGTAACTGACTATCATAAGAAATTGCTGAAGGAACAGTTTGTCGAACATCCTTTTCAATGGATGAAAGTGCAAATCGGATATCACTAATTTGAGATACTTGATCTGCTTGTTGAGAGAATTGCTTCTGACCAAACAAATGTATCGATCCAGCAAGTACAACCACCACGGAAAGTAGTGCGAGCGTTGCAAGTAATTCTATTAATGTAAACCCATCTTGAGAACACACTTTTTTTAGTTTACTCATCTAACTGACCTACTTTGAAAGGTATTTTATTCTCAAGCTGGATCACTTTTTTACCGTCTTTTGATCCTTCTAAAATGAACCTTATAAGATTTGGTTGTTTTGAAGTTTTAGAATCAGGAAGAGTCATTTCTAACAAGTAGGATATACCATCTTCTTGATAAGTGTACGATTTTTCCAACCCATTACTATTTGTAGATTGGGCTTTGGTTGCTAATTCCAAAACGGTTTCCGCAATGGTCAAAGTCTCGGATAAATGATAGAGATATTCCATTTGCTTTTGCCCAGAATAAGTTGCTGCGGTTACTTGTTCGGAAGATTGAGTCGCTTTCGAAGACTGTATAAAGAATGTCAAAAAAGAGGTGACCACTAAAGCTAGAATAGCGATTGAGGCTATTAATTCAACCAACGTAGCACCCGCTTGATCATGATAAAAGCGTTTCAGACTCCAGTATCTTTTCAGGACCATCTTGTTCTCCTCCAAATATCGATGCGACTCTGTTTCTTCCTCTTTGTTTTGAACCGACAAACATTGCTCTATCCGCAAGTGTCACTAAGTCCTTCACTCTACTACATTGATCTGGATAAGTAGCTAAGCCAATACTGGCAGTAATGTTTACAGTAACCAGTTCTCTTTTAGATAGATAGTTGTGCGTATTAAAGTTTGTTTCTTCAATCTTTTCTCTAATTTTTTCAGCAAGGATCCGTGTTTCATCGGCTGTCTTATCAGGTATAAAGAAAATAAATTCTTCGCCACCGTATCGAGCTAGTCGCTCATCTTCATATACAAAAGTACTTAATAAAATGGAAACTTGCTTAAGGAGTTCATTACCTGCTTGATGGCCATAAGTATCATTAACTCTCTTAAAATAATCCAAATCAATGATGATAATGGAAAATCGGCGCTCTGTATTCATTGTCGTAAACTGTTTCAATTCATTCTCAAAGGCTCTGAGGTTTGTCAATCCAGTCAAATGGTCTGTACGACTATTAAATTGTAACTTTTCAAAATTAAAGGCATTCTCTAAAGCAATATTCAAGTAACTATGAAGAACTCTAATAGATGAAACCACATCTATATCTTTGTAAGCATCTCTTTTAGGATCAATCATCATTAAGAAACCAACAATTTTCTCTGCTCTAGTTACAGGCAAAACCAGAACACTTTCAGGCTTCTCGCTTAAAGGGAAATCCATAGCCCATTCATTGGAAGAATTGAAGACCATCATTCTGTTCGTTGACCAGGATGCTTTGATGATATCTGGACAAATTAGATACTCAGAATCTACCTGATGAATCTCTTTAGTATCCACTTCATAATCATAAATTTTAGTAATCTTCATATTTTCTGATGCTTCGAAATAACTGATTTTCTGTGCAGTAAAAATAACTGCCCAAGACTTTATATAATTACTTAATATTTCTTTTTGAGAATATTTCCCTGTTAACTCTAGCGCCAAGTTGTTGATTTCAGACAAGTGTTTGTTTTTAGCTTTAATATTAAAATAAACTTTTAGGATTATAGTAAGTGTGATCAATGGTAAAGAGGCTATAAAAACTCCAACGTGAGTATACAATTCTTCCAAATAAACTAACATGATAGCAATCGGTATAACATAAAAAATCGATAGTAATGAAAATTTCAATTCACTATCAATAATTATAATATTCTCTTTGCAATACCAATACTTGTCCAAGAAATAAATCAATATTCTATTCAGGAGTATATAAAACACTAGATACGTCGTTAAAGATAATAAGTTGAACCTTAAGTTAAAAACTGAAGGTAATACTGGGTCTACAATGTAATAAACAATTCCAGAGGAGACCGAAACGATCTGAAATAACATTAGATTCAAAGGTATTTTAAAAAAATTTTGTTTATTAAGACCCATTTTTGCTAGAACAACAATTAAAGCACTGGATGCCAATAACATTTCAGCGAAAATTCCGTAAGAAAGGAACATGGCCATCCCTACTGCATTGATCATAAGAATTGTTGTGCCTTTAATATTCAAAGGAAATAACGCGATAATGATACTTAATAGTAGATATACATAAAACGTACTATCTGAAAATTCATTAATATTAGTTAGGTTAAACGTAATGACAAACAGAGTCGGATAAAGAATAAACCATACCATCCATGTGAAGATTTGTTTTTTTTCCGACAGCATTTCATTACCTCATTTCTATGTTAGGAATTTATTAGCAGTTTCTTTTTCTTAATAATCTTATCTTTATTAAATTATCATGTCAATAAGATAAATTTGAGTTTAAATGCACAGTTAATAAGCTCACAGTGACAAGGCATCTAGTGTAGATGTTAATATACTAACATTGATCCGTATAACGCTAAGGCAGTTAATGTAGTGATAAAATAGTCCTATCAATTGATTGAGTCTAATTTGTGAATTTCAAACTATTTACTGTCATATTTACTATCAAAAAAACTCTACCGTAATTCCAAGATTAAAAATCTTTGGTATTACGGTAGAGCTCACTTAAGCAATATTGGCTGGCACTTCATCAGGATGTAATGGTTTACTGAACAAATATCCTTGTCCATAAGAGCACTCATTTTCTTTCAGAAAGTCGGCTTGATCTTCCGATTCAATTCCTTCTGCTACGATATGAAATCTGAGACTTTTACCCATTTGAATCATTGTTTTTACAAGTGAAGCAGTATTTACTGTTGTCATGATACCGTCGATAAATGATTTATCGATCTTAACGATGTCTATAAATACATTATTTAAAACACTCAGGGATGAGTAACCTGTTCCAAAATCATCAATGGCAACTTTCACACCTAAATCATGTAGTTCTTTGATGACCTTGTTTGAATGTTCCACATCTTGCATAACACTTTCTGTAATTTCAACAATCAAGTATTTCGGATCTAAATCATGGTGTAGCAAAGTCTGCCTTACTCTTTCTACAAAGAATGGATCTCTGTATTGAAGTGCAGAAACATTGACAGCTACATCTATAAAGATACCTTCGTTATGCCAAATTTTATTTTGTCTAATCGCTTCAAACACTACCCAATAACCAATCTCATTGATGATACCGGACTCTTCAGCGATTGGAATGAACTCACTGGGGGGAACATTCCCCAATAGTGGATGTTTCCAGCGAATCAAAGCTTCTGTACCATAAGTCTCACCAGTACTTAAACTAACCTTAGGTTGATAGACTAGATAGAGTTCATTACGAGCCAGTGCCTCTTTTAAACCAAATTCAATTCTTCTTTTTCTTTCGATTAGTGCTGCATCATCCGTCATAAATACATGATAGTTGTTTTTTCCTTTATCTTTCACTTTATACATCGCAATCTCTGCTTGTTGGTATAATGCCAGTACGTCTTGAGCAGTTTCTGGATAGCGGCTGATACCCATACTGATAGAAACATAAAACAATTGATCTTGTATAATAACTGGTTTTTTAAGCATATTGATGATTTTTTCTGCAACAAGTTTTGTTTTCTTCTCACTAGCTTCTTCCAGTAAAAGAATGAATTCATCTTCGCTCTCTCTAGCGATAAATACATCTTCACCCAGTAATTCTCGCAACTTTTCTGCTACAACCACGAGTACTTGATCTCCAAGTTCTCGACCATGGAGTTCATTAATAACTTTGAACCGATCAATATCGAGTAAAATTACCGACATTTCGTTCTCAGAAGATTGAAGGTTTGCTTTTTCATTGAAAGTTTTGTAAAACATTTTTCTATTAGGAAGTTTAGTTAAACGATCATAATAGCTTGTTTCGCGTAACCGTTCTTCTTCTAATTTTCTTTCCGTTACATTTATTGCCGTTCCAATAAATTTCTTTATTTCACCTGAATCATCGTAAACGACATTCACAAACGTCTCAAGCCACATTATATTTTCTTGGCCATTATAAATACGGAAAACATGAGGCTTTCCTTTTTTCTCTTCCAAAGAATTGACATAATTCAAGAACTCTGGAAGATCTTCTTTGTGTATTCTTTCTTTCCAGTTTTTCAGCAACCTTGGATAGTCTGATTCACTAAAGTTGATGACTTTACAAACGATTTTAGAAGTATGCAGATTTTGTTTGTTTTTATCAATTTCCCAAACGAACGCAACATCATTATTGAATACTTCTTCAAAATCTGTTTTTTCTTTTGTTAGATCAACAATTTCTTGTTTCTTCTCATTCAGTTTTCCTCTGAAATGCCATAATACACTCACCGATAGTATCCCAAAAAAGATAAGCACACTATAATAGGCTGTCCCGCCAGAGAAGAAATCTTTGAAACCCATGAATAATATATACATTATACTTCATACTCCCCTACAACTTTCTAACTGTTCAAAAAGCATATTCACTCATCATATAATCATGAGCTCTAAGATTAACTAATTAATCATTAACAGTATTAAGATATATGAATCCATTAACAATTATAAAGAATCGTGTAGTCATCGTTGTTTTAGTTTAGCCATTTTATACAAAATGATAATTCTTAAGAAAAATGGCAACAAAATCAAGGCGATTAAGCCACTATGTATACGATAAACTAAATTTATCTATTAATGATGGACGATACCTAAGATAAACGATCTTTTAGTGGACTGTTTTACTGTCTTTGACATACCACCCTCCTAAAGTCTATTACACCTTATACTATCGGTAATATCACTCTAAATATTAATAGAAGAGTTTTATAATTATCCACTTAACATTATAAGAATTCCCCTCAAGAAAGATAGTATAACATTTTTAACTTGAAAGAAAATACAGTTATCATACAAAATTGTGTCTATTATATGCTAAAGAGCGTAAAGATTAAAGTATCTTTACGCTCTTCATCAGATCACATATTGTTCACCCATTCGGCTACTGAGTAATAACATCGTATGGTTTTTACTTCTATCCTTTGATACAAAACCATTATCTAATTCAATAATTCTAGAAGGGATTTTGTCAAGAAAGGATTGATCATGGGTTGCCATTATCACAGTAGTCCCACTTTGATTGATTTTATGTAGCAATTTGAGAATTCCGTATGCAGTGTGCGGATCTAAATTGCCCGTTGGTTCATCTGCTAGCAAAATTGTAGGATTGTGAACGATTGCTCTTGCAATAGCAATTCTTTGCTGTTCTCCACCTGAGCAATTACTAGGATAATCAAACACTTTATGTTTTAATCCAACTGTTTCAAGTGCCTCAACTACCCTATGTCTTATTTCGTCAACTGGATGATCGGTAACTTCGAGTACATAAGCAATATTTTCGTAAACAGTTTTGTATTGAAGTAATTGAAAATCCTGAAAAACAAATCCCATTTTTCGTCTTAATTCATGAATTCGATTATTTTTCATCAAAGTGACATCATATCCTGAAACAGAAACTCGTCCTCTGCTGACTTTTTCTTGACCAAAAAGAATCTTAAGTAATGTACTTTTACCTGAACCATTCTTACCTCTAAGATAAACAAATTCTCCAGGCTCCACTTCTATGGAAACATTTTGAAGAGCTTTGGTACCATCTTTGTACTGTTTTGAAATCTTATCCAATAAAATCATTTTCTCACCATGACCTTTATCTCATCCATAACGATATCAACTGAACTGGTTGATCAACGAAAACATCTCATCTGTACTTCTGGTAACTTGAGCATTTAATGAATAGGCTCTTTGTGTCATCATCATATCTGTAAAAGATTGCGCTAAATCTACATTTGAACCCTCAACGAATCCGGATTGAATTGAGCCAAAAGCTGCTGGGTTTTCTATAGAATTCATTACAGAACCTTCTAGACCAGGAGCAATTCTAAAACCATTCCCACCATCTGGGATCAAGGCTTGCGGATTGTCTACATTATATAGTGGAATCGTTCCGACCGATGTTAGTCCCTGATTGCCATCTTGTATGAGGATTTCGCCCGTACTACTAATTTGAAAAGTTCCTTCTGGCCAAGCTTCTGTTGGAACCGTTAAGTTCACTTCGACAATCTGACCTCTACCATTCACGATTGTTTTATTTTCATCTAAAGTGAATTGTCCATCTCTAGTTAAAATTCTTTCTCCGTTTTCTCCTGCAACACTGAAGAAGCCGTCTCCATTGATTGACATAGATAAGTTACTTCCTGTTTCGACTAAAGAACCTCTTGAGAAATCTGTTCCAGTCGCAGTACTTTGTACGCCCCTATTCAAACCCATGTTCTGGACATTTCCAGAAGTTGGGACATCAACGGCAGTAATATCATTGACAAGTAATTCCCTGAAACTAACGGTCTTCTGTTTATAACCAACTGTATTTGAGTTCGCTATATTATGCGATACTGTATCTAATTTAACTTGCTGGGCTTTAAGCCCACTTTTACTAATACTATATGGAATATTCATACTTTCCCCCTTACGCCTTTCCGACTTCTTGAGTCGCTCGTCTGAGTGTTTCATCCATTGTTCGCAAGATTTTTTGATTTGCTTCAAATTCTCTTGAAATCTGCATCATATCACTCATTACATCAACCATATCAACATTTGATTGTTCAACATACCCTTGCATGGTCGTGAATCCATTCCCAATTGGGACACCATTTTCTCCTTGGAACAAAGTATCGCCTACACTTGTAAGGTCTGACTGGTCTTGAAAACTTGTAATATAAAGAAATTGAGGTGCATTTTGTCCAGAAATAACAAACCCATTTTGATCGATAGTAAAGTTCTCATTGCTAACAGTGATAGGTTCCGTTCCCCCACCATTTTGAATCCCTAATACAGTGTATCCTTCTTGTGTAACCAGTTGATTCTGATCATTTACTGAAAAGTTACCATTTCGAGTATAAAACAATTCTCCACCAGGACCCTGAACAGTAAAATACCCTTCTCCATCCAACGCCACGTCTGTCTGATTGTTCGTCCCTTGAAGAGCGCCACTATCCAAATTGCGGTAAGCCTCGTCTAATTGGTTACCAAAAATGATTTGCCCTGTTTCTCTTCGCAAGTTCAATTCAGGTCCTCTAGTATAATTATGTACATCAACAGCTTCAGTTGTACTCGTCACAAGGTTTTGAGATTTGAAACCAGGTGTTGTTACGTTCGCTGTATTTGTAGCCAGATTTTTTTGCTTTTCTGATAAAACGTTAAAATTCTTTGATAAAGTATCAATGCCTCTAATCATTAGCGTAATCACTCTCCAGATTTTCTCTTAACTTAAGTAAGGTCTTACCGTGAATTTGAGATACTCTTGGTATGCTGATATCAAATATATAAGCAACTTCTTTCATAGATAACCGTTCTACATAAATCATTTGAAGCATTTGCTTTTCCCGCTCAGTCAAGCGTTCTACGGCTTTGGTTAGGTAAACAGACTGCTCTTTTTTTAGAATGGATTCATCTAAAGAAGGGGCATTATCATCATCTAGTGCATCTAAAATAGTTACTTCATTATCGGAATCTACATTGATCACTTCGTCTAGAGAGACGTAAGCTAACTGATGAACTGTATCATGGATGCCTTCTAATTCTTTTTTAGTCAAACCTAGTTTCTGACAAACCTCTATTTCAGTCGCATTTCTTTTCAGTTCCAATTCAAGTTCTTCTTTAGCCTTATAATACGTATTTAATTTGGCCATTCTCGAGCGAGGAACTCGTGAAGTTTTTCTGATCTCATCAATTATAGCACCTTTGATTCGAATATAAGCATAATTTTCAAAAGGAACTTTCTGGGTTTCATCATAGCGATCCAGAGCATCCATGAGGCCGATTACGCCAATGTTGACCATATCTTCATGATCATAATCCCGGTTTTTAATATTGATGGTATGAACGACCTTATGAACAAGTGGCATATACTGGATAACTGTCTGATTACGATCTTCTACTTTCAACTGACTTCTTCCTTTCTTCTTCATGCTTTAATTTTGAATCTCAACCATTCCAACGGTTTCTAGTGCACAGTCATTTGGAACTTCATTCAAAGAAATGACAGACAATTCCGGGAAATTAAATGCGATCAAGTTCTTCATAGCTGGTCTGATTTTAGGTGCAGTCAGCAGAACATGTGGAACGCCTTGAGCATTCAAAACGGTATGTTGTTGGTTGATACTATCAAATAACTTGGTCACCATCTGCGGTTGAAGTACAGGTATTGATCCCGCAGATGACTTTTGAACGCTTGTACTTAAAATTTCTTCTGTTTCAGGATGAACCGTTAATATATTTAATGTTCCTTGCTCATCAAGGTAAGGTTTGATGACCGTTCTTCTAAGTGACTGTCTAACGTATTCCGTTAATGTTTCATGATCTTTAGTTGTCTGGCCATAGTCTGCTAGCGTTTCTAATATTGTGACTAGATCGGTAATCGCAACGTCTTCTTGTAAAAGATTTTGCAAGACTTTTTGAACATCTCCTAATTGAAGGATATCTGGTATTAACTCATCTATAACCACATTGTATTGATCTTTGATTCCCTCAAGCAGCTCTTTAACTTCTTGTCTTCCAAGTAACTCATGTGCATTCTTTTTAATAACTTCTTTTAAATGCGTAATCAAGACAGTCAATGGATCTACGACCGTAAAGTCATGTAATTCAGCTAATTCTTTGTTCTTATCTGTTACCCAAAGTGCATCCAATCCAAATGCTGGTTCAATGGCTGGAATACCTTCAAAATCAAATGACTCATCTGCGCCACCGGGTTCTACAACAAGGAAACGATCTGTGTACAGTTCGCCGGCTGCTATCTCATTGCCCTTGATTTTAATAACATATTCGTTTTGTCCCATTTGCAGATTATCTCTTATTCTAATAGGGTTCAGCAAAATCCCTTTTTCAAATGATAACTGCTTTCGAACAGCAGCAATCTGATTCGTCAAATTGGATTCCTGATCTTCGTTTGCTAAAGGAATTAAGCCATATCCAATCTCAATAGAGATTCTATCCACTTGGAAACTGGATACCGAATCTTCCTCGCGGACGGCTGGCTGTTCACTTTCGACCATTTGTTGCTGCTTAACAAGGTCTTCTGCATCGTTTTTCTGACCTTCGTTAACCAAATATCCTGTTACACCTAAAGCTACTGAAAGCACAAGGAATGGAAATACTGGAAAACCGGGAATGATGGCAAATGCCACCATTAAAGCAGAAACAATGTACATAACTTGAGGAACGTTAAATAACTCTCTACCAATCGTATCTCCGAAACCCTTTTGGTTGGACGTTCTAGTTACGAGGATACCTGAAGCAACTGAAATTAATAGAGAAGGTATCTGACTGACTAATCCATCCCCAATTGTTAGCTTACCGAACTGCTCAACTGCTTCAATAATTGTATAATTTCCTTGCATAGCATGGATTAAAATTCCACCGATTAAATTTATGATTGTAATGACGATACCGGCAATGGCATCCCCTTTAACAAACTTACTAGCTCCATCCATCGCACCGTAAAAGTTTGCTTCTCTTTCTAAATTGGTTCTTCTAGTTTTTGCCTGTCCTTCGTCTATAAGCCCAGAGTTCAAATCTGCATCAATGGCCATTTGCTTACCCGGCATCGCGTCTAGAGTAAATCGTGCAGATACTTCAGCCACTCGGCTTGCACCGTTGGTTACAACCAGTACTTGCACAAGCACAATGATAATGAATAATATTGCACCAACAATGTAGTTGTTACCAGCAACGAAATTAGCAAAGGTATCAATAACTTGTCCTGCATTCCCTTCACTCAATATCAATCGGGTTGAACTGATATTAAGCCCTAGCCTGAACATAGTTGTAACTAACAACAACGTCGGGAAACTCAAAAAATCCAAGACGGAATGCGTGAATAATGTTAGCACGAGTATTGTGATGGCCAACGAAATATTCACTACTAACAGTAGATCCATTATAAAGGTTGGCATAGGTATCATAATGATTCCTATAATGGAAACAACAACGAATGCTATGAAAATATTCAAATAATTGCCTATACCATCTTTTCTCGTTGCTGACGTTTGATTCATCACAATTCTCCTATTCTTTACGGTTAAATTTTATTTTTTTTAAGCTTCTCTGCTTGGAAAATCAAAGCAAGTATTTCCGCTATTGCTTGATATAATTCCATTGGAACGGGATCCCCCGGCTCAACATCTTTATATAATGCTCGAGCAAGCGGTCTGTTTTCAATCATAGGTACTTCATGTTCTTTAGCACGTTCTTTCATTCGCTGAGCCATAATATCTTGCCCTTTCGCTAAAACAATAGGCACATCATCTTTTGTTTGATCATAGCGGATGGCAATGGCAAAGTGAGTTGGGTTTGTAATCACAACAGTTGCTTCATCAACATCACTGATCTTTCCACTCAATAGTTCACGATACCTTGCTTTACGCTGCGCTTTGACCTGAGGATCACCTTCCATATCCTTGAATTCATCCTTGATTTCTTGCATAGACATCATGAGTTCTTTTTTATGCGTATACCGTTGGAAGAGATAATCCCCTACTCCTAATACTGCTAAAAAAATAGCGAGTACAAAGGCTAACCTAGATACCATACTAATCATAAAGGTGAAAATTCTAGGAGTCCCTATCCGACCGGCATTCATAATCATATTGGCTGAATCCTGAAGGGTCAATAAGGTAAATCCAATGACAATAAATAATTTAACTAAGTTTTTGATTAATCCAAATGCTGCTTTTTTTCCGAAAATGTTTTTGAATCCTGAAATAGGATTCAATTTCTTGAGACTAGGCTTCATGGGTTCAGCTGTAAACATAAATCCAACTTGAACTAGATTTCCAATCACACCGGTCAGAAAGGCAATGATTAGAAAAGGAGCTGACAATACTAGAAAATAAAGCATAGCTTTCAATCCAATGTTTCCTAATTCGTTTTGAATATTTTCTACGTTGAATCCAATATGAAGCATATTATGTAAAAATACAAAAGAGCGCTGAAATACATAGGTAGATAACGCTGTAAAAGCTAGTGCAAAACTACCAAAGGATAAAGCAGAAGATAGATCCTGACTTTTAGGTACTTGTCCTTTTTTTCTGGCATCCCTCAGCTTTTTTGGGGTGGGTTTTTCTGTTTTACCATCTTTTTCTGACACAGCTCTTCACCTCTTTTGTATCTTGGATCAGTTTTTAACTGGATAAGGATTGAATAAATTCATTCATGTATTGAATCATTTCAGGAAATACGCCAGAAATGTTTTCTATTAGCATAGGTAAGAAAAAAAACATAAATACCAGGCTTAAAAGAATCTTCATAGGTATGCCTAAAACGAGTACGTTTACTTGAGGAACCGTTCTTGAAATCAGAGCAAGGGTTAACTCAGATAATAGTGCAACAATGACAAACGGAATGGCTAGATTAATTGCCACTTCAAAGACATGTCCAAAAATTTTAACCATTCCTTCTACTCCAAACTGAGTAAAAGAAGTCTGGTCAAGCGGTACATAGTCAAATGATTGTACAAGACTTCTTATAACATAGTGATGGATGTTTGAGATAAAGAATATCCCAATTGAGATCCAGTAATAAATTCTTCCGAAGTTTGATGCACTTACACCAAGTGAAGGGTCATAGAGTTGCCCCATTGAAAACCCAACTTGAAAGTCTACTAGCGTCCCGGCAATATCGACAGCTGTAAAGAATAAAACGGTTATATACCCTAAAGCCATTCCAATAAAAAGTTCTTTTACACCAATGAATAAAAACATTCCTAATGTAAAAGGCACTGTAATAGGATCAATGACGCTCATCACGGTAAAGGTTAAGGCAAAAGATAGCCCTAACTTTGAAACGTTTGGAAAAGCCGAATTTGAGAATCCAGGGCTCAAGGTCATAAAAGTAGATATTCGAATTAGAATTAATAAAAAATGTTGAACTTCTTCTATCATAGTCGATCACAATCCTGCTATGATATCAAACATACGCTCGGTAAAAGCCATCAATGTATTTAGCATAAATGTTCCTAAAAGAACTAACGTCAATAAAATAGCGAATAATTTAGGAACGAAGCTTAAGGTTTGTTCCTGAATTTGAGTAGTAGCCTGAAGTATACTGACAACCAGACCGATGACAAGTGCAATAATCAATACTGGTGCGCCCACTCGCAGCATGACCAGAAAGGCATCCTGCAATACATCTAAAACATTTTGTGTTGTCATTTAAACGGTCCTTTCCTCGTCAGATAATTAATAGAAACTGCTAATCAGTGATTCAACCACTAGATACCATCCATCCACCATTACAAACAGTAACAATTTAAATGGTAGAGAAATCATTACTGGAGACAACATAAACATCCCCATCGACATTAAAATACTGGCGACAACAACATCAATCACTAGAAATGGAATGAAAATTAAAAATCCAATTGTGAATGCTGTTCTTAATTCACTAATTGAGAACGCTGGGATAATGGTTGTTAATGGAAGATCTTGGGGTGTTTCCGGGTAATCATCACCCGACAATTCAACGAACAATTCCAAGTCGCTCGTTCTAGTCTGATCAAGCATAAAATTCTTTATCGGTACTTCTGCCTCATAAAAAGCTTCTTCCCGAGTCAGCTCGCCTTCCATCATAGGAGTTAACGCAACATCATTCACTTCTTGATAAACGGGTCTCATTACGAACAAGGATAAGAACAAGGCTAATCCGACTAATACCTGATTCGGAGGAGTTTGTTGTGTTCCTAATGCGTTTCTAGTAAAAGACAAGACAATAATTGTTCTCGTGAAACTTGTCGTCAGGACTAAAAAGGATGGAATTAATGCTACGATTACTAGAAGCAGGTACAAATCGATGACTTCTGAAGAATCACCCGTATTTGAAACTATTTCTACTAAATTATCAATCATCTATTCAATCCTTTCTTAATCCTTGTTAAAAGAATCATTGTACTTCGATTTGAGCTGTTCTAACAACTCTTTCAAATTTCCCGAGAACTTCTTTGTATCAGATACTTCTGTAATTGCAGTCTTCTGTTGAAAAATTCTTTGCTGTATATCTTCTTTTTCTTCTTGCGTAAATTCTTTAATAACTTCACTACTATGATCGCTGAAACTCATTAAGAAATATTGAGAACCCACTTGAACGATACAGAGTGAGGAATTCTTTGACACAGGTACGCGCTCAATGATTTTGATTGCCTTGCTTCTCACTTGATTGATCTTATTCAGTTTCTTCAACAAGTAATTTGCAAGTACAATGATAAATATTAAAGCGACAACCATTTGAAAAAATTGTCCAAGTTCTAGCATTTCATTCCCCTTCTCTGTTTCACAAAACTCTTCTTAATTTTGAGTCAGTATATTGGTGATATAAACATTATCGATCAAGTCACTACCAAAGGACTGATTAATACGTTCTTTAATATCTCTCTTTAAAACAAATGAGTCATCTTCTCTTTCTAAAAGAGAGTCAATACTCTCATTTGAAACGACGTAAATCACTGAGTCTCGTACTTTTGCTATATCCTGATTGATCAGTACTTCTGCATTATCAGCAAAACTACTGACGGATACTTCTAATTTAACCATAGCGGTATTTCGACCACTACCATCTTCAACATTAATCAAAAATTCCTCAAGTGGAACCTGTACTTCTACTGGTTCAGGCTCTTTCATTAAATTGCTAATGATTGGAATGTTTTCTGAATCTTTTAATATTATAAAGCCTACTACTCCAGCTAACGCTAGAACAACAGTGACTAGTATAATAATGATGATTTTGCTTTTACCACCTTTATTTTTACTATTCGTTTGTGTCGTTTGGTTCTCTGCCACTGTCTACTTCCTTTCTATCCTTGTGCATGATAATAATATTTACTCGACGATTCAACGCTCTATTCTCTGCTGAATCGTTTGGAACTACAGGCGCATATTCTCCGTAACCTTTCGCTGAAAGGCGACTTGGAGTCAGTCCACTTTCTTCACTTAAATACCTTAATACGGACACTGCTCGTCCAGTAGATAGTTCCCAGTTACTTGGGAACTGTGCTGAATTCATCGGAACGTCATCGGTATAGCCTTCTATAATCATACTATTATCAAATAAATCGAACAGCCCCGATAATGTCGTCAGTGTTTCTTCACCAGACGTTGTTATATTGGAACTCCCAGATGTAAATAGAATCGACTCTTGAATATCAATATAGACACCATCAGCATCTCTAGATATAGTTAGATCTGACTCAATGCCTTGCTCCAACATATACTCATTAGCCGTTTCGTAAAGTTCCTGTACTTCTAGCGGTATGGCATTTGGGTCACTTGTTGCTTCAACATCTGGTGCTGGAAGATCAGCTATGTCGGCTTGTTCGATATCCACATTATTTAAATCCGTAATCGAACGACCATCACTTTCCAGAATAGAATCGTTTGAGCTACCTGCTAGAGCCATTCTCAGTGATTCTGCTACTTCCTTGAATTTTTCTTCACTAACAGCAGACATTGAAAAAAGCAAAATAAAGAAGGTCAGTAATAAAGACATTAGATCGGAATAGGTTGTCATCCAAGCAGGAGCGCCTCCTCCTCCACTTGGTTTTTTTACTTTTCTAGCCATTTAATCCCTCTTTTAAACTCATTATCTTTCCGGAACTGCTACAGGTGCTTCAACCTCTTCAACTTTTTTAAGGTCTTTCATTGAAATAAAGCTTTGTAGTTTTTGTTCGATGACCCTAGGATTCTCACCCTTTTGAAGAGACATAATTCCTTCTAGAATCATTTCATTTGTTTTCAACTCTATCGAGGTTTGCATTTGCAAGTTCTTAGCTATCGGTAAGAATACAATATTCGCCATAAAACTACCGTAGAAGGTAGTCAATAGAGCTGTAGCCATTCCAGCACCAATCATAGAAGGATCTTGAAGATCTCCTAGCATAGCGATAAGGCCAACTAATGTACCAATCATCCCGAAAGCAGGAGCATATTCTCCCCATTTTAAGAACACTTCGTGACCAACTGAGTGTCGTTCTTCTGTTTGTTCAAGTTGAACCGTTAATAATTCTCTGATGGTGTCTTCGTCTGAACCATCAACCACCATTTCTAAACCGTACTTAAGCAGGGGATATTGTATTTCTTTAATATCCGCTTCAATTGCCAAAATACCTTCTACTCTAGATTTTTTTGTAATTTCGATGATTTTATCAATCAACGCTATACGATCGTTATCTGGTGTCATTAGTAATTTTTTCATTAAACCAGGTACTTTTTTCATCGTATCAATTGGAAAACTAATCAGTAATGCACAGAAAGATCCAAATAAAGTAATAATGAGTGACGGTGCATCGAAAAATCGCATCAATGATCCACTAGATGACATAGCATATAAGATTAAACCTATACCTACAATCATTCCAATAATGGGTAATAAACTTCTTTTCATTCTTGTACCTCCAGTGACTGGTTGTAAATCTGTTTTTTATACTCTATAATTTTATTCTTAACTAGCTCTGGAGACTCTTGAACCCATAAAGTTTTTTGATCTGTTAATGTAATGAGTGTGTCGTATTCGCGTTCAATCTTGTATATCAAATCAGAATTTAAATAAAACTCTTTGCCGATCAGAGACTTCAATAAAATCATAAGGTACCTTCTTTCTACAGGCTTAGTTAAGTGTTACGAGTTAAAATTAACGTTTAAGGTTGATTAATTCTTGAAGCATTTCATCAGAAGTTGTAATACTACGAGAGTTAGCTTGGTAAGCTCTACTCGTTACAATCATTTCTGTGAATTCACTTGCTAAGTCAACGTTAGACATTTCGTTGAATCCTGAGCGAACAAGACCGTATCCGTCTTCTCCTGGAGCACCTGCCGAAGGCGCACCTGAGTTACTTGTAGCGTTGTACATATTGTTTCCTGTTTTTTCCAGACCATCTGGGTTAGTAAAGTTTGTTAAAGCTAGCCTTCCTAGCACGTAAGTATTTCCATCACTGTATGTAGCTTTGATTGTTCCTGTATTATCAATGTTATAGTCTTGTAACGTTAAGTCCCCCATTGTTTGATTGATTGTTATTGGATTTTTTGGTGCATTTTCAAAGTCTTCAATTTGACTGTACGCAGCTTCAGTTGTATTTGCTGGTGCAACATAACCCATTACTTTATAGCCATTTGCAGTTGTCAGATTTCCACCGTTATCTAGGTAAAAATTTCCATCACGTGTATAACTAACGCTCTCAGCTCCGCCATTTTCACTAACCATAAAAAATGAGTTATCTCCATTTTGAATCGCAAAATCTAGGCTACGTCCTGAATATTGTAGTGATCCGCCTTGCATTAACATACCAGTAGATGCAACTTGTGTACCAAGACCAACTTGTTGCGCATTGATACCACCGCGTCCGTTTGCATTTGGTCCTTGAGCAGAAGCGTTTGTCTGTGAAATCATATCTTGGAAAGTAACTTTTTGTGATTTGAATCCCATAGTATTTACGTTTGCAATGTTATTAGAGATAACATCCATTTTAGTTTGTTGACCTTTCATTCCTGTAATACCTGAGTACAATGACTTTAACATTTGAATTCCTCCTATTGTTTCTTGTGTTTTTATTTTGATTATATGTCTGTCAGAAGTCTCCATATCAGTCGGTCAATGGAGCGCAGCCTCTTTTCAGTCCAGCTACTATATCTTCTCTTTCTTGACTTGAATGGCACTATCTATATTGGTCACTTCGTTCATTTCATTCGACTTTAGAGCTGTTATGACTTTACGATTTTGAATACTTGCAATGAGTGCCATATCATCATATAAAATCAGTGACTGTTTGGAACCTTTATCAGCTAAAGTTTGAACGGCTTCATCCAGTCTAGTCATATCTTGTTCGTTCAAAGTGAAACCATGTTGATCTAGTCTTTTCTGAGCATGATTGGAAAAGGTTACTCGAGTTTCTCCGTCAACCTTTTTCAAAGCATCTTCTATAAATGTCCCAAATTGTCGATCAACTGCTTGCGTTTTATGGCTCACTTTATTTTCATTAAAATTATTTTGAATAGAACGATGCGGTAACTTTTCAATCATCTTATGCGCCTACTTCGATGATACTATTGAGTGAATACTGTGCACCATTAACTTGAATGGTCGCATAACCATTGTCGAATCGAACTTTTTCGACTGCTCCAGATACAAGCTGGTCTGCATCCGTTTTTAGTGTCACTTCTTTCCCTACCATACTTAAAGCTTGCTGCTGCTGGGTCATCAACATCGTTGTTTGCATTGTTTCAGTGAGTTCTTGCATCTGGTTCAACATACCAAACTGGACCATCTGTCCAATATAGTCAGTTTCGTTGCCACCACCGCCGCTACCGCCGTCAAGTGAAGGCATACTCATCGCTTTAGAGATAATCATTAGAAATTGTTCCATATCTAAATCTGAATTCTGTTTCGTATCAGCTTCTGGTGTAATCTGGTTCAGTGAACCAATCGTCATTTGAGGAGGGACGATCATATTTTTCGCTCCTTTCTATATGTTAGGCCATTACGTTAAGTCGACCTGATCCATTTCGTTCTAACTCTAATGTTTCTGTTCCTTCTAATTCCTGTTCCTCTTTAACTGTATACCCTTTTTTGTTTTTCATGGGCTGTGAAAAATGAGAACTTTGTTGTTGATCTGAGAAATTGAAAGCTGCATCAAATGTATTTTGGACGGGCATTACGGATACTTCTACTTTTTCTAATTGCACAGCCTGACCAGGTTGGATTAACGTTTGAGATTTCAATTGCTGTTCAACTAACAATTTCGCTTCATTTGTTGCAACGATCAATCGACCAACCAATTTATTATCGACCATTTCGATCTCAACCGTGACTTTTCCAAGCGTTTCCGGAGTTAGTTTGATTGTTGATCTAAGGGTTTCAGTTTTTCCGGGGTTTTGAATTTTCTCTGTTATCATGCTTTTGATAACGTCCAGTTCTTTCTTCTCAATCACCTGATTAGCTGTAGTAATCGTATCAAGTGGTTCTGGTACTAGGCGAGAGTATAAAATAGAGTTATTCATTGTTTCGACAACTGTTGATTTTGTTTCAAGAGATGATTCAGATTCATTACTATTACTCATTAGCGTATTAGATACCGGGCGTAAATTAGTCACTGGTTTACTTGTTGCACTAATACTTTCTGTACTTGTTTCAATAGAACGTTCAGATTCATCGAAATGACCCACTAGTTGAGTAGTCTGTAATAAAGATTTTTCTTTTACCATCGTTTCAGAGTTTAGATTTGGAAGTACCTTTTCTAAAGTAAAAGCAGAATGATCAGTTAAGACCGATTGAGCTTCAGGCATCTCACTAGACAATTCAGATGGTATTTCAGGTTTGATCAACTTAGGATTTTCAATCAATTGCTTAGGATCTTTAAAGGTATTTCTATTTAACTGATTTAAGTATCTCTCTAGATCTTTAGGTTCTTGTTCTGACAAGCTTTGTTCTAAAAGCACTTCTGAATTTCCATGTTTGTTGTCTAAAACTTGTTTCTGATAAAAAACAGGATTTTGAAGTTTTAAGTCACTATCCTGATCGCGGATCGAAGTTAGAATTTGAGTTTGTTCATCTGTATCAGGAGCTTTCAAGTGTTTGATTAATGCCTCTATCACTTTCTGCTCTTTTGGAGACAAGTCTTTGTTACCGTTAAGTACTTTGTTCATTGTGGCGTCTAACTCTTCAGTCGATAGACCTAATTGAGTAATGATTTCTGTTTCTTGATTGATCATTTCTAGAAGAAATGGTCCTAAATTTATAGGAGTATCTTCACCTGTATCTTCATCAGTTGACCGTTTGATTTCTAAAGAAACTGACTCTTCTTTATCCGTTTTTTGTTCGATTGAACCTTCTTCGGTATTCTGTTGGTTATTAGGTTGTTGCTGATTCAACATGGATTCAAATAACTGACTATCAACTTGAACTATTTGACTCGATTGGGTCAATTCACTATTTTGAATCAATTGAACTTGAATTTGACTGTTCATGTGTTCACCTCCTCTCAATGGGTAATCTTAAATCCATTCTTCCTGAATTTAAATACTTAAATTCGGGTTAAGAGCGAGGTTTCGACCAAATTGTAAAGTAGAAATTTCGTCTAGTTGTTTCTGTTCTTCTTTTTTCTCGGCTTCTGTATGTACGAGGCGTTCTTTTTCTTCCAGTTTGATCATCATTCTTTTATCTTTGTTTGCTGATTTCAATTTCTCCCTGACGGCTTCAAGTTCTATTTCAACTTGATGGATTCTGTTTTTTTGTTGAATGATTTTATCATCCAACAGATCTTTGTATAGACTATGTCTTTTAACAGAATCAATATCAGTCTTGAAAAGATTATCACTTTTAATTTTACGACTATCTCTTAGTAAGGTTTCTAGCTGTTGCTGTTCTTTTATCAACTTTACTTCGACAGACTTGACCTCTTTTTGTGCAGCTTCTTCTAGATCTTCACGCCAGTCTAAAATCTTACTCATTGAAAATTGATAGGCTTGCATATTCATTCTCCTTATCGTATCGAGTGAGCTGAGAATACTGAGCTAAGCTCAGATAATGTTTCATCAAATGTATAAGATTCTTTTGTTTTCTGCTTTAAAAAATCTTTTATCGGTCTATTTAAACGAACGGCTTGATCAACTAAAGGATTCGAGCCTTTTTGATACGCTCCAACGTCGATTAAATCTTTGGTATCTGTATATCTAGTCAAATTTTCTCGTAACTTGCCTGCAAGTTCATCTTGTTCTGGGCTAACCAATTCTTTCATTAAACGGCTTAAGCTATTTGGAATATCGATCGCTGGATAATGATTTTCTGACGCGATTTTTCTTGAAAGAATGATATGACCATCAAGGATACCTCGAACGGAATCGGCAATGGGTTCATTCATATCGTCACCTTCTACTAGAACCGTATAGAAAGCCGTTATTGATCCACTTTGAGACGTTCCACTTCGTTCAAGAAGTTTCGGTAATGTTGTGAACACAGAAGGAGTATATCCTTTGCTCGTAGGCGGTTCACCAGTTGCCAGACCAATCTCTCGTTGAGCCATAGCTACACGCGTAACGGAATCCATCATCAAAACGACTTTCTTACCTTGATCTCTGAAATATTCAGCAATTGCAGTGGCCACGTAAGCGCCCTTTAACCTAACCAGTGGTGGCATATCAGAAGTGGCACAGACAACAACGGACTTGGCATACCCTTCTTCGCCAAGCTCATTCTCGATGAATTCCATTACTTCTCGGCCACGCTCACCAATCAATCCAATAACGATAACATCCGCATCAGAATACTTAGCCATCATCCCAAGTAGTGTAGATTTACCTACACCAGAACCTGCGAAGATGCCCATACGCTGACCTTCCCCTACTGTCAATAATCCATCGATTGCCTTAACACCAGTGGTCATAATATTTTTAATTTTTTTACGCTTAAAAGGATCTGGAGAAGATCGATTAACCTGATACATTTTACCTTCGGTTAATCGTGCCTCTGTTAGCGGACGCCCCAAACCATCTAGGGTTGTACCCAGCATGTCATCAGACACTTCTACTTTAAGTGTCTTTCTGGTCGGTCGAACGAGACAGCCCGGTCCAATACCTTCAAGTTCGTCAAGTGGCATCAACAGTACCGTTTCGTCTACAAATCCAACGACTTCGCTTAAAACGATCTTGTCCGTAGACTTGATATTGATCTCGCAGACTTCCCCGATAAAAGCATCTAGTCCATCTACTTTGATAATTAAACCAATAACCTGACTTACTTTACCTTGCTTTAAGGTATGCATATTTTTATCAATAGACTCATGATATTGTTTGAATGGGATATCGATCATCAAACATTACGCTCCGTTTCTTTCATTTCTTTAAGCATAGATTCTAGTTGAGCCGTTATTTGCAAGTCGATCACTTTATGTGCACTTTCGACAATACAACCGATTGGATCAATACTACTGTCTTGTAGTACGGCGAAACGCACGCCAGTATACTGATTCTTCAAACTAGCTAAGTTTGCTTGAATCTGATTTCTCACTGCCGGATTGACCGTGATAGAGATAAAGTCTTCTTCACGATCTAGTTGATGTAGTATGGGATGAATCAAAGATAAGATCCCTTCATCATTATGATTGATTTGTTCATGAACAATCTTTTCTGCCATATGAACCGATAGTTTAAGCAAATCTTCTTTTTTGTCTTGACTATATTGCTCAACTTCAAATTGCGCCTGAACAATTAAATCTCGACCTTCTTGCTTCAACGCTTCACTTTCTTGCTTTCCTTGTTCAAATCCTTCTTTCATACCCAAAGTATAGCCTTCTTGATAACCAGCTTCCTGTCCTTGCTGGAATGCTGTTTGGTAAGCTTGCTGCTTGATGGCTTCTGCTTCTTGTTTAGCTTGTTCAAGCAATTCTTCTTTTTTTGAGTAGGCATGATTTAAGATTCTCTTTTTTTCTAATAGTGCTTCTTGTGTCTCTTCTGAGGCATCTGATTCTTCATCCGTATACTCTTCAGTATCGGTTAAGACTGTATTGATAACCCAAGCGTCTTCCGCTTGTTGTATATTATTTTTAGATTTAATAATTCTACTCGACGATAGCATCTTGTTCGCCCCTCATGATGTATACTTCCCCTTGTTCGTCTAAGCGACGAATAACGGTAACGATTTTCTGCTGTGCTTCCTCGACTGCAGACAATCTTGCGGGTCCAAGGAACTGCATATCTTCTTTGAGTGTATCCACAGCTCTAGCAGATAGATTATCAAAGATAAAGTCACGCAACTCGTCGGAAACGCCTTTGAGTGCAAGAATAAGATCGTCTTGATTGACTTCTCGTAAAACTTTTTGGACATCGCTCTTTTGAAGTGAAACGATATCTTCGAATGTGAATAGGCTCGCTTTGACTTCCTCAGCCAAAGTAGGTTGTCTTTCTTCTAGTTCCGCTACAATCGTCTTCTCGGTCGTACGTCCAACTTGATTCAAGATATCAACCAAAGTATTGACGCCACCTACATTCTCGGTTTCATTTTCAACATAAGAAGAAAACTTACTCTCAATTACTTTCTCAATCTTTTCAATAATAGCTGGTGAGGTATTACTAATCGTACCAATTCGTTCAGCTATTTCTGTTTGCTTATCTTGAGGAAACTGAACCAAAATTTGAGCTGCTTTATCTGGCTGCATGTAACAAAGAATTAAAGCTACTGTCTGAGATTGTTCGCCCAACAGTAGATTCGTCAATTGTTGAGGATCAGCTTTTCTAGCAATATTAAATGGTCGCTCTCTTAATTGAATTTGGTTCAGCATGTCAATCACTTCTTTTGCACGTTGTGTTCCCAAGGCTTTATTCAATAAAGTTTTAGCGTAATCAATACCACCATCAAGTATATACTCTCTTGCTTGAGACATTTCAAGAAATTCATCCACGATCGCTTCTCTATCTTCTCTACTTACATGATCAATATTGGCAATTTCATAACTGACTTTTTGAATGTAGGCATCAGGTAATTGTTTCATAATTTGTGCAGATGTTTCGGGGCCTAAAGCAATCATGAAAATAGCCGCTTTCTTAATTCCATCTAGTTGAACGGTTTTCTTATCATCAATAACCTCTGTCATTCTACCCCTCCTATTCTTTTAACCATATTTTCATTAATTCTGCCGCTAGTTCAGGATTTTGTTTTGCTTCTTCCCTTACTAAGTCTTCTTTATCACTCATGACTTTGTTTTGTTGTTTTTTACGTTCAATATCTAAATCAATTGGTTCTGGTTCAACAGGAAGTGGTTGAGCCGGTTGAGTTGGAACCATTGGTTGAGGTTCGAAACTTTCTTCAAACTCATCAAATTCATCTTTTCGACCTTTACGCAGAATAGATAATATGGCAATGCCTAATACAAGCAGTACGATACTTCCAACCATGAATGGCCAGTATCTTCTAAAGAAGATCATAATATCTTCCATAATGTCTGTGTTGATTACAGGTACTTCTTCATTACCCACAAAAGCCATTGACTCTACTGTAACGTCTCCACGAATTGCACTATCTTGAGTGTCTAGTCCTAAAGCACGTCTTACAATCGGAACAATTTGATTCTGGGCAATGACCGTATCACCCGTTTGGTTAATGATAATTGAAGCATCTACTGTTTCAATGACACCAGGGGCTCTCACGTATCGTTCAGAATTTTGATCTAACTCATAATTGATCGTACGGTCTAGAGAAGCATTTTGTTGATTTTCTCCGTCGCCATCTTCTGCAACGGGAAGTTCTCCTTCTTCTATAAGACCTTGTAGCATTTCGCTTGCACCGTTATAATTTTCCGTTTGACTTCTAATTAGTCCTTCTCGGTCCGGAGCTTCTTCACTCTCTGGATCAACCATAGGAGCTGTATAAGTCACTGTCTCCCCTTCAACTGCATCGAAATTCATTGAAGCATTGACAACTACACGGATATTATTTGGACCATAAACTGGCGCTAATAATTCATTGATTCGTTTTTCAAGATCTTGCTCATAGCTCTTTTGTACAGATAGCTGCTGGTTGGAAATATCTGTAGCGCCAATCGCATTCTCTCCATCTTGTAAGAATCCACTTAACAAGTTTCCATTTGAGTCTACAATCTGTATGTTGCTTACGGGTAGTCCATCAACTGCACCGGCAACTAAAGAAGCAATTCCCTGAATATTTTGAGTCGTTAATTGATTCGCGCCTCTAGTCTGAAGCACAATAGAAGCAGAAGCTTCACTCTTATATTCTGGATTTTGAAAGATACTGTCTTCTGGTATCGATAGCATCACTTTAGCTGCTTCTACTTGTTGTAAAGAAGAAATAGAACGTTCTAACTCTCCTGTTACAGCTCTTTGATACATAATTTCGCGGTCTTGATCTGTTGCCATCATACTTGTGTCATCGAAAATTTCGAATCCAGTAGAACTTTTAGGCATTAGGCCATTCGTTGCGATCTCAATACGATATTGATCGACCTGTTTTTCATCAATTAAAATCGTAGTTCCGCCGTTCTCCAATTTATAGAGAATTCCTTGCGACTCAAGATCCTCAACAATAGCACCCGCATCTGCTTCTTCCATATTCGAAAATAGAACGGTGTACTGCTTCCTTTGAGATATGTAAGCAACACCAGCAAGTACAATCACTGCAACTACAATTAACATAATCAGTCTTTTTCTTTTTGTAGCTTCAAGGTTCATCCAGCCACTTTGTAAGTTACCCCATATATCTTTTACCTTGTCCATAAACGCATACTCCCTTTAACAGCTGCTGGTTCTAACTTAGAACTGCATATTTTTGATTTCGTTATATGCTTCAAGTGCTCTATTTCTAAATTGAACAGCAACTTCTAAAGAAAGCTGTGCTTCCGTTGTTTTGATCATAACTGTATGCAAGTCGTCCGCTGTTCCATCAACGAGTGCTTCTACAGCTTGAGTAGATTCAACTTGTTTATTTTCTAAGGATTGTAAAGCATTAGAAAAGACGTTTGAAAAAGGATCGCTTTCTCCTTTTACCACGCCCCCTTTTTGATTAGTCCCTATTGTTCCATTCATTTCAGTTAATGCATTTGAGTATAATTGATTAATTCCATTCATTCCTGACATTCTATGCTTCCTTTCAATCTGAATTATTTATTATTTTCCAATTTCTAGTGCACGTTTCAGTAAGTCTTTATTATTATTCATAGCTGTAACATTGGCATCGTAGGTTCTCATAGCCGTCATCATTTCCACCATTTCATCTGCCATGTCCACATTAGGATAGGCAACATAGCCTAATTCATCCGCATCAGGATGTTCTGGCTCGAATACCATCTTGATATTATCTTGGTCTGCAGTAACACCTGTGACTCGGACACCAGCGCTACTTGTATTCACGTCACCAGTGAAGCCAGATGTCTGTGTTTTAAGACTTTCTTCAAATTCTACTTGTTGTTTTATGTAAGGTCCTTCGCCATTTTCTGTTCTTGTTGTATTTACATTGGCGATGTTTGTTGAGATTGTATCTAACTTGAATCGTTCAAGCGTTAACCCGCTTGCATTAATACGCATTCCATCAAAAATTGACACTGATAATTCCAACTCCTTCTATTATCTTAATACAGATCTAAGCATATTATATTGAGCACTTGTTTGAGATACGAGAGCTTGGTAATGAATCGAGTTCGCAGCTAATTCTGCCATTTCTGTATCAATTGCTACATTGTTGCCATTCTCTCCTACTCGATTACCTTCTTGTGCTTTTATCTTTGCTGTAACATCATTATGACCAGAGACACCAAAGTGACGTTCATTGGTTTTTCTGAGTCCGGTACCGTCCATGGCTTGCTGAAGAACGGATTCAAATTCTACGCGTTTTGCTTTATAACCTGGAGTGTTAACATTCGCAATATTGCTAGAGACGGTTTCTTGTCTCATATTTGTTGCATCCAGTGCTCTATTCAATAAAGAAATGTTCTTGTATTCCATCTGATTACCTCCGCTACTAATAAAAATCTTGGTATGTGTATAAACTCGAAATTTTGTTTAAATATCCAACATTTATAAGTTTAAATTAGTCTTGAAAAAGTTTCAATCTTAATTTTTTTGTTATGTTTATATTTGAAATGTAATTGTGAACATTTGGTTGAAATAAAAGATTCGAGATGAATTTCTTTTTTCATATGTCAAAACCCGAATATTAGTTAACCCTTATCATACCAATGGTTATCTGACACCAGATGCACTAGTTGCGTACCTCTATAGTTAAATTGATGTTAATGTCAAGCGCTTTTTACACATTATTTTTGTCATTATGTAAACAAATGACAGTTTTGTGAACAGAAATATTAAATCGATTTCATTACTTATAGATTGATATTGTTATCTAATAAATCTATTTTTGTACAACTTCTGAACTGTTTTAAATGTAAAATTCCTATTTAAAACTAGTAATATTTTTGTTAATTTTTATACATTTTTCTTTAAGACTTTAGAATGCCCTTACACATATAAAAAGACCAGCAATTAAATGCTGGCCCAAGCTTCTAGTAATTCGCTTAATATTGATCTAGCTCCACTCATTTTTTCAGAATCTTTTTTTAGATTTGCTTGGAGTAATTCATTCAATAAATACTCATAGAGAGTTTCAAGTTCACTAGCTATGTGGTTCTCTCCACCTTGATGATTCAAGGAATTTAATAATTCAGCCACTATATCTTGTGCTTTAATCAAATGACGATTGATCTTTTCATTATCTTTGTTTTCTAGAGCTAGCTCAGCTAGTCGGATATTTTTGATTGCGCCTTCGTAAAGCAAAACAACCAATTGTTTAGGAGAAGCTGTTTGAATTTGATTTGTTTTATAGACATTTGACGCATTACCGTAACCCATGTTCATACTCCTTGTCTTCTATTAAGCCTGTCTGTCCAGAAACATTGACTGATTCTGATCCATATACCCGTTGATCATCTGGTTTTTCTTGTTCACTTGATTCATCTGACCTTTTACTGTTTGATTTTCAGTTGCAATTAGTGTGATTAGTTCTTTGTGCTTTACAATAACTTCTTTCCAGACATCCCGATAATCATCCGAAAATGTCTGAATTTCTGATTCTGAAAGTTGCTTATCTAGTTCATTCATCTCTTGAATGAACACTTCTACTTCAGAAAGAATAGAAATTGCGGAGTCAATCGTATCATTAAAAGACTCGTAAGCATTATACATTTTAAGAAGTGTTGCTTTCTTTTTTTGCAGCAATTGACATTGTAGTACCATGACATTTCCTTTCAGTCTTACTTATCGTTTCCGCCCATTTGTCCCATCATAAATTGGAGTTGTGATTCAGCTTGCATCATTGCTGTATCAAGCGCAGTAAACTGTTTAATATACTGCTCACGCTTAGTTTCTATGCGTTTATTAAATGTCTCAATACGCTGATTCACATCTTTGATCAGACGATCATACGTATCATTTTTAGTTTTGATAATTCCTGATGAACTAGAAATATATTCGTTCACTAGAGAACGTGCTGAATTGGCAAATCCACTTAATTTTGTTTCAGTTTTTGTTATTTCTACACCTTCAGTATCGGTGACGGTATTTGTAACTCTTTCAGAACTATGAAAGAACTTTTCTACATCGCTCGGATTCTTTTCAAGTGTTTCTGTGAATTTCGCCCTATCGAAAGATGCTTTACCATAACGATCGATCTCTACTCCTAAATCTTGTAAGTTTTTGACGGACTCTGAAGAAGTACTCATGTTTCTGGTAAACATACTTCTTAAACTTGACTGTAATCGAGCTAATGAGCTATCTCCAACCAATGTACCAGTCTTATTATTTTCAGCAGAAGGATCACCAACTGAAGTTTGTTGGTCTATAAAGGAATTCAAAGAATTATACTGATCCACCAACTCTTTCATGGTATCTGCTGCCTTGTCAGTATTATTTGTAATTGAGATTCTATCCGACTCATCTAAACCATGTACTTTTTGAAGATTTAAGGTAACCCCATCTAAAACGTCTGTAATTGTATTGCTATCTTTTTTTATGTTAAGACCATCAATTTCAAACTCAGCTTGTTGTCCTATTTTTACAGAAGCGACATCAGTACCAAATCCAAGATCCGAAGCAGCTTCACCAATAACGGATAAAGTCTTCTCACCTGAATCTGTATGAGTCAAGATCAAACGATTATCGACTATGCTAGCTTTAATTTTTGATTTTTCACTTTGCTCATTGATTTTGTCACGAATATCTTTCAAGCTATCTTCAGCTTTAATTTCTATTTCAAATTTAGTAGTGCTTGAAGAATCGTTTTCTCCAAGTGTACCCGTATCAATTATTAAATTGCTTTCGATACCCATCTGATCGTTAAGTGATTCTATGCCAAGTTCTCCACCTGTTATACGTGTACTAGTAGCCAGTTGTAAGACTTTTAGCTCATAATCTCCAGTAGTAGCTGTACTCTTAGCAGTAGCTGAGATATTTTTATCACTAGAAACTGTAACAGTTTTCGAATTAAAAGTATCTGGTTTCTTTAAATTATCCAGTTTCGTATAAAGGTTATCTAAACGGCCATTGACATCTTTCCAAGCAGTTTGTTGTTTCTGGTATTTATCTTTTTGGTTTGTAAACTTTACCCCTCTAGATGATTCTGCTTGTATCAATTGCTCCACTGTGGTCATATCAATACCAGAGTATAGCCCCATTACGTTCATACCACTCATATTGTCACTCCATTCTATCTACAATAAGTCCCGACCATTCCCAAATACCAGCAATTATATCTAGCATTTTTTCAGGTGGAATCTCTCTTAAAACTTCTCTAGTATTATTATCTACTAATTCAACCAATATACGCCCAGTACCATCATGTTTTCTGAAAGAGAGTTGTGTATTAACTCTTTGCATGACATCTTCTGCTTCAAGTATCCACTGATTGATTTCTCTCTCTGTTGGTGGTTTTTTAACGATGTCTTCTTGCTGATCGGTTCTTCTAATTTCTCTTACTGGTTGGATAGGATCTACATATGAATTACCGTATAAGGATATCGTACTTTTACTATGTTGTAAAACTCTATCGACAGTCTTGATTGTATTTTGTGAATTAATACGTTGATTCATCTTCACAACTCCTAATATCAAATAAATAAACTCAACTTGTTCTTAAGAAACTAAAAAAAGCATTATTATATATGTAAAATAAAACCGAAGCTGGAAAACCAGCTCCGGTTCCATATTAAATCTAATTGTTCTATTAAGATTAACCCAATAGTTGTAAAACACCTTGTGGCATTTGGTTAGCTTGAGCAAGCATCGCAGTTGAAGCTTGAGAAAGGATGTTAGATTTAGTGAATGACATCATTTCTTCAGCCATGTCAACGTCACGGATACGTGAGTTAGCTTCAGCTAGGTTTTCTTTAGTAGTAGTTAAGTTGTTGATTGTGTGGTCTAAACGGTTTTGAGTAGCACCTAATTCAGAACGTTGTTTTGAAACTGTAGTAATAGCAGCATCAAGTTTATCAGTTAACGCATTAGCAGCATCTGCATTGACAGTAATATTATCGACATCAGAAGCATCTACTAGCTCAATATCTTCAGCAGCAATCTCTAAACCAGTTGAAGACATATCTTTCAGAGATACAGTAATTTTATCTTCATCACTAGTGTTTGCTCCAATTTGTAAAGTAACATCTTCTGACTCACTAGAAAGAAGTTTTTTTGTATTGAACTGAGTAGTTTCAGCGATTCTGTCAATTTCTGTTGTCAAAGCAGTCAATTCATCTTGAATTGCAGACAAATCGTCAGCGCTGTTAGTTCCATTACCAGCCTGTACAGAAAGATCACGCATACGATTTAAGATTGAGTGAGTTTCGTTAAGAGCACCTTCTGCTGTTTGAATAAGAGAAATTCCATCTTGAGCATTACGAGTAGCTTGGTTCAAACCAGAAATTTGATTTTTCATTTTTTCCGAGATTGAAAGTCCTGCAGCATCATCGCCAGCTTTGTTGATTCTAAGTCCTGAAGATAGTTTAGCTAGTGAATTACTTTTAGCTCCGTTTGCTGATGTTAAGCGAGAGTATGTATTCATCGCTGCAGTGTTAGTATTAATACGCATGTTAATTTCCTCCAATGTGTTTGTGTGTTTTTAAGACGTTATCGCCTTCTAATTATAGTATCGGAAGCATACAAATATTGTTAACCCTAAAAAGTAAAATAAAATAAAAAACTACTCAACTTTTTGTGGCTCTGTGTCAAATAGTGTTGTACCGTTAGTTACCTTTAAGAAGCTTTATCGATCTATTTGATAAAGCCATAAGCTGTACGTTTAATATTTTTCACCTTGTTATCAGAGCCTTCTAGCGGACCATTGGAATAGCGATATAGAAACGCTGTTTCTATATGACCTTCTTTTAAGTGATAATGTAATGTTCGCTGACTGATTCTCATTGTATTGTGATAGTCAAAAGTAGTCTGTTTTAATGTGTTTTGAAATTGGCTGTAGTTTTTCGTTTTTAAAGCATGCAAAAGATCTTGATAGAAACGATAACTTTCTCCTAGTTCGCTACTAAAGCTGAGTAGTGTATCAACGACGTGTTGTTGGGTGGTTTGTCCAAAACAAGTATAGTGCTTATAATTTGTACTCGACAGTGCTCGTTCCTCTTTTAATAGAAGGCGCCAATGATTCTTGAATTTATTGTAGATCCCTTTATACGGATAGCTAGAACGGTTATATTGTTTCATCACTTTGACCCTGATTCTATCTAAAGAACGATTGATCAACTGAATGATGTGAAAGCGATCAATAATGATTTTTGCATTTGGAAAAAGCTCTCTTATAAAGAACTCATAAGCTGCGTTCATATCAATCACGACAAGTTTTACCTGCTCTCTCACTTTTAGCGGATACTTTTGAAAGTGAAGTTTGAGATAAGTTTTTCTTCTATCAGGAAGGACATCAATGACCTCATGTGTATCGCCATCGGCGTAAATGAAGCTCATCGAACCTTTCACATTTTTGACTGAGTTGAATTCATCGAAAAGCAAACAAGGCGGTAAAGATTGAAAGTCAGGGTAATAGGCTTGGGCAAACGTGCAAATGACTCGCTTAACGGTAGAAGGTGACACTGTATGTTCTTCTGCTATATACTTCATCGAAAGATCTTCTCTAGATTGAAAGCCAATGTGTTGCTTTACTTTCTTAGAAATAAAGCAATGTTCTTCGACTTCTGAGGAATGAGCGGAAAAGGTTTGCATACAGGACTTACAAAAGAAACGTTGTTTCTTTAAATAAAGGCGCGTCGGATACCCAGCTACTTTATTCCAAACATGTTTAGTTAGCTTGGTTCCATGCTTAATAATCGTGTAATCAACGTTCTTAACACCGCACTTAGGGCAATAGTTGGGTGTATAAGTGATCGTCCCCCTGACAATATTGGTTAAAACACCTTTAAGGGTTTGACGATCAATCTGAGTCAATGTGATCGATTCATCTTGGATATGAAGTATTTTTTTGATATCATAAGATTCAAGCAAGCAAGATTCCTCCTATAGATTTGGTGTGGTAACTACAGTCTATCAGAGAATCTCGCTTGTTTCATTTTACATAAAAATAGTGTTGGCGAATTCTCACCAACACTAAATATTATAGAACCCTTTTTGTCGAGTAGTTTCAAATCAAAGCTATCTAATGTAATCAAGTAAATTATTCTGTAAAATCTTTGTACCCATCTGTAAAGAAGCTTCATAAGAAACCATCTCCATAGAGTATTTCATATAGGTTTCTGCTAAATCAATGTCTTGTGTATTTGAATAAGTTGTCTTTAAATTAAGATATTCTGATTCATTACGATCTTTTGCAGCTACTAAACGGTTTTGAGTTGCCCCAATATTTGTACGCAAATTAACGATATTATTAATTTGCTTATCGACGTTATTTAGAATGCTTCCACCCAATTTTTCAGTATCATCACTATCCAAGGCAACTAATAAGTCGTTAAATAATGTTCCTAAGTCACTGCTTTCTTCCTGAGTATTCATTAGTACACTTCCGTCAGTTTTCATCTCAACGGCAACTCCACGTGCAATTTCTTTAGAAGTATTATCTGATGTTCCTTTGTATGTTACTTTGGGCATTTCTCCTTCAACTGAAGCTTCTTTTACAAACGGTTTAGTTGTGGAGTTATTCCCTGCAAAAATATATTTCCCACCAAAACTGGTGTTAAATGAATCCATCAATGTATCGATTTCATTTTCTACTTCTGCTTTGATGGACTGTCTATCCTCGTGATTATATGTTCCATTAGCTGCCTGTTGAGTCAAAGTATAAATCCGTTGAATAGAAGTCGTTGCGTTTGCTAGTGCAGAGTCTTGGACATTCGCAAAGTCAATCGAGTCATTAATAGTGGATTTATACTCATCATTTTGCTTAATTTCATTATTCAAGTCCAGTACTTTGGATACTTTCAATGGATCACCACTTGGTCGACTAACTTGTTGCATTGTAGAGAGTTGTTCTTGATACTTATAAACATTTTTCATGTTGTTATTTAAGTTACGCATAAAGTTTTTAGACATTAAAGAATTGGTTACTCTCATTGATTACACCCCAGTTCGGTTAATTAAGGTATCTAACATATCTGATAACGTTTGAAGCACTCTTGAATTTGCTTGGAAAGCACTAGAATATTTGATCATATCAACAACTTCATCGTTGATATCGACACCCGATACAGATTCACGACGTTGTTCCAGTAAAGCCATCAACCCTTCTTGTGTATCTAACATATTATCTGACTGTTGTTTAATGATCCCCATATTGGTTACCATACTATTATATTTACTGAAAAGTGTTGAGTTACTACCACTTCCTGGTTCAACTGTCATACTTTCCGGTTTAAACCATTCATCACCATTTGGAATCGGTGTGTTTTTTAAACTAGATATCAATTGAGCTCTAGAGCCATCACCAGCAATTGTATTATCTAGTGATTTTCCAGTTACAACAAGATTATTATCATTTCTAATTTCTTGGTTGATTTGAATAGTTGAAGAAGCATTTACTTCAGTCACAGTAAAGAAGTTTCTACCATCTCCACCGTTACTATGAATCGTATTCACTGCATTCGCAAAACTAAAGACAAATTCATTTAAGTCTTTTTGCATATCAGTAATGACTGAAAGTGCTTCTTGTGTACCTTTTACTGCACCAGATTCTAAATTGATCGGGCTAAAGGTTGCTGCTCCGTCTGCACCAGATTTCAGTACAAATTGTCCAACTTCGGCCTCCACTTCAAGTACTGTCCCATCAGTTAATACAGGACGTCCTGCATCATTCATACTTGTTACTGTTTGAATCTCTTTACGTGAATTGGCATCCAAAAGATTTTGGCCATCCATGGAAATAGCTACTCGGTTATACTTATCACGTTCAACCGTAATGTTCCCTTGACTTGCCAATTTATTGACAAGCTGATCTTGTGAATCTAGTAAATCATTAGGTGCAAATCCTCTAACGGAAGCTTGCCAGATTTGCTGGTTCAAGTCTTCAAGTTGTTTCAAAGTAGAGTTTGCATCAAGCGCAGATTTGTCAAGTCCTTGAATGGTATCTCTCTTCAGAGCATCCATTGCATTAGACATATGTTTTACTGTATCTACAAAGGTTTCACTTGTTTGAACGAGCATCGTTTTGGAAGCGGCTTGTTCCGGGTTAGACGCTAAGTAAGTCCATGCATTAAATACTTCTGATATTTGATTCGCAAGCCCTGTGGCAGATGGTTCATTGAAAGTTGCTTCTAGTTGACCTATCGTATCAGACAGTGACTGATGTTTACCTGTCGTAGAATAGCCATTCATCAATTGATTGTTGATGAATTGATCTTGCATACGTGAAATACTACCGACTTGTACGCCCGTTCCAACTTGACCAATACCCGGTAATTGCTGAGCAATATTTGTCTGTAAGTTTACACGCTGTCTTGAGTAACCCGGCGTATTGATATTGGAAACGTTATGTCCAATCGTTTGTAGTGCATTCTGTTGAGCTTTCAATCCGCTTGTTGCCGTGTTTAATGTACCAAATAATCCTGACATCTGTATGTACTCCTTATAAAGACTGGTCTAGAAATGCGGTCTGCCCTGATTTCTCGAATGTCCCTGTTTTTGAATAAGTATTTTTCTTTGTAACGTTTTTTTGAATACTTGAAATTAATTGCTCCGTAAAACGCATTGACTGTTCCGTTAACATCAAATTTGTTTCTTGTAGCTCTTTGATTTCTCCAGTAATCGCGGTTAACTGTTCTATCTCAATTTCACTTTCGTCAAAATCCGCTAAACTTAGCATGATTTCTTCTTTAGTTGAAATGAGTTCAAGCAGTCTTTCCCCATCGTTTTGGATCAAAACTGCTCGCTCTTCACTTAATACTTCTTTGAGTTCAATCATTTTAGCCAAAACTTGTTCTGTTTTTGACATGAATTACTGCTCCTTTTGTGACTGGATCGTGCGCACTAGTTCTGAAGAAATTTTGCTAGCGTCTACTTCGTAATCTCCATTTTGGATAGCAGCTTTAATGGACTCTACTCTTTCAGAAAAAACAGTTTTTTCAGCATCGTGAAGTGCTTGTGCTTCTTTTGAGATATTCACTTGAACTGGTGCCTGGTTTTTAGGTGTTTCTTCAGATTTAGTTTGTTTAGCAGACTGTCCTGATTTTGTTTGATTTACAGAATTTAGATAGCTTTTATGTTGGTTATTGATTTTCATCATGATCGCCTCTTTTATGATTATTTTGGTTAAGTTTGTAATTTCTAGTTAAAGAACTCTAGTAAGAGTTTTATACAGTACTTATTATCGGAAGGCTTTAAAGATTATTAAGCCTATTTATTTAAATGTTCAACTCCAATAGTATAGCTTAAAAGTTTAATAGATTAAAGTGGACAAAAAAAGACACGAAACAAGTTCGTGTCTTTAAGCTAAGTGATTAATTTAAATGTGTGATGCGCTGTTCTTTACTCAAAATGTTTGTAATTCTAATACCAAAGCTTTCGTTAATAACAACAACTTCGCCTTCTGCGATCAGTTTACCATTTACATAAATCTCGAGTGGTTCATCTGTCATCTTGTCCAGTTCAACAACTGAACCTGTACCTAGTGACAATATGTCTTTGATTGTCTTTTTACTTTTACCTAAGACAACACTGAAATCTAGTGGTACATCCATGATTAAATCAAGGTTTCTCGGAGAAGATTTTGCTCCAGTTTGTTCTAGATCTTGGAATTTAGGCTTTTGAACATTGACTGATTCCCGAGGTTTTGGCGCTTCAGGAACGGGGGAAACAGCCGGAGCCGGCGCTGGTGTTTCAGCAACCACTTCTTCTTGCTCACGTCCTTGAACGACCTCAGCTTCATCACCGAGCATGATTTCAACGATTTCCATCGCTGTTTCAAGAGGTAAAATCTGCATGATTTCACTTTCTAGTAAACCTTCAACACTTAGTTGGAAAGAAATCTTACAAATCGTACTTTCATCTGTAATATTTTCCAAAGTGGCTTCTTCTGGGCTTTGCCATACTTCAACGTTTGGAGGCAAGATATCTATTGGTTTACTGAACATTGTCGCCATTGCTGTAGAAGCCGTACCCATCATCTGGTTCATCGCTTCAGCAACTGCACTCAGTTCCAACTCAGTAAATTCTTTACCTTCTACATCTTTACCATCATTACCCATCATAAGATCCGCAATAATGACAGCATCTTCAACATCAATCATTAAGACGTTGTTTCCGACTAATCCTTCTTTGAATCCAATCGTTGTAACGACTTTTGGTACTTCACATTCATCAATAATTTGTTTTAACGTAACACCTGAAACAACAGGTGTCGTAATTTTAATCGTACGATTCAATAATTGAGAAAGTGTCGTAGCAGCTTGAGACATAGAGATGTTTCCAACTTCTCCTAATATGTCTTTTGTTTCTTGTGGAATGGTGTGATCTACTGTTGCTGTTTCTTCTTCCGCTACAGCTGTCTCTATTGGACCAGACCCATTTAACAATGCATCAATTTCTTCTTGTGACATTTGACCGCTACTCATCGGTACTCTCTCCTCCCATAAATTTCATAACTTCTACTGCCAGGTGATCCTCAATCATTCCTGGTTTCACTTTGTAATAAGGCTTGTCTTCAACATACATTGTCAATGGTTTCGACGTTTTCTCATTCAACTGAATAATGTCGCCTTCTTCCATTTCAAGGAAATCAGAAATGGTCATCTGAGATTCACCAAGCAAGACTTCCAGATTCAATGGAACTTGTTCAAGGTTCTTAGAAATTTGCCCTCTTTCAGAAGAATCAAATTCTTTACCTGAATGGAACCAGTTGCGGAAACTTAATTTATCCAGCATGTCCTCAAAGAATATGTAAGGTACACACATATTGATAAAAGTCTTCTGTTCATCAAGTGTAACCGAGAATGTAACAAGTAAGACAGGTTCATTCGGAGACATTGTCTGTAGTAACTGCGGATTCGTTTCCGTATATTCTAATTCAACCTTTAATTCTGTAATTTCTTTCCAAGCCGTCTCAAAAGAACGCAAAAATGAAGTCGTAACATCTTCCAAAATAGCTCTTTCAATATCTGTGAAACTATCTTTATCTGATGGTAAAATTTCATCTGATAATTCGCCGAATCCACAAAGGAGTTCGACCATTTGTAAACTGAACTGAGGATTGATTTCTATAATCTGCATCCCACTAAGTGGTTTACTTTGAAAAATACCCATTAAGGTAAAACTTGGAACTGAATGAACGAATTCATCGAACGATACTTGCTCAATTGCCGCAATTTTAATATCTACGGGCTTTCTCAGTTGGGTAGACAACAAATTGACTGCAATTTTGGAAAAGTCTTCGAATACCATCGTGATGGTTGATAGATACTCTTTTGACAAACGAACGGGTCGACGAAAATCATACGGTTTTACTTTAGGGGAATCCAGTTCCTCTACCATTTGTTCTGTATCAATTTCGCCACTGTCCATTGCATCCAACAATGCATCAATTTCTTGTTGTGACAGGACTTGTTGGCTCATTATACTTCCTCTTTCTCCTTAAAGATCTGATCCAATTCAATAACGCTTACGATACTGTCGTAAACAGATAGATATCCAGAAATCACAGATTCTTCTTCCCCACTTAGCTGAAATTCACTTTCTTCGACATCGGTTACACCAATTACTGGACCTACTTTTAAAGCGATAGGGTTCTCTTCAGTATGTATAATGATGGTGTTTTTGTACCAGTCTTCCTCAGTAGCACTTGTCTCATTCAAAAGTTTATCAAGATCAACTAATGTCATGACTTGCCCTCTTAAGTTCACTAGACCCACAGTCCACTCTGGAGCATGTGGTACTTTAGTCGTTGATAGAATTGTCGTAATTTCTTCTACTCTGTCAGTGGAAAATCCGTAAGTTCTTTCTCCTAGACGAAACACAATTACCTGCATGACTTCGTCCCTCCTTATTATACTTATAATAAAACGGTGTAGGTGTGACAATTTTATGAATGCACAACTTCACCGTTTTATAAGTTTACTGGCTTGCTTTATCTAAAGCTTTAATAACACGTTCTGTATCAAAAGGTTTTACAATAAAATCAATAGCTCCCGCACGAATCGCATCCATAACCATAGATTGCTGACCCATTGCTGAACACATTAAAACAACTGCACTTGGATCAAGTTGTTTGATTTCTTTAAGTGCTTCAACGCCATCTTTTTCTGGCATAGTGATATCCATAGTCACTAGATCTGGTTGAGTTTCTTTGAATTTCTCAACAGCCTCAACACCATTTTGTGCTTCTGCTGCTACCTCATATCCATTTTTTTCTAAAATATCTTTTAGTTTGATACGCATGAATGCTGCGTCATCAACGATTAATACACGTTTAGCCATTTTTAAATTTCTCCCTTCAATCCTATACGCCTAATCGACGCAATAATAATTCTAACACACCAGGCTTGGGTACAAAATACAAACTTCCTTCAATTTTGTGTCCAAGACTATAAAATTCATTTTTTATGATAAAAATGTTGTCATCATATTGTTGTTGTTCCATATAAACACTACTTACAATCGAACCAAACATATCTTCAACCATAATCGGTACTGTGGAAATAATCATTGTATCGATTATCTTCATGACAGCCGTTATAAAAGAGTGGACTAATATGTTAACTAGCTCTGAAATGGAAGAATCGATTAATTCGTCTGTTAATTCGATTCCTTCTGGCATAATCATTTTAGCTAACTGATCGGCATCTTCAGGATCGACTACAAATAAGAAAATGCCGTATTCATCTTCATCACCGAGTGCATTCATTAGTACCGCTTTAATCACTTCTTCTTCGCCACGAATTTTCTGATAAACGTCATCATAGTTCATGACTTCAAGCGTTGGAACATCCATTTCAACTTTTCTTTCAATCAGTTTAGATAAACTCGTTGCCGCATTTCCTCCACCGATATTGACCATTTCTTGTAAAGCGTCTAATCGAAGTAATGATTCGTCAAGGCTCATTGTCTAACTTCCCTTCTTTCTTTACAGATTGAAGTGATATCAAGAATCAGACTAATACTCCCGTCTCCCATGATTGTTGCTCCGAGAAATTGTTTCATTTCACCGAGTTCTTTTCCGAGTTTTTTGATGACAATCTCTTTTTGCTGAACTAATTCATCTACAACCAATCCATGTTTTTCATCACCAATAGATACGATAATGATATGCGCGTTGCGATCATCTGTTTCTTCAAGATTCAAGGCTCTTGTTAACCGGGTAATCGGTATCGTCGTATCGTTGTATCGATAGACCTCGTTTTGATGTACTTGAATGGCTTCTTCTTCCTCAAAACGATTCACCTTATCAATAATGGCTTGAGGCATTGCAAAGGTTTCTCCACCAGAGCGAACGAGAAGAGATTGAATGATTGAAAGTGTCAGCGGAAGAACGATTTTAAATGTAGTTCCTTTCCCTACTTCACTGATCGTTTCGATCGTTCCATTCAGGCTAGAAATCTTTTCTTTAACAGCATCCATTCCTACTCCACGTCCAGAGATACCCGTTACTTTCGCAGCGGTCGAAAATCCTGGATGGAAGATCAACTGTTGAAGTTCTTCATCAGAAAGTCCAGTTGTATCAATCCCTTTTCTTTCTGCACTTTCTTTGATCATTTGAGGGTTCAAACCTTTACCATCGTCTGAAAGGGTAACAACCACTCTATTCCCTTCTGGATAAGCAGCTAGTTTAACCGTTCCAAGTCTTGGTTTTCCTAGTCTTTCTCTTTCATCTGGCATTTCAATACCGTGGTCAGCTGAATTTCTTAACAGGTGAATGATTGGCTCGCCAATTTCAGAGATAACGGTTCTGTCTAGTTCAGTATCTTCCCCTTCAGTAACCAGTTGAATCTCTTTACCCAGTTCATTCGCCAAATCTCTAAGCATTCTTGGGAAACGCTGCAAGACGACATTGAATGGCTGCATACGTAACTGTAAAACAAGTTCTTGAAGCTCTGTCGTAATCCGTCCAACTTCTGTTAGCGGTTCAGTTAATTCTTGAAGTTTTTCTTTTTCTGTCAAATCTTCTAATCTTGTTCTATGGATAACTAGTTCAGATACTAAATTCATAAACTGATCTAGTCTGGATAGATCTACTCTAATCGTTTGTTTAGAGATAGATTTCTTTGGTGCAGCAGTTTTTACTTCCGCTTCAGTAGGAACGACAACTTCTTTGCTAACTGGTTGCGCCTCTTCTTCAATGCTAGGTGCTTGCTCAAACGGTTTGATTAAAACTTCTTCAATTTCACTCGTTTCAAGAATTTGTTCTTTTAGAGTCGATTCCTCTTGTTTACTTAAGAGTAGGAGTTTGAAATGTTCTTCAAACTCTCCTTCTTCGATTTTATCTGCTGAAGGCTCTGTGTGAATAATATCGCCTTCTTGCTCCAATTTATTGATAACCAGAAAGGCTCTAGCAGCTTTCATAAAGCTGTCTTTATCCACTTTGACTGCAATAACAAATGCTTTGTAATCTGCTTGTTCTGCTTGTTCAACCACGGTTAGATCAGACGGATCTAATTTTTCTAATGTCAAATCCATTTTGTCTGACTGAGGCTCTTCAATAGTTGATTCACTAGATGCTTCCGTTCCATTTGGGACAGCTTCAAGTCTTGCAACAAGTGCTGAGATATCTAACTCATCACTTTCGCCGGCCCTTAATGCTTCAACAATTTCTGTAAGTGTATCTAGACAATCGAAGATCAACGAAACGGTTCCTGTATCTACTTTAGCTGTTTTTGATTTAAACAATTCAAATACGTTCTCAACAGAATGGGTTAATTTTGCCATTGTATTATAGCCCATTGTCGCGGCCATACCTTTTAACGTATGGGCAGCGCGGAAGATTGAGTCAATGATTTCTGTATCTTCTGGGTTCTGTTCTAGTCTTAGAACTTCTTCGTTTAATATTTCTAAATTCGTATCTGTTTCTTCAAAGAACAGATCGCGGTAGGCGCTGTTATCTTCCATACTCATCTCCTCCTTCTTTCGTAGATTATTCTATTTTTTCATATATAAATGAGGCAATTTTTCTTAACTGATACTTTTCAGGCTGATAAATGGTTTCTGTTGCGCCGGTAAACAACAATCCACCAGTAACAAGAGAGTCTGCCATTTTTAGGTAGATTTCATCTTTAACATCTGACTTGAAGTAAATCGTAACATTCCTACAGACGATTGCATGGAAACCTTTTTCATATTTATCTTGAACGAGATCATGCTGCTTGAACTGAACTTTTTGTTTGATAGCGTTCTGTATACAGTAGTAACCATCTTTAAAGTCAAAATACGTACTTTTATCTACTAATGAAACGTTTTTTAATTCGTTGTCTCTGTAATACCCTTTTGCAGCACGATCTAATATCGTACGGTCGATGTCTGTAGCAATGATTTTTTGTTTTAATTTGATATTATTTTTTTGTGCGATCATGGCTAGTGAATACGGTTCTGCTCCGATAGAACAAGCGGCACTCCAGATTTTCAGTTCTTTAAATTTAGGTGATAAGTGCGTATTGATCATTAATTCAAAGTTATCAAATAAGTCTTTATTTCTAAAAAATTCTGTAACGTTAATCGTTATATAATCCAGAAATTGTTTTTTAAGTATTTCGTCTTTAGAGATGTTTTTTGCATATTCTTCAAGAGTCGTTGCACCCGATTGTTTCATAATTGTACCGATTCTTCTTTGAAGTTGCTTCTCTTTATAGGCATTCAAGTTGATATTCAAATTGCTCAAGACCCACTCATAGAAAAAGTCAAAATTTAATGTCGCCATATTTTATTTTCATCCAATCATATTTTTTAGGATATCGCCGATATCATATAGGCTTGCTACCTTATCAGAATAGCCTTTTTCCTCAACGTTTCTAGGCATACCGTAGATAACCGATGTCTCCTGATTCTGTGTAATCATATATCCGCCGTTCTCTTTAATCGCTTTGCTTCCTTTTGCACCATCGTTACCCATTCCGGTCAAAACAACTCCGACAAGATGATGACCATATTTTAGAGCAGCCGTTTCGAAAAGATAGTCGACTGCAGGTCTGACGCCATGAATTTTGTCTACCTCAGTCAATTTTATCTTGTCATTTTCTAGCACCATGTGTTTACCTCCCGGTGCGAGATAAACGGTATCTTTTTGTATTTTCTGTCCATCTTCTGCCTCTAAAACGGTTAAAGCTGCTATTGAATCCAGTCGATTAGCGAAGGACGTTGTAAAGCCTTTTGGCATATGTTGGACGATAAAGACTGGAATACCTATTTTTGGTGGTAATACTTTTATAACTTCAATGAGTGCTTTGGGTCCTCCAGTAGAAGCGCCTATAACAACGGCTTCTACTGGTAGAGTAAAGCTACTGGTTTTTGGTCTTATGTTTTTGTTAGGTAGTTGATTTAGTTGCTTTTTAGGTTTCGCAAATAACTGAATTTTCTTTTCCAGACGTTCTTGAAAAATTCCCCAGTCTCTATTTAATTCTTGCGGTCTCTGAAGATAATCAACTGCACCCATTTCTAGTGCTTTAAGCGTTGTTTCTTTTTTACTGTCTGATGAACTGATCATAACTGCTGGAATAGTGTGATCTTGAATGAGTTTTTTGAGCTCACTTGTTTCATTTAAATCAGGCACCTGGGCATCAATTGTAATCAGATCAGGAAAAGGTTGTTTCAGTTTTTCAATTGCTTCTTTACCACAACTGATGAGGCTGTGTACTTCTACACCTTCAATCTCCTGAAGGGTGTGACTCATTATCCTACGCATGAATGCCGAGTCATCAATGACCATTATTTTTATCGACATTTTCCAGCATCCTTTACTTATTCACTCTTGCGGTATTCGCAGGATTATAATATATGCACTTCACGGTTGACCATCCGAACAGTCACTTCAAATGTTTCTAGATCAACAAACATTGAACGCCCCATTTTGCCTCCTGTATGGTCTCCTAAAATGGGAATCTTCAGTTCATTCAGGGTCTTTTCAACTGCTAATGTATTTCTTTTTCCAATCTGCATTGTATCGTTTTGATTATTAAATTTAAACATACTAGCACCACCGGCAATTTTTGCGATTAGTTTCTTTTTGCCAGTTTCTTTTTGTATTTGTTCTACAACTCTTGGTATCGCCAAGTCTGCAAATTTTTCCCATTTTGTCGTATCTTTGAATCCTTCACTTTCGGGCAGCATGATATGAATCAGTGCGCCTTTTTTCGTAATCGGTTCGTGTAAAGCAATCCCTATGCATGAACCGAGTCCAATAGTCACTAAATGATTGGGCGGCTCAGAAATTTTATAATCTGAAATGCCTACCTTCACTTGTTCAGACATGGTCTTATCCTCCGTTATTCTACTAAGCGATTACTTTAGTTTTGTATATGGTTAATGGCAAGTAACGCCTGCATTTCCTCTGCCTGATCAGCGCTAAATAACGCGTGAGGGTCCAAGATCGGTACAATCCCATCTTTAGTTTGAACAAAGGCAGAGATATAAGAGGTGGAAACACCATCTTTTTTCTCTCCTATAGCTTCTTTTGTTGAAATTTGATCTTCATTGAAGTCTTCAACAGCAAGCACTTCATTTACTGTTAAGCCAATTTTTTCTTCTTTCCATTTCACGACCACTGTATCTGTTTGCTCAAAACTCTCTAATCTTTGTTTAAAGAATCGTTCAGATAAGTCAATCATGGGTACGATCGTGCCTTCAATATCTTGCATGCCAATAATATAAGATGATACATCCGGTACAATCGTATAGTTCTCTATATGAACGACTCTATCCGTTTCAGCTATAGAGATTGCATAATTTTGTTCTCCAACTCTAAATAATATGTGTTTATTCATTACAGTTCCTCATTCCTCTTTTTCATGTTAAACGAGCTGCGGATTCAGATCTGTTTCATCTTCTTCCAAGTTCACTGGTGCTTGTGATGATTTAATTTCAAAACGTTTAGCTGATTCCTTCAAATGATCTGCAACACTTTCCAAATTCTTGATATGTGCGGAAAAGTCTTCCATCGTTGCAAGTATTTCTTCAGCATTCGCTGAAACTTCTTGTGTACCAGCAGAATTTTCTTCTGCAGAAGCAGCAATATTCTCTAATTGTGAGACAACTTCATCTTTACGTTGATTGATTACAGAAGATGACTGCATAACGACAATCATACTCGCAACGAGTTGTTCAAGTGAGCTCGCAACATTTTCTGAAGCCGTTAATGCTTCGCCGATTTTCTCAGTTTGAACAGCACTTTCTTGATTCGTTTCTTCCAAGTGTTCAACCATACTTGTAGATTTGCTTTGAACCATATGAATGATATTCTGAATATCTTTAGAAGACTGTGCACTCTGTTCAGCGAGATTTCTAATTTCTTCAGCTACTACAGCGAACCCTCTACCGGCTTCACCAGCACGTGCTGCTTCTATAGAAGCATTCAGTGCAAGCAAGTTTGTTTTCTTAGCAATATTGGTAATCGCGTTGACGATACCTTCAATATTTTGAATATCTCCATCAACTTCTTCAATTTGAACTTTCAGTCCATTAATTGTAGATAAGGTTGTTTTCCAGTTTGCATCAACATCTTGTGTCGCGAAGGTATTGCTACCATTCAAGACCATTGTTGTGTCTGCATGTTCGCCCATTTTACCAACAGCATCATTAATATCATTTAAAGCAACGGATAGTTCATTCATCTGGTTTGCTGTTTCTTCAGTGTCTTGTGTCTGCGTACTTGTTGCTTCAGCAACACCAGAAATCGTTTGTGCAACTTCGGCAGTCGCTCGACTTGTTTGATCAGATAATTCGGTTAAAGAAGTCGCCATTTCAGAAACATTTAAGCTATTTCCTTGTATCATCGCAATCGTATCTTCAAATGTTTCCATCGTTTCATTGAATACAATCGCAATTTGATGCAGTTCATTTCCTTTTGGATCAAGGTCTGAATCTGCTGTATTTACTTGATCAGATTTCTTTTTAGAAAACTTGCTAACTAAAAGTGTTAATGGGTTGTTACTATTTACCAGCTCTTTATATTTAAGACGGTGTGTCAAGTTTCCGTTACGAACCTGATTGAAAGAGTTCATAAGTGAGTTCGCGATAGACATAATTATACTTGAAGCAAAATAAGAAATAATCGCTGCAAGAATGATTGTGAAAATCGTGATGAAGAAGATCACTTTGTTTAATGCGCTAATTTCGTTTTGCATTTCATCAGCGGTTACCATACCGAATACTTTTAACCCTAAGGAATCTAAACTTTCATAATAGATGCCGAATTTCTCATTGTTGACTGTTTTGTCTTGGATAAATCCTGTTGGGTTCTCAGCGCTTGCAGCTTTAGCTGAAACAAAGAATGGGTCACTTCCATAACTTTCACCAATAATAGATTCGTCAGGTGAAGCAATGGCAACTCCTTCATCGGTGAAAATCTGAATAGAACCTGTATCAGCGATTTCTGCATTTTTAACGTCTGTTTTGATGGTATCAAGATCTAAGTCGACTGCTAAAACACCAATGACATCTCTTCCAGCAACTAAGGGTCTCGAAACCGTCATGCGCGTTTTATTATTCAGTTCATATGGCGCTGACCACATCAATCCTGTAGATTCCGATGCAGCTGTTAGCCAAGGTAATGTTTGCGATAGCGCACCCCTTCCGTTCAATGAAACCGTCGAGACATAATCCGGCTCTGTACCTGTAGCGATATAGTAAGCATCCGCAATATATCTGTTCCCTGAAGTGATGTACTGAAGGCGTGAGCTAAGATCTGAACTAGCGCCTTCTATACCGGAGGATACCTGATTTAATATCGAATCCATTGCTAGTCGTTCCACAGTTGACTCTGCTGCTATTGCTGCACTGTTAATCGTACTAACGATATTGGTTGTGATTTGTCTTTCTTGTTCTTCAATTCTTTGCGTTAAAATATTTGTTGTTTGTATGTATGAAAACATTAACGTTATTAATACAGGAATCAGCATTACAATCGTTAAACTTATTGTTATAGGCCACCTAACGCTTTTATGATCTTTTTTACTTTGATTTGTTTTTGAAAATTTTAATTTTGACCAATCGAGTTTACTCATATTCTGCTTCAACTTGTTCCATTGTTCATTTACTTTTTCCATTAATTTGACGAACTCCTTTTATGGTACAGAATCATACCTTTATTTGAAAGCATAAAAATATTACTGACTGATTATTACTTATTATCGGTTAGTTTCGCTGAAAGTTTAGTTTGAATTCGCAATATAATCTACTTATATTGCAAAAGTTTGAACAAGATCGTTCATTACACTAATGAATAGATGATAAGGACAGAAAAAAGCCCGAAATCATTGCGTCATTCCACAATGGTTTCGGGTTTAATTTTATTTAATTTAAATTTGCACAAGAATGAACGCTCTCTTTAGCGACTCCATTTAGACTCTTTTTTTGTAAAACCTTCTACAAAATAAAGTTGCTTTTCTTCATCATATAATTGTCTTTCTATAATCGTTTCGTTTCTCAGCTGTACCAGTAAGTCCCCACGTGCATTAGAAATTTCAACTGAGTAAGGCACCATTTGTTCTTTGATACTCTTTTCAATCTGTTCAAACAAAACTTCCATATCATCTGGATCTTTCGCTGAAATAACGACATTGGGATAAAGACTCGGTTGGAAATGTTCATCCGCTAAATCTTTTTTATTATAGACCGTTAGACGGGGAATACTGTCCATTCCCAGTTCCTTAAGAAGGTCCAATACAGTCTGCTCGTGACCTAATATGTTCTCTTCAGCAGCATCCACTACATGAAGTAATAAGTCTACTTCCTTTGATTCTTCTAGTGTAGACTGAAAAGATTCAATGAGTTGTGTGGGCAAATCTTGAATAAAGCCAACCGTATCAGTCATAGTTGATTTAAGACCTGAAGGTAGTTCTACTTGTCTCGTTAAAGGATCCAAAGTAGCAAACAATTGATCCTTCTCAAATGTTCCAGTATTTGTGGTCATATTTAAGATTGTTGATTTACCAGCATTTGTATACCCAATCAAACCAATTTGAAAGACATTACTTTGTTTTCTCTGTTCCCTACTACGTTCGCGGTGAGACTCGATTTTTTTTAGTTCTTTTTTAATGTCCGTCACTTGATTCTGGATATGACGTCTGTCTGTCTCCAATTTCGTTTCTCCTGGTCCACGTGTTCCAATACCGGCACCTAAACGAGACATGTTCACTCCTTGTCCAGCTAATCTAGGTAACAGGTATGACAATTGCGCTAGTTGTACTTGCAGTCTACCTTCTTTACTTTGTGCTCTTAAAGCAAAAATATCCAAGATTACTTGTATTCTATCAATGACTTTTGCTTCCACTTCCTCTTGGATATTTCTAACATTTCTAGGAGACAGTTCCTGGTTGAAAACGATCGTAGAAGCTTCAACTTCTTCACTTAAATGTTTTAACTCATTCAATTTCCCTTTACCGATAACGGTCTTAGTGTCTTGACGATCTCTTTTTTGAGTCAATTCTCCGACAACTTTACCACCAGCATTTTCTACGAGTTGTTTTAATTCATCCAGAGAATATCTAAATTGATTATCTGTTTCTTTTGTCTGAATACCGACTACAACGACTTTTTCATATTCTTCTTCCTGTTTCATCTACTCACACCCTTAAAAAAATTTTAAGTTCACTTTTTATCTGGTCCATTTTTTCTGGTTCTTCTACTAGATTCCACCAGCTATCAATTTTCGTACGATTTCTAAACCACGTTAACTGACGTTTTGCGTATCTTCTAGAATTCTGTTGGATTGAGTTTATAACTTGTTCAAGGCTACACTTTTTCTGAAAGTAAGGGATCCATTCTTTATAGCCGATGCCCTTCACACTTTGCGCACCTTCAGGAACCGTTTGAATCAATTGTTCAGCTTCTTTCATCAAACCTTTTTCTACCATTTCTTCCACTCTTTGATTGATTCTTTCATATAAAAGCGCCCGATCTGTTGTTAATCCGATGATATGCGCATCAAAAAGAGGCTCTTTATCTGTTTTTTCTTTTTGCAATGTGGAGAACAACACACCTGTGGTCTGATAAACCTCAAGCGCACGTATCACTCTTCTTAAGTTATTCGGATGAATCATTTCTGCAGCTTCTGGATCAATTGATTTCAACTTCTCCCAAACCGCTAGATTTCCGCCATTTAAAGCAAGTTGTTCCATTGTTTCTCTATAAGCAAGGTTTGGTTCTGCTTCTCCACCGTGGGAGACATCATATAAGAGAGATTCTATATAGAGACCTGTTCCCCCAACTATAATGGGAACCTTATTTTTAGCTAATATGTTCTGAATTTCTTTTGTAGCTTTTTCTTTGAAATCAGAAACAGTATAGGATTCATCAGGTTCTACTTCGTCAATGAGATGATGTTGCACTCTGTTTCTTTCTTCTTGCGTAGCTTTAGCTGTTCCGATATCTAGTGATTTGTATACTTGCATTGAGTCTCCACTGACGATTTCTCCATTAAAGTACTCAGCAATTTCCAAACTTAAACTTGTTTTTCCAACAGCAGTTGGTCCAACTATGATGATAATTTTTTCTTTCAAAATTTACCTCCAGTACGATAGTCCTTAACTATCAGTATACCACAGGAACAATTGCGAATTAACTGAATCGATCAAATCAAAAGAGCAGCAACCTCAGATGAAGTTGCTGCTCCTGAATTAGTCTTTTGAAACTTTGTGACTTAATTGCGTTTCTATTGCTTCGTAAAATTGATTTCGATTTGTTACAACAAATATATGTTCCGTTCCTTGATTATCCCCAACAACAATCCTATTAGGAATCAGGCCTATTGAAACACCCTTTTTCAATACATGAATATCTGTCAGCGGAATACGCGTGCTATCATAAGAGGACGTATTTTTTTGTGGATTAAAATAAAGCGCACCATTTGTAAGGGTAATTGTACCACCAAGATACTTGAATCCGTCCTTCTTTTTGTTGGCTTTTTTTTCAAGTATGATCGACTCTTCAGGTGGTAGCTCTAAAGCTCTTGATTCATTTTTCACTTAACACACCTTCTCTTTGAGATCATTCTTAATGATTTATAAACGTATTTTATGCCGAATGATAGGCTTATACAACTAAAGACACTTCCAAAAGCACAAAAACGCTATTAATCGTTCAACAAGTTCAATACTTCATCTTTTGACAGACTCGTAATCGTTTTCTCGTTTCCAGTTTCAATGACATCATCAATTAGCTCACGTTTTTTCGCTTGTAACTCATTGATTCTTTCTTCAATTGTACCCGTAGCAATTAAACGAATAACTTGAACAGCATTTTTCTGACCATATCGATGTACACGGTCAGCTGCTTGGTCTTCAATGGCTGGGTTCCACCATGAATCATATAAGACTACTGTATCTCCACCGGTAAGGTTCAATCCAGTCCCGCCTGCTTTAAGTGAAATCAGGAATAAATCCTTTTCTCCCATATTGAATCGGGTCGTCAGTTTTAATCGGTCTTCATTTTTAGTCTGACCGTCAAGATAGTGGTAATCCACTTCTTGCTTATCTAATCGATCTTTTATGATACTTAGCATTGACGTGAATTGAGAGAATAAGACAACACGCTTTCCATTTATTCTTGCTTCTTCAAGGTATTCTAGTAATCGCTCAAGCTTAGAACTATCTCCTTCAAAATCTGAAGAGATCAGTGATGGATCACAACAAATCTGTCTTAATCTTGTCATCCCAGCGAGTACACGAATTCGATTTCTTTCAAACGTATTTTCTTGAATCATCCCTTTGACTTCTTCACGTATCATCGTTAATTGAGACTGATAAATGCGTTTTTGTTCAGGTGATAGTTCAATATATTCCGTCGTCTCTGTTTTAGCAGGTAAATCACTCAGTACATCACGCTTCAGTCGTCTTAATACGAAAGGACGAATTTTAGCTGCAATGCGACTTTGCGTTGTCTGTTTATAAGCTTTCCTATTTTTAAACAGTCCAGGTTGAACAATAGAAAATAGTGACCATAACTCTCCAAGATTATTCTCAATCGGCGTTCCAGATAAAGCAAACTTAGTATCAGCTTTCAAATGCATCACAGCTTGAGTCGTTTTAGCTGAACTATTCTTCACATTCTGAGATTCATCCAAAACAATCGTTTTGAAATTATGATCTTTATACAAGAGGAAATCTCTTTGAATCAACGGATAGCTCGTAATGAGTACTGGAATTTCTTCTTCAATCGATTGACGAATAGCGGCTTCTCGTTCTTCTATAGAACCGGCTACTAGAATCGTTTGAATACCTGGAGCGAATTTTTGAAACTCGTGCTGCCAGTTATATAAGACACTCGAAGGACAAATGATCAGATATTGTCCGCCAACTTCTTGCACTTTAGAAAGCAAGAAAGTGATGGTTTGAAGTGTTTTCCCAAGCCCCATATCATCCGCTAGCACCCCACCAAATCCATAATGGTCAAGTGATTTAAGCCAGTTGAACCCAGTTTTCTGATACGGTCTAAGATCTGCTTGAAGCTCGTTAGGCAACTCGAAATTCAAATTCTGTGGTTCCAGCAATTGCTGCGTTAGCTTCCTGAATTGATTCCCTTGATTGATAATAGAATCTTCGAGTACGGTTAACCCTTGGAACAATGGTACGGTCATTTCCTCTTTAATATCGTCTGTATCAATATCCATCTTCTGAACGGTTTCGTTCAATTGCTTGAATTTCTCTTCTTTTAAATTCAAAATCTTACCGTTAGATAAACGGTAGTAGTGTTTGTTGTTGTTGAGTTGTCTAATCAATTCTTTTAAATCATCCGCTTCAATGTCTTCTGCTTCAAAGTTGATATCCAAAAGATTGGAGTTTCGATTTAATTCGATTGAAATTGAAGGCGCTGTTCTTGGCTCATAGACTAATTGCTTCGCATTCGTAGACATAAAGATTTCAAATTGTTCAGCTAGGGTTGGTAAACTTTCATAGAGAAACTCACTTAACTCATCTAATGAATCCAGCACCCAGCGTCCGTCTCTAACAACTGCGGTACTTAAACATTCATGTGCTAATCTAAGCAGGCCGTCTTCTTTGATTAATTCTCTGATCACAACTTTTTCCATTGCTTCATCGATCGGCTGATCTTTAAGCGGGAAAATCGTTAGTTCTCCGTATTTAAACACTGGACTGATCAGTAATTGGTCATCTAATGTATCGATATAACATTGTGCGACCAACTCTTCTCGAAAAACGATTTGCTGCACTTCTTGGTTGACTTCGATATCTAAAAATGAAGATAACTGTGACAGCACAGTAGAGGCGAATTCCGTTAAGTCTCTAGAGCGCATCACCAAAGGAGCATGTTGGCTCTTACTGAATACTTCCATTAAGTTGCTCAACAAGTTATATTGTTCCGAAGTCAGGAAGAAAAACTCATGATTCCATTCGACAATGTTTGCGCCTCGATGGAAGTTCATTTCAAGTTCATCTGTATCTTCTTCCATAATAGAGAAGTGATACAGTTGCTCTTTCTTCTCTAATTGAAATTTAAGTGGGAATCGCTCAAAAGAATCCGTGATCAATACTTTATCCAAATCACTTAGTTTCATCAAATGTTTTGGTGGTCGGCCGAACCTAACAAAGCCTCCATCCGTTTTTTCTAGAGCTTTTAACACCATTTTAAGACTTCTTGAAGGTATTTCGATATCGCTCTTGTTCTGATAAGAATTGGCATAGCCCACCGGTGTCGCAGATCTTACTAAATGATAGACATCATACAGTATTTCAAGCATTTTTCTATCTGCTGGATTCAAACCATGCTTATAAGGATCATAGGTAAAGTTTTTACCAAATTCATATGAACGACCTTCCAAAATCTCTGAAATGACGTGTGGAATATTTTTTACTACGTATAATCTATCTAGACCAACTTTCATATATAGGTCGTAAGCATAAGCATAACCCGTTCCACTAACGTTCAAGATAAATTCAAATTTCAAAGATTGATTTTTATAGTCATTTGTTTGTCTGGAAATTTCTTGTTTTGATACTTGAATTAGCTGCTTGAGTGCTTCTTCACTTTTTTTGTAGGAAAACATCGGTTCCTTAAGGGCAGCTCCCGGAGCAGACTTCAATACTTTTTTCAGGTCATCTTGTTGTACTAAATTGGCTTGAAGCATACTTGCCACTACGTGCTTACATGCTCCAGAATTTTTTTCAAAAGGAACACAGGTACAGTGGTACTTCTTAGCCACCCCATTTGGATAGAATCTAAGGTTGACCTGCTCGCTTCTAGCATCTTCAACTGAAAATACCAAAGTGCTTTCCTTATCATTTACTGAAGTAAGCTTTACCGCCTGGTCACCAGATAGTTTTAATCCTTCAGCAAATACATTCGTATTCGACGCTAAGCTTTTTATCGTACTCTCAGGGAAAAATTGCTTTTTGAACATGCATGTCATCCTTTAATCAGTTTTAAACGTTACTTGTCGTCTATTGTTGAACCTTCAGTCAAAGCATTCATTATCTTTTCATTATACCAAATATTATCGTTACTTGTAACAGATTAAAGAAAGAGATACACTAATTTTAATTAAATGACATAAGGAGTCCAATATAATGAAAAAAATTCTTCCTCCAAAACTTCCTCTAAATTTACCAGAAGCTGACTTTGAAGCGGTTCTTGATTACGAAGATCCAGTATTAGAACATGTACTGATTCAGGATTGTACAATTCATCTTGATTCATTGCGAAATGTAGAATTCAAGAATATGATATTTAAAAATGTTTTTTTTGAACAGTTCAGTGTACCGAATGCTTATTTCAAAGATGTCCTTTTTGATCACTGCCAGTGTATCAACGCTCAAATTGATGAATCAGCTTTAAAAAGAGTCGAATTCAGGCAATGTAGAATGAACGGTATATCCTTCGGAGATAGTTTTCTTGAAGATGTTCAATTTAATCAAAGCATGTTAGATTTGTCTGGATTCGCTTATGCGAAACATAAAAACGTACGATTTACTTCTTGTCAGATGAAAGAAAGTGACTTCTACGAGAACAAATTGAAAAACATTCAATTTGATGAATGCGATATGTCCGGTATTCGTTTTTCTAATACTTCTTTGAACGGCGTCGATTTGAGAACATCTACTTTTGAAAAAATCGTTGTGAATACCCAAGACATTAAAGGCGCTATTGTAAACAGAGAACAAGCCCTTGGTTTTATGCAGTTATTAGGTTTAGTTGTTGAAGATTAGCGTTTAGGGCTATACAAAGTAAAAGCGTAACAATCCAATTCTCACACTTGGATTATTACGCTTTTTTATGATTATTTAGTGATTTTGTAAAGTTTTACGTCGTGTGGTTGGATGTCTAATTGAGTAATTTCTTGGTAGTTTGTCCTTTCATCTGACCAAACATCAATGACCGAACCCTTTGCTTCAAGAAGGATTTTACTAAAATCGATTTCTGTGGTTTTTGAATAATCATTCAAATTAAACACAGCTAACCATTCGCAATCCATTCCCTGACTGTGCCAGATTGCGATATCTTCTTTTCTAGACACTTCAAATCCGCTATGACTATGCTCGTTCAACTCTTGAAGATAGCGATTCTGAAGTAACTTCAAAGTCCATTCATCATTATCTGGCAAATGTCCTCCAAACATCAACGGCGACCTGAAGATAGACCAAAGCGACATCATCGATTTCTGCTCTTCTTTTGTAAACCTGGACATACGGTCGCCCCCACCACCATCGACGGATCTTACACCGATGTGACCTAGTGGTAACATATCACAGTCTGGCCAGTTTCCTTCTCTTACGAAAGGAGACCACTTTGCGCTTTTCTCAAACATTTCGTATAACTGCCACCAATTGTCCCAGTAATCATCTGTCAGTCTCCACATATTTGCGTTGTTCTGCAAGAAACTACCATGCTCCAAAGAAGCGGGACCAGGAGATAAACTCAACACGATTTCTCTTCCTGACTCATCGATCACTTCTCGAATCAGTTCAATTTCCTCAACATGTCCTCCATACAATTTCGAATCAGCTATATCATCGATTTTTAGAAAATCCACACCCCAAGAAGCATACAATTCTATTAAGGAAGTATAGTAGGCTTTCGCTCCAGGGTGAGATGGATCAACTCCATACATATCTGTGTTCCATGGACATATTGAATTCGGCTTAGCAATATCTCTTGCTGTATAGTCAGAATTTTTGATCTTAGCATTTTGATGGACGGCTTGTCTTGGGATGCCTCTCATAATATGGATTCCAAATTTAAGCCCTAGTGAATGAATATACTCACCCAGTGGCTTGAACCCATTCCCGTTTTCAGAAGACGGAAATCGTTTTTCGGACGGCATCAATCTTGAATACTCATCCATAATTAGATCTGTGAAGGGATGGTAAACCGAAGAATCTGCTTCTGGTTCATACCACTGAATATCAACAACCACATATTCCCAACCATAATCTTTCAGATGTTCTGATATATATTGGGCATTTTCATGTATATCTGTTTCTGTTACTGCTGCACCGAAACAATCCCAGCTATTCCATCCTTTTGGTGGTGTCTTGGCCCATGTTCTAAATTCATTCATTCAAATTGACTCCTTCCAATACTTGTATTCGCGTATTACTTTTTGACTACCCAGACCATCATTTCACCAACTGAACGATTAGCCCATAAATGATAAGGTATAAATGTTAAATCTTTTTCTTCGTAAACAGGTTCTTTATAATTTCTGTATAGTGCGTTATTCCACTCTTCATCAATGACTCTTTTTTCACCTAGTGCTTTAAGTGCAACATGAGATCCCAACACCGAATCACTAACTTTTTCTGCACGAATATGATCTTTTAAACGCATTAGATGTAGGTCTGACTCGTTGTCCGTTTCTTCCATACAATAGACGAATGGACCTCTTTGTAGTGCTACTTTTCCTAAATCATCTCTAACTCTAGGATGCGCCTGGTGCATAATGACCGGAACATCAAATGTGATTTTTAAAGTAAGTGTTTCTTCTACAAGTACCATTGCGTAGCCATCAACAACCTCATAGTCTACGTCTGAACCGGTTTGTTTGATTGAAAGATTTTCGGCCCATGTTGGGACCCTGATACCGAGTGTTAAAGTATTTGGAGCTTCTACTTTTAGTACAAGTGAACCCTCATCATCAAAAGAAACTTTCTGTTCGACTTCGACTTCTTGATTGTTGAATGGGACGGTTCCTGAATGATCCATGAACAGATTTACATAAAGTGCATCATCTTTTTCACTATATAAGTATTTTTCAAGAGAAGTCAGTGTTCTTGCAATATTTGGTGGACAACAAGCACACCCGAACCAGGATGGTCTGGTTGATTTTACATGGCTTTTCCCAGGATCTTTCTGACTTGATTCCGAATTGACTTCTAGTGGGTTAACATAGAAGAAATGTTTCCCGTCCAGCGCCATTCCACTAATGACTGAGTTATACAAAGCCCGTTCCATAACATGAGCATACTCGGCATCGACCTCATTTTTCATCATAGCTTTCGCAAAGAACATCAGACCTATAGCAGCGCAAGTTTCACAGTACATCGTATCATTCGGCAAATCGTAATCGAATGTAAATGCCTCTCCGTGAACTGTAGAACCGACTCCACCCGTAATGTATAAGCGTTTTTTGACAATATTTTTCCAAATACGTTTTGATGCTTTGAAAAGTTTGTCATTTTTTGTGTAATAAGCAACATCGGCCATAGCCGCAGCCATGTAAACCAATCTCACAGCATGTCCTACAGCTTCTGTTTGTTCGATAACTGGTTTGTGTGCTTGATGATAAACGGTGTTAACTTGAAAAGGTTTTTTGTCATCAATACCTAAGTCATCATTTTCTTCCAATTGCTTTTTATAAAAATCAGGATCTTGTCCGCGAATCTCCAAGAACCATTCGCTTAATTTGAGGTAACTTTCATCTTTCGTTACTTCATAAAGTTTGACAAGTGCCAGTTCAATCTCCTGATGACCATCAGCACCCTTTATTTTTCCTTTTTCTGAACCAAAGTGATTCTGAATACATTCAACAAATTTCTTAACAACATTAATCAAACGTTCGTCACCTGTTGCCTGATAATGAGCCACTGCTGCTTCCATTAAATGACCTGCACAGTATAATTCGTGACTCTCATATAGCTTTCTGAATTTCAATTCGGGTGCATCAATTTGATAAAAGGTACTTAAGTATCCATCATCTTCTTGAGCCTCTTCAATTAACTCCACCACTTCGTTCATCATGTCATTCAACTTATCGTCTTTTGTAATTTTATAGACATTAGCTGCAGATTCTAACCACTTATAGACATCTGAATCTTGAAACAACCAGCCATAATGATGTCCTTCAGTTCGTCCAGCAGCAATTTTAAAGTTTTCAATAGCATGACTTTTTTCTGAAGGGATATTGGCATCGTCTCGTTCTTTATCAATTTTAATATCTTCAAGATCGTTTAAAACATTCCACTGGAAAGGAATCATTTCAGTCATGATCAAATCAATATACCGCTTCCAAAATTCGTCTTTAATCTCAATCTTTGAACCTAACATGCATCTTTCCTCCACATTCAAATTTTTAATCGTCTTTTTGAGATGGATCTTTTGTCTCTTCGAGATCCTTTACTTTATCAACGTCAAACGCTTCGAAATCTTCCGGTTTTGTTTCTTCTGAATGGGTGCCTTCTTTAGCATTCACTTTTTTATCTTCTTGATCTGCATCTATATTCGAGGGAAGATTAGGATTTACAATATTGGCATCACCGTTAATTGGATTGTTTTGCATGACCACACCTCCTTTAGTTTTGTGACTCTGTTAAATGTTCTGCGCCAACTTTTTTTAATTTGAAGATATCTACAAGTACCACTCTAAAAGAAATATAAGCAAAGATAGATAATCCAAATACAGGTATTAAACCGGGTAGATTATAATAAACTATAACGATAATGGCTGCCAATATGGCTGCTACGATTGTGTCCTTTGGCTTACCGACCATCAGAATAAAACTTCTTTTAATGTAGTTGAAAATAGAATCCTCAAACTGAACATAAATTGGAAAAAGATGCATTAGTAATAAAATGAAAAGGACGGTTAAAAGGGTCAATATGGTTACTGCTACGGTACCCATCACGCCCATATTGAAAATACCTAAGAGCCTGAAATCGATGTACAGCACTAACATGGTTAAATAAAGAATCAGACCAAGTTTATTGGCTTTAATGAATTCTTGTTTATAGTACTTCCAGAATAATTTATATAGACGTTCTTTATACCCACCGTACATTTCTTTGTGCCTAATGCATGCATACAAAGCTGTTGTAGCTGGGAAAACACCGAAAATAACGCCACCTAATAAAGTAAACAAAGTCCAACATAAATTCAGCAAAAACAAGTCTAATCCAATCTCTCCAATTTTTTGGTAACCGTTCATAAATTTTTCCATTTATAACCCCTCAATTCATATCGTTTTGACTTATCCTTTTAGTGAACCAATCATAACGCCTTTATCAAAGTATTTTTGTATAAATGGATATACGATTAATATTGGCAATGTTGATACTATAATAACGGCATATTTGATTTGATCAGCAAATTGTTGTGCGTATCCACCGATATCCCCGCCACCTGCTCCAGCCCCTTGTTGGAACGCTTGGTTTGAGATAAGAATATCTCTTAATACAATTTGTAACGGTTGTTTGTCATAATCTCGGATAAAAATTAATCCAGTAAAGAAGTTATTCCAATGCTGTACTAAATAATAAAGACCAATCACTGAAATTAAAGCTTTAGAAAGTGGCAAAGCTACTTTCATGAAAAACTGAAAATGTGAGCAGCCATCCAATTCAGCTGCTTCATATAAACTATTCGGTATAGAATTTTCAAAGAAAGTTCTAGCGATAATTAAATTAAAAACATTTAGTGCTGTAGGAAGAACAAATACCCATCTTGTATTAATTAGTCCGAGGTCTCTAAAAAGGATGTACGTTGGGATAATCCCACCATTGAAAAACATCGTAAAAGCAAAGAAAAAGGTTAAAAAATTTCTACCTGTCATTTCTTTTCTAGAAAGTGCATAAGCAGCAGGCAAAGTGACGAGTAGATTAATCATTGTTCCACCTAATGTATAAAGAAGTGTATTGGAATATCCAATCCATATACGAGTGTCTTCAATAATTTGCTGATATCCGTAAAAACTAATCCCTTTTGGCCAAAGAGTTACGAGTCCACGAGTGACTAATGTAGAATCACTAATAGACGCAATAATTACAAAGTAGATCGGATAAGCAACAGCAATAAAGATCATAATACTTAATACAACGACAAAGGTATCAAACAGAATGTCTGCTTTGGAATTTCTTTTCATGTAAGTTGCCATCTTCATGTTTTTTTCTCCTCTCATCAATATTAAAACAGGCTTGTCTTAGCTACTTTTTTAGAAATATAATTTGCTAAAAGTAAAAAACTGAAATTGATCAGTGTATTGAATAAACCAATTGCGGTAGCGTAACTAAACTGATTTTGAATAATCCCTATTTTATACACGTAAGTTGAAATCACTTCCGAAACAGGTAAGTTTAAGGGGTTTTGCATCAAGAATACTTTTTCAAAACCTGTATTTAAGATTCCACCTATATTTAATATGAAAAGAATAATCATTGTTGGTATCAAAGCGGGAATATCCACATTTTTAACCAATTGCCATCTATTTGCGCCATCCATTTTAGCTGATTCATAGAGTTGTACATCTACATTGGATAATGCAGCGAGGTAGATAATACTATTCCATCCAGCTCTCTGCCAGATTTCGGAAATAACATATGTGGGTACAAAAGTACTGGTATTACCTAAAAAATCGACTCTAGATAATCCAATAAAGTCTAAAATATGATTTAAGATACCTGATTGAGGAGAAAGAAACACATTCAGCATCCCTACCATAACAACGATTGAAATAAAATGAGGTAAATAAACGGTCGTCTGCATCAACGATTTAGCTTTTTTACTTTTGATTTGATTGACGATTAACGCTAGAAAAATTGGTGCAATAGATCCTACAACCATGGTCGTCGCACTAATGCTAATTGTATTGACCATTAATGAACTGAACATTCTACTGTCAATAAATTGTCTAAAATACTCTAGTCCCATAAACTCTCCACCAGTAATACCTTCGGTCGGTACAAATCTTCTGAATGCTAGTTGGAGTCCATACATGGGAACATAATTAAAAACCAATATGATAAGAAATCCAGGTAAAATCATTAACCATAGTTGATAATTTCGTTTAACATTTTTCAAAAACTTCGTTAGTAGAGATTCTTTTTTCTTTATGTTGTTCGTATCTTGAATTGCGTCCAAATCAATCACTCCTTTTGAAATCTTACACACGATTCTTTTTATTAAAGATTAAAGATACTGTCAATTGACAGTATCTTTAACCAATAACAAAATTTAGTTTGAGTAGTTGTCATAAGCTTCCTGCATAATTTCAAGAGTTTGATCAATACCGGATCCTTCAATTTCTGATACATATTGATCCCATTGTTCTTCAACGCCGCCTTCAGTAATCCATTGACCAAAGTAAGTGATTGCTGTGTTGATCATATCTGTATTATTGAGAGACATTGTATTGATATCATCAGTAGTATATTTAAGGAATGAACCTGGCAGTACATCTTGCTCAGTGTCAATTGCTTCCAATGTAGCATCTAGTGGTTCAAGTTGCTCAAGAGTTGCTGACATGTCCTCGCCTAATTCTAAGTCAAGATCGTCGCGAATATACATTGGTCCATTATCAGCCCAAGTGGATGTCCATTTCCATGTTCCCGGATCCATTGATTCATCTTCTGGGGGCAATACAGCGTAACTACCATCGCCTTTGTCTTCGATGTTTGTACCTAAATCTCCAAACAAGACCTGCATACTTGTTTCTTCTGCATAGAGTTCATTGACGAATGCCAATGCACCATCTAAGTTTTCTGTATCTGCTGCGATTTGAATCATATTCGTACCATAATTCAAGTTATAAAAATCATATGACCAAGATGGATCGCTATCGTAATCTTCTGAAACTCTCAAAGGAGCCATTGAACTATATTGACCTGCTAACTCACTACCAAAACGATCAGAAGCTTCCCAGCCAAACGTATATCCTATTTTACCAACGTCTCCTTCACCTCGACCAAGAGACTGATACGCAGTGTACTCTTGCGTAAATACTTCAGAGTTTATTAAACCATCAGCATATAGTTTGTTCATAAATACCATAAATTCTTTATAACGTTCATCTGTAAAAAAGTTTTTCACTTCGCCGTCTTCAAGAAAATATCCTTGCCCACCGCCACCTACTGGTGTAATACCAGTACTAGCTAATAAAACAGTCGGTTGGAAAAATCCAAAACCACCAGTACCTACTGGTGACCAATCAAACGGTATTTCATCATTGGGGTCACCGTTACCGTTTGCATCTTGTTCTTTGAATGCTAGGAGTACTTCATGTAGTTCATCCCAAGTGGTCGGCATTTCTAGCCCTAAATTATCAAGCCAGTCTTGGTTGATAAACTGTTTGGTAGCAGATGTTGGCCAGAATCGTTGATATTTAGGTAGTCCAAATATTTCTCCATCAAGCGTTGTTGCTAGAGCTTCTGCTTCTGGTTTGTTTTCAAACAATTGTTGAACATTAGGTAATTGATCAAGGTGTTCGCTGAAGTCTATAAACATCCCTTTGAATTGTTGATGCTGAGAATCATTGATTCCGCCAGCTCCAACAATTAAATCGGGCAAGTCACCAGCTGAAAGCATGGGGCCAACTTTCTGATCCCAATCTGCCGTAACTTGTTCCCAATTGATATCTACTCCTGCAGTTTCTTCAGCTTCATTTAGCCACTGCATTTCGTTGATATCTTTTGTTAACGGATGTTTAAGGAAGACAGCTTGTAACTGTGAAGAATCTCCTCCATTTTCGGATGCCCCTCCTTCAGAACCACTTCCTCCTCCACAACCTGCTAGTACACTCAACGTTAATCCCGACATTACGCCATACATAAATAATTTTTTAGTTTCCATGGTATGCCTCCTATTTGGCAATCTGATTTACAATCTGAAATAATACATCGACATTATTCTAAACTGTTCTACATGAAACCATTATGCTGAACTTTAGTTCTTAAATGTGATTAAAAAATGTATGAGTGCTCGTCAACCCTGTAAGACATCCGTATCTATTCAAACACTTCTATTCTTTATACCTCCTTAGAGTACCTTTTGATAAAAAAGTTTGTGAAAGCTAAAGCTAGTACGTACCTTTGTCTACGTATAATATAGCACTCACTATTCTCTAATGCAAGCGTTTTCTTATAAGGAAATAACTTTTTATCTTCTAATCTATTTTTACATAAAAACCTAAGACAGAAATCTCTGATTAATATTGTTTCGTAAAATCAGACAAGTAGAAAAGCCGTCAAATCAAGGAATAGATATCCCAAATTTGACGGCTTTCTTCTATTTGGCTAGTTTCATCCCAGCCTCTTCTTCTTTTTTCTAAGTTGCATTAATCTTTTTCTTCGTGTTCGCTTTTCGTTTTTTCGAGCTCATCAACTTTATCTACATTAAATTTATCAAAGTCTTCTGGGCTCGTTTCTTGTTCCTTATTATTATCTTCTTGTTCAACTTCATCCTTTTCAGTACCTGTGTAACGATCAGCTTCTTCAGCCGCTACCAGATGAGCTGGATGATTCATACCGTTTGGATTTGCACTTCCTTGTAATGGATCGTTTTGCATCGTATTTCCTCCTCAAGTTAAACTAAAGATTGTACTGCTGTTTTTTCTATTGCTAACATCATTGTATACCTTTTCATAAATTCTTCAAAATCATTTGCACCAGTAATAGAAGGTTCGACAGAGTTAGGCGATTCGATAGAAAATACTTGGTTATCCAAGTAAGATTCTAAAGACTGATCCGTTTCTTTTTTTATTAAATAAGCAGCTAATATTGCCATTCCCCATGGCCCACCTTCTCCTGCAGTTTCCATTACAGATACAGGTACTTTAAGTGCATCAGCCATCATCTTCTGACCTACATATTTTGTTCTAAAAAATCCACCATGTCCTAACAATTGATCAACTTGTACATCTTCTTTTGCAATGAGAATATCCATACCCATTTTAAGTGTAGCTAAAGCTGAATAGATTTGAGTTCTCATAAAGTTCGGTAAAGAAAGAACACTATCTGGCATTTGAACAAATAGGGGGCGTCCTTCATCTAGTCCAGTAATTGGCTCTCCAGAGTAATAGTTACAACTCATTAATTTCCCACCGTTAGAATCTGCTTCGAGTGCCTTTTCAAACAATGTCGTAAATAACTGATCCTTATCTACACTCAAACCTAAGGATTCTACTAATTCAGCGAATAATTTAGCCCAAGCGTTTATATCCGTTGTGAAGTTGTTACAATGCACCATAGCTGTAGGTTTGCCTGTTGGTGTTGTAACCATATCAATTTCTTCATAGTAGTCAGATAAAGCTTCTTCTAATACAATCATTGAAAAGACAGAAGTGCCTGCAGAAACATTTCCTGTCCTCTCAGCAACACTGTTGGTTGCAACCATCCCAGTCCCGGCATCTCCCTCTGGAGGACATAAAGGTATACCAGCTGTTAACTGTCCAGAAGGATCTATCAAGCGAGCCCCTTCTTCAGTTAACACCCCGGCACTTTCCCCAGCAGAAAGAACTTCTGGAAGAATCGAATCTAATGTTTGGTTAAATTGATGCTTTGTAGCTAATTCATCAAATTGACTCATTCGATTTTTGTCATAATCTACGATTGTACTATCGATTGGAAACATACCTGCGGCCTCACCCACACCGATCACTTTTTTATCTGTTAATTTCCAGTGAACATATCCAGCTAGTGTTGTCATAAAATCAATGTCTTTAACATGCGCTTCCTCATTTAAGATTGCTTGATAGAGATGAGCAATACTCCATCTATGCGGAATATTAAATTGAAAAAGTTCAGACAACTTTTTAGATGCTGCTTCGGTAGTCGTATTTCTCCATGTTCTAAAAGGCGTTAGAAGTGAACCTTTGTCGTCAAAAGCTAAGTATCCGTGCATCATACCGGAAAATCCGATTGATCCAATCGTTGTCAAGGTCACATTATACTTTTGACTAACTTGCGCAGATAAAGCACTATAAGCGTGTTGTAAGCCAGACCAGACTTCATCTATACTATATGTCCAGTAGCCATCAACTAATTTGTTTTCCCAGTCATATGCTCCACTCGCAATGGGAGAGAACGTCTCATCTATTAATACAGCTTTTACTCTAGTTGATCCAAACTCTATACCAAGTGATAAGTTTTTTTGATCAAGTTGCTTTAATTCATTTACTGATCCCATAAATTTTCCTCTTTTCATTAACTATTTATATTTTAAAACGAAGAGCTAATAAACAGTAACGTTCATTAGCTCCCTCAAAAGTATTAGTCTATAACGACTGTTTCAATGTCTACCAATTTTGCCCAATCAAGAATAACATCTAAACTTAAACTTAGAGTAGCCACTGTATGATGTCCACCACCTGCTTGAATCCATTTTTTAACACCTGTTTTGAAATCAGGATTTGGTTTCCAAATGACACGAGCTACTGGTAATTTAGGCGCTTCCTCTGTAGGCGTTTCAGCTGTAAATGTGTTGACCATCAAACGGTAATGCGATCCCATATCAAGCATAGATACAGTGAGTCCTTCTCCAGCTTTACCATCAAAAACTAGGCGTGCTGGATCTTCTTTATCACCGATACCTAACGGATTAACGACAACACGAGGTTTCGTTTCAGCAAAAGTAGGATCTACTTCTAGCATGTGGGATTGCACAATGTATTCATTCCCTTTGGTCATATTGTACGTATAATCTTCCATAAATCCTGTTGAAACATTGTTTGCCATCACTTTCATCAAACGGTCAAGTGCAGCTGTTTTCCAGTCGCCTTCTCCAGCGAAACCGTAACCTTCAGCATTTAATCTTTGTACAGCCATGCCTGGCAGTTGTTTCATACCGTGAAGGTCTTCGAAGTTCGTTGTGAACGCCGTATAACCACCTCGTTCAAGGAATCTTCTTAAACCAATTTCGATTCTAATTTGTTCTTTCACTTGCTCTTCAAAAAAGTCTTGATCATTATCTCGATATTCCATATCGTAAAGTTCAGAACAGTCATCAAAGGTTTCTTGAATGTCTTTGTCTGTTACTTTATTTATTTCTTCTACTAAATCACCAATACCGTAGTAATCAACAGTCCAACCAAACTGAATAGCCGCTTCTACTTTATCTCCTTCAGTAACCCCTACATTACGCATATTATCACCAAAACGAGCTACTTTGATGTTTTGAGATTCAATATAACCGATTGCTGAAAGCATCCAGTCAGAAATTTCAGTGTGCACTTCTGAATCCTGATAATGTCCCACTACAATTTTATTGTTGAGTCTTAGTCTTGCATTTAAGAAACCATATTCTCTATCTCCGTGAGCACTTTGATTCAAATTCATAAAGTCCATATCAATGGAATCCCATGGAATTTCTTTATGGTACTGTGTAGCAAGATGTAAAAGAGGTTTTTGTAATAGTTTTGTTCCAGGAATCCATAGTTTTGCAGGAGAGAATGTGTGCATCCACGTCACTACACCTGCGACTTTATCCTGATAATTGACTTCTTTCATAACGTCCTTGATCTCATCTGCAGTTGTAACCAACGCTTTATATTCTAAAGGATAAGGAAAAGAACCTTCACTATTTAAGGTATCGACCATTTCTTTTGCATGATCTGCAACTTGTTCCAATGTTTCAGGACCATATAAATGCTGACTTCCTACTACAAACCAAAATACTTTTTCTTCTGTTTTTAACATTTTTTGCACATCCTCGTTTTAATTTGTGTTTTATTTCTGACCATAATAAGCATTCTCGCCGTGTTTTCTTAAGTAATGTTTATCCAATAAATCTTGACTCATTTCAATACGTTCGGGATTGAGTTGCAGGCTATGGTATGTCATTTCTGCTACTTGCTCTAAAACCACAGAATTATGGACGGCTTCTACTGGATTTTTCCCCCAAGTAAAGGGTCCATGATCATTAACAAGCACACCTGGCATTTTGTCTGGATCTATTTGATTCTCTTCAAATGTTTCTATAATGACTGAGCCTGTTTTCAATTCATAATCCACTTGAATTTCTTCTTTTGTCATCTGTCTAGTTACAGGAATCGGGCCATAAAAATAATCGGCTTGCGTGGTTCCAGCAGCCGGTATGGCCATTCCGGCTTGTGCATAACTAACTGCCCATGGTGAATGTGTGTGTACAATTCCACCAATGTTTTTGAACTGTTTATAAAGTTCTAAATGAGTAGCGGTATCACTTGATGGATTCAACTCCCCTTCGATCAAGTTTCCTTCAAGATCAACAATAACCATATTATCTGGAGATAAGTCTTCGTAAGCTACCCCACTTGGCTTGATCACAACATAGTTAGTCGAGCGATCAATACCACTAACGTTCCCCCATGTAAACGTAATCAATTTATATTCTGGTAATGCCATGTTTGCTTTATATACTTGATTTCTTAATTCTTCAAGCACGCTTTATCAACCCTTTCAAGATTACCAGTGGATGATAGTCACTCCCTGGATTCAATTTATATAGAAGATGAATTTATTTGTATAACGCTTACATTCTTATTGTAAATTAAAGGTACGTACGTGTCAACTAAATAATAGAATTTTCTCTATTATTTTAATTACACACGAACGTACCCTGTAATCGTTAAGATTCAATCGTTTCAACTGGTGTTTTTTCTTTTAAACGTTTGGTAGACGTCCTTACAATTAATTTGGGATCAAATATATGGGATTCTAGTTTTGTTTGCTCTTCAATCGATTTCACAAGCATCATAGCAGCTGTTTTTCCTAGATTTTCTTTAGGATGCTCTACGGATGTTAATTTAACCGAAGGGAGTGTCGTACTATAAAAACTATTGTCATGACTGACAACGGAAAAATCTTCAGGACAGTTTTTACCAATTGCATCAATTTCTTTTATAAGCATTACAGCTACTTCATCGTTGTAGCAGACAAAACTAGTCGGTACATTTTCAGATGAAAGTAAGTTTCGAATCATTTGCGGTAAGTCTGCTTTTGTTTCAGTATCATATCTGACGATATAATTATTTTCAAAGGACAGTTTTGCATCATAAAGAGCTCTGATATACCCTTTGAGTCTATTTTTACCTTGTAAATCATCTGCCTTTGTGATAATTCCGATATTGGTATGGTTCAATTCAATTAAATGTTCCGTAGCGATTCGGCCAGCTTTTACATCGTCTAACGCTACTACCGGAAAGTCTAATTCCTCATAAGAAGCATTTAACATAACCATCGGAATGGGCCTTTCGGATAAGTTTAGATAGTAGTTTAGATTAGGATTCATTAGATTACTTTTAGTTGGTTCAACAATTAATCCATCAACATTCTGATCAATCATACTCTCAAGAGACGACCTTTCATTATCTACGTTATTACGTGTACTTGAAAGCATGAGTGAGTAATCATGTTTGGATAATTCTTCTTCGATACCTCTAATAATCGAAGGAAATATATAATCAGATAAATAAGTAGTGATGACTCCAATTGTTCGTTTGCTAGACACTGTCACTTCTTGCTTGTATAAATCACTGACAAACGTTCCTGATCCTTGTTGTTTTACAAGAAATCCTTCATTTACAAGCTCTGATACAGCCTGTCTGATCGTATGTCTACTAACATCAAACTGCTTTCTCAATTCTGCTTCTGAAGGAATTTTACTTCCAAGTAAATAACTATTATTTCTAATTTTTTGTTGCAATTCTTTTTTTATCGTTATATATTTTGGCTCACTTAACATTGACCTCACTCCTTGCAATTTGTCCGTACGTAAATTGTACTACAAAAGATAGCTAACATTAAAGAAATATCGTTATTTGTAAACACAAATATTTATTTGAACCTATCAATTATAATTCAGTAGATATGACAAGAAAAAGGATGCTATCTGCATCCTTTTCTCATCAGTCATTCTCTTGTACTACCATTTATTAACTGGACAGCTTTTATAGTTCAAACTTGCTCTGAACATAGCATAGCATCCACATTTTGTACAAGTTTGATTTTGAAAGAATGGGCACGTTTCACAAACGGATAGCCTCTTTTCTTTTAATTCTTCCGAAGCTAGATCAATTTCCAGACTGAGTTGTTCTTCTATCGAAGTGACTACATCTTGCCCAGCTAACGCTTCAAGGCGTTCACATGTTTTGCAAGACATATTATTTCTCTTTAATCAATAAAGTTGTAACACTCATGGCTGGAAGCGTTAAGGACACTTTGCTACCATCAATTTTGAAATCTTCAAATGTTTTCTTAGAAACAACTTCTGGATCTTCAAATGTATTGTGAGCATCCATTTCATCAGCCGTTACAATCCAAGCTTCAGCTGAATCAAAAGCGTAATCTGCTAAGTTAAATGAAATGGTTTCTTCACCTTTTAACCCATAATTACAAACAGAAATAGCAACTTTTCCATCCTTTTTAGAAATCGTATAATCAATAGAATCTTGGCTTTCGCCATAAGCGTCAACCAATTCAGCATCTTGATGATGCGTATAAAGATCAAATACATGATACGTTGGTGTTTTAATCATTTTATCGCCTTCAGTCAATAGCATTGCTTGAAGAACATTAACCATTTGAGCAATATTTGCCATTTGAACACGGTCAGCGTGTTTATGGAAAATATTTAAAGTAAGGCTGGCAACCATTGCATCACGTATTGTATTTTGTTGGTATAAAAAGCCTGGATTTGTTCCGTTTTCTACAGATAACCATGAGCCCCATTCATCAACAATTAAGCCTACTCTTTTTTCTGGATCATATTTATCCATAATAGTAGAGTGTTTCGTGATCAACTCATCCATTTTTTTAGCACTATCAATCAAAGAATGCCACTGAGACTCTGGGAAATTAGTTGCTGTTCCTTTGTCTTCCCATTCTCCTGTTAATGCATAGTGATGCAAGCTAATCCCATCCATAAATGGTGCAGCAATTTTCATCACTTGTTCCATCCAATTGTAATCATCAATGTTTGGACCACACGCTATTTTATAAATAGGTTTGTCTGTATAATTTCTAACATAAGTCTGATAGCGACGGTAAAGATCTGCGTAGTACTCTGGTCGCATATTCCCACCGCATCCCCAGCTTTCATTCCCTACTCCGAAGAATTTCATCTCCCAAGCAGAATCACTACCATTCTCTTTACGCAAGTTCGACATTGGTGATTCACCTTCAAAAGTGATATACTCTACCCACTCTTGCATCTCTTGAACCGTTCCACTTCCTACGTTACCGTTCACGTATGCTTCTGCACCTAACAGGTCTAATAGATGGAAGAATTCATGTGTACCGAAATGGTTATTTTCTACCACTCCACCCCAGTGTGTATTGACAATTGTCTTACGTTCTGCTGGAGTTCCGATACCATCTTTCCAGTGGTATTCATCAGCGAAACAGCCCCCTGGCCATCTTACGACGGGTACCTTGATTGCTTTAAGTGCTTCTACCACATCTAAACGTATACCTTCATTATTAGGAATATCTGAATCTTTCCCTACCCAAACGCCTTCATAGATACATCTTCCCAAGTGCTCTGCAAATTGTCCATAGATATACTTGCTGATTGTAGGTCCTTTTTTGCTTGTTAATACTTCAACTGTCATAATGTTTACTCCTTCAATTTGAATTAAGGTCTAATACCCCAGATCATTTCATTGTTGTCACCAAAAGCTGAAAAGACAATTCTTTCTTCTCCAAATTCATCTTGTTGCTTAGCAGCAACGCCTTTATAAATAGCCTCATTAGTCGTAATCGTTAAAAGATTTTGATCAGATAAAGTCCAAGAACCTTGAAGATCTCCTGCTATTTCACTTTCTTCAGTAAGATCAATCATAAGCGTTTCAATCATTTCCGAAGAATTTTCTGTCCCATGATTGATAAATTCAAAATTACCGCTAAATTCTTCTAAAGTTAATGGCGCAGTATCGGCATACTCACCTTTAAAAGCATAAGGCATCGGAACTAGCCAGTTATCTTCATTATGAATCATATGATGTGCTCTAACTTCGTGAGCTTCTGTACCTTGATTGAATCTAGAATGGAATACGAGTAACCATTCTCCATTCTGTGTTTTGACTGCTGAATTATGTCCAGGAGCACGATATCCTTGTTCTAAACCTGTGAAATCATAATTTCCAAGCAGTTTGATTCCATAATCAGAATTTAAACTTCCAGATTCAAAGATAGCCGTTTGTCCTTTAGCATCTACATAAGGGCCGTCAACTGTTTCAGATCTGAATACGCGCATGTTGTAGCCACCATTAGCAACTAAACCACCATATGTCAGCCATAAGTTGTAATAACCTGTATCTTCATCGTAAACGATATAAGGACCTTCACCAGATTGATGGTAACCACCGAAAAGTTTCGTCCCAAAGTATCGATCGATTGTTCGACCGTCTTCCGTTATTCCATCTACACCTGGATAGATCGGTTTTCCAGTCGCATCTTCTAGTTCAAGTAAATGAATACCACCTGACCAAGAACCATAAACAAGCCAAAATTTTCCGTTTTCATCGTAAAATGGAGCTGGATCGAGTGCATTTGGTGCATAATCTGTATTGTACTCTCTGCCTCCAAGTCTTACCCACTTCTCATTAAATTCGGATACCTTTCCTTCACTGATCAGTTCAGGTAAGTGTGTTCCTTCATAATTAATATTACGATCACTTCCATCAGTAGCATCTTCAGAAGTAAATCCTGAATAAATGATTGTATCAACATAAGTGTATGGACCTTCGATACTTGGTGAAGCCATTAATACAATGGCTGATCTTCTCCACGTTGAACTAGCAGAATAATACATCAAGTATGCACCTTTTGCTCCTGTAGACCATTCAAACTGATCATTCCAGATAACATCTGGTGCCCATAAATTATAACCACCTTTGGAATCGGCATCATCATGACCAGCCCACTCAAAAGTTTCTTGAAGATTTTCGTTTGTATTGCCAAAGATAATATTATCTTCCATATTCTCGTATTCAGTCATATGCGGAACTTCCCAAGTTGAAAAGTTTTTTGTTTTAGCTTGTGCTACATGCGTCCCGAATAAGTAAAACATTTCTTCGCCATCTTCATTTATGACTGAACGAACAGCTGGATCATGTATAGAGACAGTGTTTCTTGTCTGAGTCGTCCACTCATTTGTTGAAGGTCTTTTGATACCGTTTGAATAAACCATAAATCCACTCACTCCAATTAATAAAATCACTGCGAAAAAAATTCCGATTGCTATCTTTTTCTTTTTAGACATTTATGATTCCTTTCTTAATTAGTGATTGATTTTAAATTAGTTACCTCCCGGAACACCAAAATCAGGAAATCCCGATTCATCCCAATCAAACTTTTGAGCATTAGCATGACGATTTGGATTATCTAAAGGATCACCTTCTTTGTTCTTTTCAGGTCTAGCGTGATAAATTAAAATATCCTCTTGATCATCTTCCGATTTAGTAAATGAATTATGTCCCGGTCCATAAAGACTATTTTCTTCTGAAGATACGAAAACAGGTTTCTCAGATTTTTTCCAAGAATATCCATCTAGTAAATCACTATCTACGTTTGCAGAAAGTAAGCCCATTACGTAGTTTTCATCCGTAGCACTGGCAGAATACGTAATATAAATTTTTCCGTTACGTTTTATAACAGCTGGTCCCTCATTTACCAAAAATCCAACTTTTTCCCAGTCGTACTCTGGAATCGTCAATAAAGTCGTATGGCCTTTCAAAGTCCACGGGTTTTCCATCTTAGATAAGTATAAATTTGAGTTCCCTGGAATAGCAGGATCTTTTTGTGCCCAGACATAATAGAGTTCATTATTATGTGTAAAAGTCGTTGCATCCAGACAGAAACTGTTTATATGTGTTTTAACTTGTCCTTTTTCTTCCCAGTTTCCAGTTAGTGGATTATCATCTTTACATTCAATTACATACATACGGTGCTGGTGAATATTATTTTTAGGTTCACTCGAACTTGAAGCAGCAAAATAGATATACCATGCACCATCAATAAAGTGAATTTCAGGAGCCCAGATCAAGCTACTCATTTCGCCTTCTTCATGAGCATGCCAGACGCTGGCTTTTTCACCAGTTTCTAGTTCGTTCAGCGTTTTCGCTCTTCTAACTTCTATTTCCTGATAACCTGGGACGGATCCTGTGAAATAATAGTATCCATCTGTATGTTTATAAACCCAAGGATCTGCTCTTTCCAATACGATAGGATTATTATAAGGTGTTTCGTTTTTCATATAATCGCCTCCTGATTTACGCTGTGATTAGATTTTTGTGTCCCTTGTTTTAATCGAATGGCTTTATTTTTTGAACTGTACGTTACTAAAACAATCATATAAAGTAATGAACTGATCACATCAATCGTCATAAATGAAGCCAGACACATGACCATCATCCATGCTTGCCACTTTTTATTAATTTGATTGTCTTTCATGAATTTCAGACAATAAATATTCACTATACCTACTAACACAATAATCAATCCATAACTCGTCATGACAGTGTAAAGTATATCCACAAAACTCCCACTGCCTCCTGCCATTTCAGGATAGATTTCCGTTATGGATAGATCCCCACTGTTCTTGAACCACAACCCGAATACAAAAATAGTTAAAATCGCGTTGATAAAATGCCATACCGATGCTGCAATGATTAATTTTCTTTCTGCTTTTCTATCCATAACAGAACGCCTCCCTAAAAGTTATCCTTTGATACCAGTGTTTAAGTTAAGAGATTCAATGAAGTATTTCTGAGCGAAAATAAATAGTAATGAAGTCGGAATCATCGCTAGAAAAGCGGATGCCATTAATTGACCAATTACCATGTAGTTACCGTAAATATCCTGTAACAACTGCAGACCTGCTGTTATCGTAAGCTGATTAACATTATTCAGTACAATCGTTGGCCACAGGAAATCGTTCCATGATCCAGTGAACGAGAAGATGGATGTTACAATGAGTACCGGTTTAATAAGTGGCAATATAATCTTAAAGTAGATGGTAAAGTCATTTGCGCCATCCATTCGAGCAGATTCATCATAAGACTTAGGTAAGCCTTGCATAAATTGACGAACCAAGAATACATTACCAACTCCACCAAGACCAGGCATGATGACTGCTAACGGTGTATTAACCCACCCTAATTTATGAACAATCATATAGTTTGGAATGATGTTCACGACTGCTGGGAACATTGATATTGCTAGTATAGTGAAGAATAGTGCATCTCTATATTTGAAATCCATACGGGCATATCCAAAAGAAGCTAAGGATACAAATACCATCATGAGTAAGGTATGGGTTGTTGAAATAAATAAAGAGTTAAAAAACCATCTTACAATTGGAGCACTAGATGTATTAGACAAAACACGGACATAGTTGTCCATAATCCATGAAGCTGGTAATAATCTAAATCCAGTTTGCATAACATCTGACTGAGATTTGAATGAAGTTGTCAATGCATAGATGGCAGGCAATAACCAGATAGTTGCTGCGATAGTTAATAGAACATAACAAATCCATTTAGTAATTTGAAATGATTTTGATTGTGCCATTTTGGTTTGCTCCTTTCTATTTTGAGCTACGATACATAATTCTAAATTGGAACGCTGCGATAACGACAATAACTAGGCCTAATAGTATAGACATTGCTGCCGCCATACCCGCTACAGACTGACCTTGACCAAAAGCAAGATTACGAATATACATCATTAATACAAAGGTAGACTGATCTGGTCCTCCACTTGTTACCATTAAAGGTTGTGCATATACGTTGAAAGCTCCAGCTGTTGACATGACTATTGTATATAGCAAAGGAAATTTAATTGTAGGTAAAGTGATTTTAAAGAATTTCACAAAGCTTGTAGCACCATCGATCTCTGCTGCTTCATACAAGTCATTGGATATCCCACTCATCGCAGACCTGTAAATAACCATGTTTCCTCCAATTGCGCCCCAGAGACTCATCATGAATATAATGATCCAGGCATAAGGTTGATTAACTGCCCAAGTAACATTTGAACCTAATAAGTTGTTTACCGGTCCTAAACGAGGATTGAATATCAATAACCACACTAATGCTGCTGCGGTAACTGAAATCAGACCTGGAATATAGAAGATTGCCTGGAAAAGTCCTTTTCCTTTTACGCCCTTATGTTGAAGCATTACAGCTAAAACTAAAGGAATAATCACTTGAAGTGGAACAGTTCCTGCCACGAAAATCAATGTATTCACTAGACCATTTCTAAACTGACTGTAGAACGATGAATCTGGATTCATTAAAATTGCTTCATAGTTCTCAAGTCCAACCCATCTCGGTGAACCGATTAAATTCCATCTTGTAAAAGAGGCGTACAGTCCGTAAATCATCGGGAATAGAATAAACATTAAAAAGAAAATGAAATGGGGGCCAATAAAGAGCCACTGTTTTAAATTAACGCCTTTTCCTTTAGTTGTTTTAACGTTGTCATTGGATAATGCTTTTTCCATCTTTATGCTCCTTTCAACTTCAAAAAAGAAAAAGCGAGTTCTATATTACTACTAGATTCTCGCTTCAGTCTCAATTGATCAAGCTATTCTCTAATCAAGTTATTCTACATCTTCTTCAATCGAAATATCAGCTCCGTGTCCTTGAGCTACTAAATCTTCAACTTGACTTTGCGCAGATGCTAGACCATCTTCGATTGTAATCCCACCGTAAAGCATATCGTTAATGACAGTATTGATAGCTGCTTCAACATATCCGTAGTATTCATAATCAAAAATCAATAATGAATCTAATTGTTTTTCTGATTTTGTAAAGAATGATTGAGGATAGCTTTGGAATTCTTCTGATTCGTAAACATCCCTACTTGCAACGATTTGACCTGCATCAGCCCAAGTGATTGAATTTTGGTTTACCCATGCAAGAAATTCTGCAATACCTTCTTCTTTTTCATCAGAACGACTTTCGCTTGTCAACATTGAAAATAAGTGAGCAGATCCACGATTATGGAAAGTTTCATTATCGAATGCGTAAATATTGGTGATGCCATAGTTCAAGTCTTCTACCATATCATGTGCTAGCGAAGACCAAGTTCCATCAGATGAGAAAAGTACTGATTGACCTTGGAACATCGCAAATCCATCTTCACCGTTTGGAGTCATTAGACCCGCCTGTTCTACTTGAACAAGCGCTTCCATTGCTTCGCGCATTTCAGGTGTATCGATTGTTGGATTTCCATCAGCATCACTGATGTCACCGCCTAAGTTTACCGTTTCTGCTAAAAGTACCCAAGAAATTAAAGCATTGTTGATCGCGTAAACGCCTTCATCTAATTGTCCTTCTAAAGACATAATTTCATCAAATGTTAATACATCATCATCTAGAAAACCTGTAGCGCCATATTGATCCAGCAAATCTTCATTATAATAAAGTACGTTTGAATGAATATCTAGTGGAATTGTATATTGTGAATCTCCAACAGTACCAGCGTCCCACGCTTGATCAATGTAATTGTCTGAACTAAGTAAAGTTTGCGTTTCCATTAATTCGTCAAAAGGTTCCAACATATCTAGTTCAACAAACCCTTGAACTCTATCTGCGTGAATAATTGATAAATCAGGTGTTCCTTCTCCTGTATTCATTACTGTGTAAATTTGAGTATAAAGATCAGGTGTAATAACTTGAGAAACTGGGAATTCAGGATCAGTGTCATTATACTCTTGAATCATCTCATCCATTACCTGTCCATCTTCACCTGTTAAAGGTGTCCACAACACGATTTCGTTTTCGTTACCACAACCAGCTAACAGTCCAAGAGATAAAGAAGCTGTTCCTAACAACATTTTCTTATTTAGTTTCATCTTAATCCTCCTAAAATAATTTTGTTTTTTATTTGGTCATACTTTCGTGTCAGGCAATCATACGTACTAATAAGTTGCTTAAATAAAAAATTTCTTAATTAAGTTAAATGATTTCGCTTACATTATAGTTTAAAAAAAATTCATTTAAAACAAAATAGATTTTCTTAATTTTAATTTAAAAGTAGTACGTACGTATCGCTTGGAAATAATATACCATGTTCAATACGTACGTGCAATAGTTATTTTAAAAATTTAAAATTAATCATAATAAAATGTTTATTTATTTTCAAAAGACTTGAACTTTGTAGATAATATTCCTTTTAATCCCCATTTCATCCAAAAAACAACAACGATAGAGAAAGTAAAGAATAGGAACATAGTCGGTAGTGCCAATGATATATATAGGAGCATGAATAGAGATAACATCTGAATAATTGTAATGGGTATTTTTAAAACACCTATTATAAATGCATTTCGAACTTGTTTTAATAAACTATTTTCTCTGTGAACGTAAAGTGGAAAAAACCAAATCAAAGTTGTAATGAATGAAAATAAGAGTATATAAAAAGCGATTGGAACAATGATAGGCAATATTAGAGTTGAACTGGCTAACAAATTATAATTCAGAAATAAGATTAACCCAGCTATCGTAAATAAAATGCCAGACTTATTAGCTGAGACAAATTCTTCTTTGAAAAGACTAAAGTATTCTTTTACTGAAACTGTATAATCTTTAGTTAATAGCCATTTCCTGGAAACCATTAGAGCAGCCGTAGTAGCAGGATAAATTCCTGCTATAATGGCACCTAGTAATGTAAAAGTGATCCACAGCAAATTCAGTTTGCACAGATTCACAATCAAAGTTAGTGTAATATCTAGCCGTGTTTTCTTTGTATATTGATTTACTTTCAATTATCCTTTCACTCCTCCTGAAGTCAGTCCTGCTACAAAGTATTTTTGGAAAAAAATAAAAAGAATCACAATCGGTATAATGGTCAGAACTGAGCCCGCTATGAGTACATCATAGTTGTTACCGTAAGGCGTTAGTAAAGTAGCGAGTCCGATTGGCAAAGTAAACATATCGTTTGATCTTAATACTAGTAACGGCCATAGGAAGTTATTCCAAGCTGCTAATCCTTGTAATATAGCCATTGCCGCTAGCGAAGGACCCATGAGCGGAAACATGATTTTGAAGAAAATCCCATATTCATTGCTACCATCTATTCTTGCAGCATCCATTAGTTCAAGTGGTAATCCCTGCGCATACTGTCTAAAGAAAAATACAGCTACAGGAGCGACGACAAGTGGAAGCACTACGGCAATATAAGTATCGGTCAATCTTAATGTTGCCATCAACTCATATAATGGTAACATTAGAATTTCAAATGGAATCATCATAATTAATAAAACGCAGACAAAAAACAGATTTTTCCCTTTGAACTCGTATACGGCTAACGCATAACCCACCATCGCAGAAAAGAAAACAGAAGTTACAATCGTTATAATAGATATGATTAAACTATTGGAGTACCAAGTCCAGTAATTATCTGCTTCTGTGAAAATAAATCGATAATTATCAAAACTCAACTCACTAAAATCAATTGAAAAGCTAAGCCCTTGTCTCATTAATACTGAAGATGGTTGAAATGAAGAAATCAATAAAGCAATAATCGGAAATAATGCAATCAAAGCAATGATTCCGAATGCTACATTGGCTAATATCATAAGTGCTTTCTTTTTACTCATTTTCCTTCCCCCTTTCCAAAAGTTCCTGTCAGAGTTAAATAAATTGAGCTTATAATAAAGATAATAATCATCAGAACGACGCCAATTGCTGCTCCAAATCCAAGATCATTTTGTCCTACACCCTGCTGATAGATATATCCTACAATAGTTAATCCAATATTCCCTGGCGAAGTCGCCTCCCAGTAAACGAAACTTTCTTCAAACATCCTAAATCCATTAATGATTGTGATCGTACTGACGAATACTGTAATTGGTTTTAAGTGAGGAACAGTGATTAACCTTAACTTATCCCAAGCAGATGCACCGTCGATGTCGGCTTGCTCATATAGTGACTCAGATATATTCTGAAGCGCTGCAAGATAATAAAGTAAATTGACGCCTGTCCATCTCCAGAACGCTAAAATCACCATAAGGAACATAGCCGTTATAGCTGAATATCTCCACTCTAATGGTCCTAATCCAACTAAAGAGAGCAATTGATTTCCGATAGCGGAACTAGATTCACTGAACATCAGTCTGAAAATCATCCCTCCCACAATTGTAGATGTTAGCGCGGGAACGAACAACGAAGCTCTAAAAACCGTCTTCAATTTAATCGTTTTAGAATTTAGAAAAATCGCTAAAAGCATTGGTATAATTGTTAAAAGTACGGTTGTCCAAAACACATATATCACTGTGTTCCAAAGAGCATCATAAAAGTTGAGGTTAAAAACTCTAGAATAGTTATCAAAACCAACATTTTCAACTATTCCAGGAAGAATTTGTCTGAAACTCATGATAATACCATTAATCGCTGGATAAAGCGTTAAAATACTAAATGATAGAAAAAATGGAAGAACAAAAATGTAAGGAACAACCTTTTTTGAGCTTAGAAATTTACCGAGTTTATTACTTTTTCTTACTTTTGGAGCTGTTTGCGTATTTTCAGCCATTTGTTTTTCATCCTTTCTTTTAGGTTAATGATTTAGTCTCTCTGAAGGCTTCTGACAACATTTGCTGATCTGTCTAATGCCTCTTTTGGTGTCTGAGTTCTATTTCTCAATACATTGAACGTAACGTGTGTATGGTATTCGTTAATGACATTTGGAGTATCTGCGGTAACGTTTAGAGTATTGATTTCGTCTCTGATATCGAGTAGAACATCAAATATGTTATCTCCAAAATATTCATAATAAACATTATCTGTGTCTCTCACTTCATCACTCTCCCAAGTATCAAATCTCGGAGGATCGAATCCAAGAATTGTCCATAGATTAATGTTTCCCTGCTCAGACATCTTGGCATAAGCTAAAAATTCTTTAGATAACTCTACGTTCTCTGCAGCTTGAGTAACAACTGTTCCTGTTCCACCCATACCGGCAGACCGGTTGCCGCCTTCTTCCCAAGCCGGCATAGGTCTAATAGCAATTTTCCCTTCAAGATCCGGCATGTTGTCAACAAATCTCCCCATATACCATAATGGAGCTAGGATAGCAGCTGAGCCACCGTCCAAAAAATACCCATAAAATTCTTCTGATTGGTTCATACCTCCTGGAGTTAAATCGGCAATTTCATCTACGTATAGTGCATCATGTAGAAATTGTAATGTTTCTACATTTTCCTCGTTGTTAAAAGTGACTTCTCCATCCTCATCTAATGCGTCCGATCCTCTTTGGGAAATCATTGGCCACATATCCATCAGCCAATCTTCTGTACCAACATTCCACATTTTAGAATCCGTATTATCAACAACTTGCTTTCCTGCTTCCACAAAATCATCCCAAGTTACGATTTCGTCAATATCAACACCAGCCTCATGCATGATTTCAGTGTTGTAATACATAACCGTTGCTCCAACATGTGTCGGAATACCATAATAGTTTCCATCTCTAGCGTACAATTCATATCTAGATTCAACTACACTATCCAGAATTGGTTCAACATACTCATTCATTGGTTCAAACTGAATAACACCTTCCATGAAATTTGGATACTGTCCTAATTCAATATCCACTATATCTGGTAATCCTGTGCCAGATTGAACTGCGAGTAGTAAATTATTGTGCATTTGTTCAAATGGATATGTTTCAGCTATTAGATTGACGGGTCTTTCCGGGAACTCCTCATTCCATCTTTCTGCAGCCTCACCATATAATTCGATATGTTGTGGCGTAAAAGTCCACAGCGATATATCTTCCGCATTTTCTCTATTAGAGCCAATGGTCTCAACCTCATCTGTTGAAGTCCCTGTTTCTCCTTCAGTTTGGCAGGCGCTAATTATACACGCCGATGAAGCTAACATCAGTAATCGTTTTCGATTCATTTCTTAACCTCCTATAAAATTAAAATACAACTCCAAAAAAATAATGATACCGCTATCAATAATAAGCAGATTAGATACTTAATATTTACTCATACGATTCGCATAAGTATCATTAAAGCAATTAGTACGTACCACTTGTTTTCACTATAACAATTGTATTTAAAATAAGCAAACATTTATACGTTTATTTCAACAATTATGTTTATATCGTCCTGTTTTTCTACAAAAAAAGATCTCCCTAAATAAAAGGGAGATCTTTTTTAAACTAATACGCTAGTCGTATCATATTCCAAGATAGTGGTTTGAATGTTCCTGTGACTTTAGCATTATTCACACTAAAGGAATCATTCGGTTTGATGTTCATACCATCATGATCGTTTTCAGTTGTTTTCTTGATATCATAATCTGCTAGCTCAGTAGCTTCTACAACTTCCAATTTATCAAAACCATCCAGAATAGTTTCAAAATTCATTTCCTGATCTTGTGAACGGTTGACTGCAAAAATCACTACTTCATTGTTTTCTTCATTTAAAATGGCAGTCGTTTCAATAAATGGAACATTTTTATATTCGATCGAATCATACGTATCACTCTTCACATCTAATCTCAATACTTTACCACGGCCATAGTTTGATGCCTGCATGAATGGATAGAATATTGGTTGTTTCCAGACTTCTCCGTCTTTGATCGTCATGACGGGTGCAATAACATTAACAAGTTGCGCAAGACAAGCAATTTTAACTCGATCAGCGTTATTTAATAATGTAATTAAACCACACCCTACAAGCAACGCATCCTCAAAATTGTAGATATCTTCTAATAATGGAGGCGCAATATCCCATGGTTCACGTTTAGAGTCCGCATCTTTTGAATGATACCAGACATTCCATTCATCAAATGATAGATTTATTTGTTTATCTGAACCTTTTTTAGCTTTAACTGCATCACAAATGGCTACAACACCCTTGATAAATTTGTCCATTTCGACGGATTTAGCTAAATAGTTCGCTGTATCATTTTCAAAATTTTCCCAATATAAATGTAGAGATAAAAAGTCTACATATTCATAAGCATGTTCTAAAACAGTATACTCCCACTCACCAAAGGTTGGCATTTTACTTGATGAACTACCACAAAGCACTAATTCAATTGTATCATCAACCAATTTCATAGCCTTTGCCGTTTCTTCTGCTAATCGACCGTATTCATCAGCTGTTTTATGACCAATTTGCCACGGTCCATCCATTTCATTTCCTAAACACCACGTTTTGATATTAAATGGTTCTTCTGCGCCATTTTGTTTGCGCAGATCACTATAGTACGTACCTTCTGGATGATTACAATACTCTAGTAAATTTCTCGCTGCATCAATACCTCTTGTTCCGAGGTTGACGGCCATGTTGACTTCAGTTTTTGCTAGTTCTGCCCATTTCATGAATTCGTGTAACCCGACTTCATTTGTTTCCACAGATCTCCAAGCTAATTCTAGTCGCTTAGGTCTGTCTTCAACAGGACCCACACCATCTTCCCAATTGTATCCGGATACAAAATTACCACCGGGGTAACGAACTAAAGGAACATTTAATTCGTTAATAACTTCAATAACATCTTCTCTGAATCCTAGTTCATTAGCGGATGGATGATTTGGTTCATAAATCCCATCATATACCGCTCTTCCGAGATGTTCTACAAATGATCCATAAATTCTAGCATCGATATCTGCTAAAACTGTATCTTTACTGAGTTTAGCTGTTGCCTTCATACAATTCCTCCTAATAATTTGTACGTACCTTTGAAGACAATATACCATCACTCGATCTAGGATGCAAGCGTTCTCTTAATAAACTTAATTTACTCTTTTTGTAAGGAAAATTTTGATTGGCTTCTTAGTATTAACGTCAAAATCATACTAAGTGACAGAAAAATCAATAGAAACGCTGACATAAATACAGGGGTATAACTTTTTGTGAAATCATAGGCATATCCAATTAATGTTACTCCAGAAGCTCCACCAATCCCAGTCATCAATGAAAAGAACGGATAAACTTTCATATAATGCGTTCTTCCATAAAAATGTATGGTTAACATAGGTAAAATGACGATTGGAAAACACATGATTGCACCAAAGAAAAAGGAAGAAAAAATCATGATTCCTGGAACGTGAATTTTAAATAATACCAAAAGAGAAATAAAGTTTAATCCAATAACCATAAAAGCTGTTCTAATTGAACCAATTCTATCTCCAAGTGTCCCTGCTAGTAATTTGAAACCAATATTACCAAACATAGATGCTGATAGCATCCAAGCACCAATTGTGGCACTGAAACCAAAAGTTTCTGCATATCCAGGTAAGTGATGTGGAAGTCCCGTTATCAGCGATAATAGCAATCCAATGCTAGCTAAAATAATGAATCTCATGTCATTGACTTTTGGTTTTTCTATTTTTTGATGAATATCTGTAATTTTGATTTCATCTTTTTGATCTTTTCCATATGGTTGAAGATTTTCATCATTTGGATGTAGAGCAAAGCGGTAAAACAGGGCTGGTAAACATAGCAGTAAAGAAGCGAGCCCCATCACTAAAAAGCCAATCTGCCAGGAATAATTATGAATCACTAAACTAAACACTGGTGATAATAAAGCACCAGCTACACCACTTGAACCAAACCCCAAACTCATTGCTAGTCCGTTTTTCTTTTCAAACCAGTTATTCACAAGTATGGTAAGCGGGACTGGTGAGTAAAAAGAAGCTCCAATGCCTCTAATTGCTGCTAATAGATAAAAAAGCCATAAGGCCTCAGTCACTGTCATAAGTAATGTTGTAATGACCGATAGTCCAACTCCAATTTGAATACCTTTTTTAATATCGATTTTGGTCAACAACTTAGGTATGGTCAAGGCCATAAAAGACATTACTAGAGACATAATAGTTGTGTGCAAAGCAAAACTTCCCCTAAGAAATCCAAGACTTTCTGATACAGGTGTATAGAAAACGCCAATAGTATTTAAATTAATACCAATCGAACTTGCAGCCAAACCACTTACACATGCTAGGACTTTCCAATGTTTCGATATCTTCATAGTGTCTCCCCTATTAGTTGGACATTAAAATTCATCTGGTTCATATTAGACTCTTTACATCTTAAATCATATAGAAAATAAAGAAATTTGGAAAGCCTTTTATAGTAGACTTAAAAATGAATCGACAAAAAGAACCAAGCTTTTTCACTTGGTTCTTTTCAGTACGATTTACTTAGCGAGTGTAGTTACTAAATACTGGTTTAATATAGCTTTAATTTCTTCTAATTGTCCTGATTCATTCTGGATATCATCTAGTCTTAAAGCGTAATCTTGAAGTTTTTTAAAATCTGTTTTTCCTTCTCTGATTTCTTTACCGATCCCTTGGTTGAATGAACGGTAACGGTTATCGACGATTGACTCAAGAGCTCTATCTTCGATTAATTTATGGGCTACCTTTAAACCAAGTGCAAAGCTATCCATCCCCACAACGTGCGCTTTGAACAAATCATCTGCATGGAATGAAGTTCTTCTGACTTTCGCATCAAAGTTCAGACCTCCAGAACCCAGTCCGCCGTTTTTAAGAATTTCATACATGGCTAATGTCGTAGCATTTAGATCCGTTGGAAATTCATCCGTATCCCATCCAAGATGAGGATGACCTTGATTAGCATCGACAGATCCTAACATGCCATTAATTCTTGCGTATCTAAGTTCGTGGTCGAAACTATGTCCTGCCAAGGTTGCGTGGTTAGCTTCAATATTGAATTTAAATTTGTCTGCAAGATCATATTTTTGTAAAAAGGCATATCCGTGCGCTACGTCATAATCATATTGGTGAGAAGTCGGTTCCATTGGTTTTGGTTCAATCAAGAATTGAGCATCAAATCCAATTTCTTTTGAATAATCTACAGCCATATGGAAGAATTTTGCTAAATTATCTAATTCAAGCCCCATATTGGTATTTAAAAGACTTTCATATCCTTCTCGACCACCCCAAAATACGTAGTTTTCGGCTCCTAGTCGCTTACCAACCTCAAGCCCTTTTTTCACTTTCGCAGCTGCGTAAGCAAAAACGTCTGCATTATTTGACGTCGCTGCTCCATGAACAAATCTCGGATGTGAAAAGTTATTCACTGTGTTCCATAGAAGCTTAACTTTGCTATCTTTCATATAGTCTTCAAACATATCAACGATAATATCCTGATTCTCAAGGGTTTCTTTTAAGGAACTTCCTTCGGGAGCAATATCGAAATCATGAAAGCAGAAGTAAGGCACGCCTAACTTTTCAAATAACTCAAAAGCAGCCTCTACTCTGGCTTTCGCTTTATCCATTGGATCTGAGTATTTATCCCAAGGTCTGAGTGCTGTTCCGGCACCAAAAGGATCTGATAAATCTTCTGTAAATGTATGCCAGTAAGCAACACCAAACCTTAAAATTTCTTCCATAGTTTTGTCTCCTACTTTTTCAGTAGGGTTATAGAATTTAAAAGCTAACGGATCCTTTGAAGTAGCACCTTCGTATTGAATTTTATTGATATTGTCAAAATATGCCATTCATAATCACTCCTAAGTAGGTTAGTTAGTTTATTATACAAACAAACTATATCCAAAAATGTATGCGGTGTCAACTATTTATTATATTTAGATAGTTGACTGTTTAAAGCTGCAGTAGCTTCGTAAATTTGTCCATAGACCTTGTAAAGATTTTCGTACTTTTGAACGTTTTCTTCTATTGGATGATAGATATCTTTGTAGTGAACAAAGGTGTCAGCACAAGTTTTGAAGTCAGCAAACCAACCTATGCCAACTGCTGCAATCATTGCACTACCCATTGCAGGCCCTTGCTCGGTCTCAAGCGTCCGAATTGGTGTATCAAAAATATCAGCTTGCATTTGTAGCCAAACTTTATTTTTTGCCCCCCCTCCCACTGATACAATTGTCTTGAATGGATAGGCCGCGTGTGTGCGCATAATTTCATACGAATCCTTTAATGAGAATGTTATTCCTTCTAGCACTGCTCTCGTGAAATGGTTCTTATTATGTCCAATATCCATTCCGATGAAGGATCCACGAATCGTACTATCTGTGTACGGCGTGCGTTCTCCTGATATATAAGGTGTAAATAACAACCCTTCTGATCCTGGTTCAATTGCATCAATAGACTCCAGTAGGGTTTCAAAAGTTTCGTGCTCAGCAAATGTTTTTTTGAACCAACTCAGACTACTTCCTGCTGCTAATGTAACGCCCATCGTATAAAATTGATCGGCAATAACATGATTAAAATAATGTAATTCTCCATTAAATGATTTATCTCCTCGTTTTTCATTGGAGAGAAATACACCTGAAGTTCCAATACTAGCCATAGCCTGGTCTGGTTCAACAATACCTGCACCAAGTGCAGCACAGGCATTATCTGCTCCACCTGAAAAGACTTTTACTGCTTTTTCAATACCTAATGCTTTGGAAATATCTGGATCTAAAAAACCAATACACGCATCTGAACGGACAAGTTTTGGACAAATATCTGGATCAATTGAAAAGGTATTTAGAATGGTTTCACTCCAACTTCTATTTTCAATATCCAACAGTAGAGTCCCAGCTGCGTCTGAGAACTCCATTTGTTTTTGACCAGTTAAACGAAATCCAAGATAATCTTTTGGTAACAAAAATGTGCTGATTTTATCATAAATCTCTGGTTCGTGTTCTTTGACCCAAAGTAGTTTGGGAAGCGTAAACCCTTCAAGCGCTTTATTTTTAGTAATCTCAAGCAAACTTCCTTTTAATGTTTCAGTGATCAGCTCACATTGTTCTGTTGTCCTAACATCGTTCCATAAGATTGCATTCCTTAAGACCTTATCTGCTTGATCAAGTAAGACCAATGTGTGCATCTGTCCAGAAAAACTAATACCTTCTATTTTCTGACTCATATCCGGTACAGATTCTCTAATACTTTGGAGTACTTTTAACGCTGCCACATACCATTCTTCAGGATCCTGCTCACTATGGCCTCTTTGTGGAGTGAATAGTGGATAATCACTCTCTGCTGAAGCTACGATTCGACCTGTTCGATCAACTAGTATCCCTTTTAATCCGCTCGTTCCTAAATCCATTCCTAATACGTAACTCATTTTTCACGCTCCTTTTAACTTTTCGTTTCAAATAAAGAACAAATTTCATTCAAATAAGGATGGGAATATGGTACAGTATAACTAGTTAGTTTATATAATAAACAAACTATAATTTAAAAGCGTCAAAAAGTCAACCGCTTTCATTTTTAAATTAAATCAACTATTTAAATAGGAGAACTCTATGGAACTTAAAAAATCTTTTACAAGAAATAGTAACACGATTCTTGTCATGTCAACTGTTATGAATGGCTATCAAGTGTCTCGAGCAAAAATATCAGAACTTACGGGTTTGAATAAAGCCACCGTTTCAGAAATCGTCAGAAATTTAATTGAAGCCCAATATGTCATTGAAATAGGAGCTGGAGAAAGCTCATCTGCTGGTGGTAGAAAGCCAATTTATCTGGAAATCAATAAAAAGGCAGGAATTTCTTTTAGTATTGACCTACGTTCTGATCAATTTAGTTCATTAGCCACCTACCTTAATGGTGAAGTCATCGAAAAATATACTGAGCATTGCAAAATTAGTAAAGTAAATGTGATTGAACGGCTGGTTCATCATGTTCAAGAATTTAACACTAAGCATAATGCTATACCTTTTGGAATTGTTGGGATAGCGATTGCCATTCATGGAGTTGTAGATGAAAACCAAATCAGTTACACCCCTTATTTTGATATTGATGAGATTGATCTAGTGAAGGAACTCGAAGATCGGTTAAATATTCCAGTTTATATTGAAAATGAAGCCAATCTTTCTGCTTTAGCGGAAGCTGCATATGACTACGAACATACTCATTTAATTTCATTCAGTGTTCATACAGGTATTGGTGCTGGTATTATCTTGGATCGACAATTGTTTCGAGGATTTAAAGGACGTAGTGGCGAAATCGGTCATACGATTTTGTATCCAGACGGTATTCAGTGTGCTTGTGGTAATAAGGGGTGCTTTGAACAGTACGGTTCTTTCACAGCCTTGATTCGAAGGTTCCAAATTTTAAAAAAAGACGATCAATGTACTTTTGATGATCTAATAAAAGCTGTTGAGCAGAAAGATGTTGAAACCAACGTTCTTATTGATCATTTCGCTAAAGATTTATCTATTGGTTTAATGAATATCATGGGGACATATGATCCAGAAGTTATTTATGTGAATTCTGAGATATTTGATAAGTTACCAAACATCCTTTCCGTCATAAAAAAACATCTAGATAAATCTATTTATAGGAACATTCAACTGTCTAAATCAAAATTAGGGAGTCAAGCTAGTCTCTACGGAGCTACCGTGTTGAATCTAAAAAACTTTTTAAATCTTGATGAGGTTAAATTTGATACTGGTTATGCTTATACTTCCGCAGTATATCAGGATAAGTAAGGTTCTATAATATCTAGTGTTGGTGAGAATTCGCCAGCACTATTTTTATGTAAAATGAAACAAGCGAGATTCTCTGATAGACTAAAGTTACCACACCAAATCT